>JASLIG010000019.1 GCA_030152805.1 Solirubrobacterales bacterium
GAGGTGAGCTTGACCAGGTTGGCGAGACCGGTGTCGTTCTCGGCCAGCAGGGTGAGGTGGTTGCGCTCGTACTTCGGCTTCTCCTTGATCGCCGCCACGTCGTCGACGAAGTAGGCCTCGAAGCCGGCGATCGGCTTGATCTCATGCTTCTTGCAGGCCTTGTAGAGGTCGACGGCGCCGTTCATCACGCCGTGGTCGGTGAGGCCGAGGGCGGGCTGTCCCATTTCCGCGGCGCGCGCCGCCATCGCGTCGATCTTGCAGGCGCCGTCGAGCAGCGAGTACTCGCTGTGGGCGTGCAGGTGGACGGCAGAGGGAGTGCTCACGGGGGAGCGATCATGCCAACCGAGTCAGATGGCACGGCCCGGTTTCGTGACACTTTCGCGCTACTTCCGTGGTATTCGCGAGGCGGCGATCTCGGGAGGGGTTCCGCTTAACTTTTTCGGTGGAGACGTTCTTGCTGGCGCCTCGAGGAATTGCCGAAAAAGTACAAGACGCTCCACCCCTCCCGAGATTCGCCGCCTCAGCCGCAAACCCAGGCGGATGACCCGGAGTCGGCCCAGATTTCGGCGGCTATGCGGTCCTGTTCGGCCTTCGAAGCGTTTTGGGGTTCGCCCTGGCCGCCGTAAAGCTTCCAGGTGGATGGAAGGATCTGGTAAGCGCCGCCGGCGCCGGAGGAAGGGTTGAGGGCGCTGTAGTTGCCGCCGGACTCGCACATGACTATGTAGGTGGGGATCGAGTAGGGGCCGCCCAGCCAGCGTTCTACGGTGCCTTCTGCTTCTTCGCGGCTGGCGGCTTCGGCGGCCTGAATGTCGCTGACCCAGTCGCTCATCTGAGATTTCAGCTTCGCCAGCGAAGCGGAGCGCTCGGCGGACACGGATTCGAGGTGCGCGGCGGCGGCCTCGGCTTCTTCGCGCACACCGGCGACTTCGGAGCGAGCGGCGGCCAGGCGTTCGTTGTAGGAGTCGACGCGTGCTTTCAGTCTCGCGACGCGCTGCAGTGCGACGGCGACGGAGCGGCGCACCTGGGCGACGCGGGCGGCGAGGTCGGAGTCGGACTGCTGGATCCGCTCCAGGTATTCGGTGCGCGTGGCGAGCTCGTCGAGGCTGTCGGCGGCGAGGATAACGCTGGCGGTGCTGGGCGAGCCACTCTCGTAGATCGCGACGAGGCGATCGGCGAGCGCTCCCCGGGCGCGCCGCAACCGCTTCTTCTCGACCGCCAGCCGGCGCTCGGTCTCGCGCACCTCGGCGGCGATGCGCGCCGCCTTTTCCTCGCCGGTCGTCAGCAGCTCGGCGAGGCGGCGTTCGCGCTTGCTCGCCGCCGCCGCTTCGCCTTCGGCCGCGGCGAGTTCGCCCTGGGTCGCCTGCAACTCGCCGACCAGCGAGCTCGCTTCTTCGCGGGCCGTCGAGAGCTTCTGCTGCAGGGCTGAGATGCTGGCGCCGCCAGCCGGGCCGGCCACCAGCGTGGCAGTCCCGATTAGCGCACTGAGGACCACGACGAAGCGTCCGCGGCATCCTGCCTTTGTCGCGAGCGTTCGCGCCACGAACCCCCGAGGCTACGCTAGCCCTCGGGGACGTTACGGGTCGCGGCATAAGCCGCAATCGCCAATGCAATGGCGGCGATGCCCGCGCCGATGCGGATCTGGCGGCGGTAGCGGCGGCGGACGTACTTGATCGCGAAGCGGACCGCGACCTTGCCGAGTTTGTCGTAGGCCATGCGTTACTCCTTCTCCCCGCGCTGTCGGATGCGGTGCGCCATCCGCGACTGCAGCGTCCAAAGCTCGATGAAGCCGGGTGAGGCGGTCTGGGAGAAGAGCCCGCCCGACTCGGCGAAGGAAGCGAGGTCGGCGTCGTAGACGGCATTGGGCGAGGAACGCGTCACCACGCGCACGCTGCCCTTGTAGAGCTTGAGACCGACCGTCCCGGTCACCTGGGCGTTGACCGCCTCCATGTAGGCGTCGAGATCGCCGCGCAGCGGCTCCCACCAGAGCCCGGCGTATACGAGATAGGCCCACTGGCGGTCGAGGTCGGGCTTGAACTGGTTCTGGTGGATCGTGCAGACCAGCTTCTCCAGCTCCTGGTGAGCCGTGAGCAGGATCGCCGCCGCGGGCACCTCGTAGACGTCACGCACCTTGAGCCCGACGATGCGGTCCTCGATGTGGTCGACGATGCCGACGCCGTGGCGGCAGCCGATCTCGGCAGCCCGTTCGAGCAGATCGACCGGGGCCAGGCGCTCGCCGCCGAGCGCGACCGGGATGCCCGCCTCGAACTCGACGGTGACCGTCTCGGGCTCGCTCGGAGCCTGCTCGGGACGGGTGACCAGCTGGAAGACGTCGTCCTCGGGCGCATGGTCGAGATCCTCTATCCAGCGTCCCTCGGAGGAACGACCCCAGAGGTTGTCGTCGATCGAGTAGGGCGCCACCTCGGTGCCGCCCTTGACCGGGATCCCGTGCTCGCGGGCGTAGGCGATCTCCTCCTCGCGGCCCATCTGCCAGGAGCGCACCGGCGCGATCGTCTTCAACTCCGGCGCCAGGGTCGCCACCGTGCCCTCAATCCGCACCTGGTCGTTGCCCTTGCCGGTGCAGCCGTGGGCAATCGTGTCGCAGCCGCTGCGGCGAGCTTGCTCGACCGCGAGCTTGGCGATCAGCGGCCGGCCCAGCGCGGTGAAGAGCGGGTAGCCGCCGCCGTAGAGCGCGTTGGCCTTGATCGCGGGGATGACGTAGTCGCGGGCGAACTCCTCGCGGGCGTCGACGACGTGGCACTCGAGCGCGCCCAGTCGCTTTGCCTTGTCTTCGATCACCGCGTAGTCCTCGCCCGGCTGGCCGAGGTTGACGGTGAGGCAGACGACCTCGGCCCCGTAGGAATCCTGGATCCACTTCAGCATCACGCTGGTGTCGAGACCGCCCGAGTAGAGCAGCAGTACGCGGCGCACGTCGGCGGGATCGGCCTCGTAGGAGGCGGTGCGGATATCGGCTGGAGAGTCCGGCGTCATTTAGCTATTGGTTCCCACTCCAATCGCCACGGACTCGAACAACCGGATGTCACCGTGTCGATTGGGGTGCTCACTAAGGCGCGCCGATACCGCCGCTGCCATTTTCACCTTCGGGCGGCGGCGTGGTCGTCGTTTCCGTCGTCGTGGTTTCCGCGGTCGTTTCTTCGCTCGGGGTCGTGGTGGTCGTCTCCGTGGTCGAGCCGGTCGTCGTCTCGGTCGTCGAGCCGGTGGTCGAGGCGGATTCACTGGGCGCCGTGGTCACGGTCGAAGTCGTACCGCTGTCGCCGCTGCTCGCGATCACGACGACGGCGACGACCAGCCCGACGATCACCGCGATCAGGCCGGCGATGACGAGCCGCGCGTTGCCGCGCGGGTGCTCGGGCTCGTCATCGGGCTGGCGCATCATCCGGGTCGGATCCTCGTGCATGGCTTACTCCTCCGGTCCGAGTATCGCGTCGAGTATCCCGCTGGTGTCGGCAATGTCGAAGCCACTGCGCAGGCGCTCCTCGATCTCCTCGCGGCTGCTGCCGGAGACCGCCATCTGGGTGGCGAGCAGGCGGGCGCCGGCAGAGCCCGCGCGGCCGCTGTGAAGCGGTTGGGCTGGCGGCTCGGGCACTGCTTCGACCGGTTGCAGGTGGGACTCGCGGCGCGGCCCGCTCGACGGATCGAGCTCGTCGGCGAGGGCGCGCAGGCGTTCGGCGACGAGCCGGTCGGCGCGGGCGCTCGCCTCGGAGATCTGCTGGCGGGCCTGCTCCTCGGCGTCGTCGATCACCTTGGTGGCGGCCTGCTCGGCCGCCTCGACGATCGCGGCCAAGCGCTCGGCAGTCGAAGTGGTCAGCGCGCGCGGTTCTTTCGGGTGCTTCTTCGAGCTCATTGGGCGGCGTAGCTTAGGAGCGCGGCGCCAATCGTGGCGACGGCTCGATCGACCTGGTCTGAATCGACCGTCAGCGGCGGCAGCAGCCGCACCGTGCTCGGCTCGGGAACGTTGACGATCAGGCCGCGCTCGAGCAGGTCGGCGCCGATTGCGGCGGCGTCGATCCCCGCGGCTAGCCCGACGCCCAGCATCAGCCCGCGGCCGCGCACCTCCTCGACTCCGTCGAGACCGAGCAGGGCCTCGCGCAGCCCGGCACCGTGCTCGCGCACGTGACGCAGCAGCGCCGCGTCGTTGACGATGTCAAGCACGGCGAGCGCTGCCGCGCAGGTGACCGGACCGCCGGCGAAGGTCGAGCCGTGGTCGCCGGGCGCGAGCACCTCGCCGGCCTCGGGCGTGGTTACGCAGGCGCCGATCGGCATGCCGCCGCCGAGCGCCTTGGCGCTGGTCAGCACGTCCGGGCGCACCGGCATCTGCTCGTATGCCCAGAGCGAGCCGGTCCGGCCCATGCCCGTCTGGATCTCGTCGAAGATCAGCAGCGCGCCGACCTCGTCGCAGACCTGGCGAGCGGCAAGCAGCGCCTCGTCGCTGAGCGGGTAGATGCCGGCCTCGCCCTGGATCGGCTCGATCAGGACCGCGGCCGTCTGCGTCCCCACCGCCGCCCGCAGGGCCTCGGCGTCGTTCAGCGGCACCGAGCGGAAGCCGGGCAGCATCGGCCCCAGGTCGGGATTGGCGGCAAGCGCCGGGGTCGCCGCGAGGGCGCCGTAGGTGCGGCCGTGGAAGTCGCGCTCGAAGCTGACGATCTCGGGCGCCTCGATACCGCGGCGGTGGGCGTGCTTGCGGGCGATCTTGATCGCGCACTCGTTGGCCTCGGTGCCCGAGTTGGAGAAGAAGACGCGGCCGCCGAGGCTCGACTCCGAGAGCCGTTCGGCCAGCCGCACCATCGGCTCGGTGTAGAAGAGGTTGGAGGTGTGCATGAGGCGGCCGGCCTGCTCGCGCACCGCTTCGACCACCTCGGGATTGCAGTGGCCGACCGAGCAGACCGAGATGCCGCCGAGGAAGTCGAGGTACTCCACGCCCTCGGCGTCCCAGAGCAGCGCCCCCTCGCCCCGCACGAACTCGACCGGGGCGCGCTTGTAGGTGCGCATCAGATAGCGCTCCTCCAGCGCCTGCAGGTCGGTCAGGTTCATTCCGTCACCATCGTGCCGATGCCGGCGTCAGTGAAGAGCTCGACCAGCAGCGAGTGCGGCTGGCGGCCGTCGATGATGTGGGCGGATTGGGCGCCGCCGCGGATCGCGTTGACGCAGGCACAGAGCTTCGGCCGCATGCCACCGTCGATCCCGGCCAGTTGCTCCTCAACCTCGGCGACGGTGGCGCGGGAGATCAGCGAGCCGTTGTCGCCGGCGTCGGCGAGCCAGCCCTCGACGTCGGTGAGGAAGATCGCCTTGTGGGCGCCGAGCGCGGCGGCGACCTTGCCGGCAGCCTCGTCGGCGTTGACGTTGTAGGACTGGCCGGCGCGGTCGGAGGCGGAGGAGGCGATCACGGGGATGTAGTCGGCGGCGATGTGGTTCAGCACGTCCACGTCGACCCGCTCGATCGAGCCGACGAAGCCGACCTGCTCGGCGTTGGCGACCGGGGCGACCTCGAACATCGAGCCGTCGCTGCCCGAGAGGCCGACCGCGGGTTGACCGTGGCGGTTCAGCCGCTGAACGATGTCGGAGTTGAGCTTGCCGAGCAGGACCATCTGCGCCACCTCGACCGTCTCCGCGTCGGATACCCGCAGGCCCTCGTGGAAGCGCACCTCCATGCCAAGGCGGTCCATGTACTCGGTGATCTCGGGGCCGCCGCCGTGCACGACGATCGGGTTGAGGCCGACGTACTTGAGCAGCACCACATCGGTGGCGAAGGCCTCGCGCAGGGCCTCGTCGCGCATCGCGGCGCCGCCGTACTTGATCACCACCGTGCGGCCGTGGAACTCGCGGATGTAGGGCAGCGCCTCCATCAGCGTCTCGACGCTGACTCCGGACGCCCGCGATTGCGGCGCCTGCTCGGTCATCGCTGCCCCCTTTCGCTCGCGGTCATGTCGTGTATTCGCCGTTGATGCGGACGTACTCGTAGCCGAGGTCCGAGAACCAGACGTGGGTGCCGTGCTCGCCGCGGTCGAGCCGCAGGCCGATCTCGGCCTCGGCGACGTCGGCGCCCAGCTCGCCGTTGTCGATGTTCCCGGCCCCGATCTCCTCCAGGTCCTCGCCGGCGAGAGCCATGCCGGCGGCCTGGGCGATCCGGCCCCAGTTGGGGTCGCGGCCGAAGAGCGCAGTCTTGACCAGGGGCGAGTTGGCGATCGCCCGGGCAACGCGCTCGGCCTCGGCCTGCGAAGCGGCGCCGTCGACCTGGATCCGGCCGACCCTGGTCGAGCCCTCGCCGTCGGCGACGACCTCGATCGCCAGCTGCGTGAGCAACGCCTCGAGCAGCCCCTCGGGCAGCGGCGCGCCGGCCGTGCCGGTCGCCTGCAGGAGCAGGGTGTCGTTGGTGCTCATCTGGCCGTCGACGGTGATCCGCTCGAAGGAAGCGTCGCAGGCTGCACGCAGGGTCGAGTCCGGATCCTCGACCACGGCGTCGGTCTGGACGAAGCAGAGCATCGTCGCCATGTTCGGCTGGATCATGCCGCCCCCCTTCGCCTGGGCGGAGACAGTCACGCCACCGGCGCGCAGGGTGCAGCGCTTGGGCCAGCGGTCGGTAGTGAGGATCGCGTCGGAGAAGGCCGCTCCGCCGGCGGGCGAGAGGTCGTCCGCCGCCTCGCCGATACCGCCCAGCACCGCCTCGATCGGCAGCGGCACGCCGATCACTCCGGTCTCGGCGACCGCGACCGTCTCCGGGCGCAGGCCGAGCCTCTCAGCCGCCGCGTCGCACATTGCCACCGCGTCGGCGTAGCCCTGCTCGCCGGTCTCGGCGTTGGCGTTGCCCGCGTTGACCACGGCAGCGCGGATCGCGCCCCGCTCGCAGCGCTTGCGGCAGACCCGCACCGGCGCCGCCGCCGAGGCGTTGCGGGTGAGCATGATGGCGGAGGAGACGCTCTCCTCGTCGCAGATCAGCAGGCCGACGTCGGTCTTGCCGCCACCCTTGAGCCCGCAGTGCGCGGCGCCGGCGCGAAAGCCGGGGGCGAGCTGGGTGGGATCGAGCTCCTCGACGCCCGGCGGCGGCTGCACCCAGCGCGACTTGAAGAACGAGCCCCGGCTCCGGGTGGCCGCCGCACTCACAGCAGGCCCTCCGTCTCGTCGAGGCCGAGCATCAGGTTGAGGTTCTGCACGCCCTGCCCGGAGGCGCCCTTCCAGATGTTGTCGATCGCCGAGAAGGCCATCACCCGACCACCCTCCTCGACCGTGACATAGACGTGACACTCGTTCGTGTCGCGCACGTCGCGCACGCCGGGCGGCCGCTCGACGACGTGCACGAACGGCTCGCCGTCGTAGCGCTCGCGATAGAGCGTCTGCACTTCGTCCCTGGATAGCGGCTCGCTCACCTGCGCGTAGCAGCTGGTCAGCTCCCCCTGATCGAGCGGCAGCAGGTGCGGAACGAAGGTGACCGGCGCCGGCGAGCCGAGCGCCGCCAGCTCCTGTTCGATCTCGGGCCGGTGGCGGTGGCCCTCGGTCTTGTAGGGGAAGGCGTTCTCGTCCATCGCGCTGAAGTGGACGGTGTCGTCGCTGCCGCGCCCGTAACCGGACGTGCCCTGCTTGGCGTCGATCACGACGTCGGTGAGCAGGCCGCGCTCGGCCAGCGGCGCCAGCGCCAGCACGCTTGCGGTCGGGTAGCAACCGGGCGTCGCGACCAGCTCGGCCTCGCGCAGTTGCTCGCGGTATAGCTCGCTGAGGCCGTAGACGGCGCCCTCGAGCAGCTCGGGCGCCCCATGCTCGCCGTACCAGCGCTCGTAGGTGGGAAGGTCGCGCAGGCGGAAATCGGCGGAGAGGTCGACGACGAGCGCCCCGAGCCCGCGCAGCGCGGCAACCGCCGGCGCCGAGGCGCCGTGCGGGTAGGCGACGATCGCGGCCTCGACCTCCTCGATCTCGTCGAGGTCGAGCTCCGTCAGCTCGAGCGGCACCCGGTAGCGCGGGTAGAGGCTTTCGAGCCGCTTACCGGCGTCGCTGCGCGAGGTGATCGTTACCAGCTCGAGCTTCGGGTGGTTCCAGACGATCTGCGCCGCCAGGGCGCCGGTAAAGCCGGAGGCGCCGGCAACCAGCACCCGCGCCGCGGGCTCGCCGTCGAGGCGTTGTGCGAGCGCGTCAGCCACGCAGCGACCCCCCGATCTTCTCCAGCTCGGCCTCGATCGCCGCCCTCCGCGCGGCGACCTCCTCGTCGGTGAGGGTGCGATCGGCGGCCCGGAACTCGAGCTGCAGCGCCACGCTCTTGCGGCCCTCGCCAACCTGCTCGCCCTCGTAGAGGTCGAAGACCTCAGCGGAGCGGAGCAGCTCGCCGCCGCCCGCGAGCACAGCTTGGCGCAGCTGCGCCGCGGGAACCTCGGCGGGCACCACCACGGCGAGATCCTGGTTGACGGCCGGAAAGGTCGTGACGTCCTCGTAGGTCTCCTCGCCGGCGGTGGAGGCGGCGAGGAGGGACCCGAGGTCGACTTCGAAACCGGCGGCGGACTCGATGTCCCAATCCCGGCAGACAAGTGGGTGCAGCTCGCCGATCCAGCCGACCGGCCCGTTGCCCACGCTGACGTGAGCGGAGCGGCCTGGATGCAGGAACGGCTCCTCGGCTGACTCGAACGAGAGCGCCGTGCCAAGCTGCCCGCCGAGTGCCTCCAGCACGCCCTTGAGGGCGTAGAAATCAGCGGGGTCCCCATCCCCACGCCAGGACTTGGCCACGAGCGGCCCGACAGCGAGGCAACCGATCCGGTGCGGCTCGTAACCCAGCGCATGGCGCTCGCCCGGGAATTCGCCAGAAAGAACCCCGAAGCCGCCATTACCCGTGTTGAGCACGGGTTTCTGCGGCTTCGCCGCGTTCGGCAGGTAGACGCGCCCCGACTCGAAGAGGGCGACTGCGTCGGTGCCGCGGGCGAGGTTGCGCTGGGCGACGTCGAGCAGCGAGCCGACGACGGTCGTCCGCATCACGGATTGATCCTCCGAAAGGGGGTTCGACAGCACGATCCCGTCGGCGCGCGGGTCGTCCGCGGAGATCCGCAGCCGGCCCGGCTCGCCCGGGTCGGTGAAGCTCCAGCCGACGATTTCGTCGAAGCCGAGGTCGCGCAGCGTGTCCTCGGCCCGACGGCGCAGGCGCTGCTCGCGGCTGAGGCCACCGATGCGGCCGGCGACGGCCGGCAGCGTGCTGGGCAGGTGCTCGTCGAGGCCGTGTACGCGGCCGACCTCCTCGACCAGGTCGACCTCGCGAGTGACGTCGCAGTGGCGGTCGGGCGGCACGGTGACCTCGAGGTCCGGACCGGCGACCTCGACGCCGAAGCCGAGCCGCTCCAGGTAGGCGACCTGATCGGCCTGCGCGATCGCCATGCCGAGCAGGCCCTCGACCCGCTCGCCGCGCAGGGTGAGCCGCCGCGGCTCTGGGGTCTCGGCGGCGACGTCGATCGTGCCCGGCACCAGCCTGGCGCCGCAGAGCTCGACCATCAGCCGCGAGGCGATCCGCTGCCCCCGCATGCAGAGCTCTGGGTGGAGCTGCTTCTCGAAGCGAGCCGAAGCCTCGGAGCGCAGTGAGAGCTGGCGCGAGGTGCGCAGGATGTTGGTGCCGTTCCAGTTCGCCACCTCGAGCAGGACACGCGTGGTGGCGTCGGAGACCTCGGAGACCTGGCCGCCCATGATCCCGGCGATGCCGGAGGGTCCGTTGCGGTCGCAGACCAGCACGGTCTCGGTGTCGAAGCTGCGCTCGACGCCGTCGAGTGTGGTCATCTTCTCGCCGTCGGTCGCGATGCGAATGGTCAACTCCCCGTCCGGGACCTCGTCGAGGTCGAAGGCGTGCAGTGGCTGTGCGGTTAGCAGCATCGCGTAGTTGGTGATGTCGACGACGTTGTTGATCGGGCGCTGTCCGGCGGCGGCGAGGCGCGCCTGCAGCCAGGAAGGCGATGGACCGACGGTGACGTCGGTGAAGACGCGGGCGGTGAAGCGGGGGCATAGATCGGGCACCTCGACGGTGACCGAGGCGTAGTCGCCCGCCTCGCCTTCGCCCTCGGCTGGAGCGTCCTCCGCCCAGGGCTCACTCGCGAGGGGGGCGGCGCTAATCGCGTGGACCTCGCGGGCGACGCCGTAGACGCCGAAGCAGTCGACCCGGTTCGGCGTCACCTCCAGCTCGAGCACCGCCTCGCCGATCGGCAGCACCTCGGCCAGCGGGGTGCCGGCGCGGAGGCCATCGTCCTCGAGGACGAGGATCCCCTCGGAGGTCTCGCTCATCCCCAGCTCCGACGCCGAGCAGATCATCCCGGCGGAGCGCACGCCGCGCAGCTTCGCTTCGCCGATCTGCATCCCGCCCGGCATCGTCGCGCCGGGCAGCGCCACCGGCACGGTCTGGCCGGCCGCGACGTTGGGCGCCCCGCAGACGACCGTGCGCTCGCCGTCGCCAGTGTCGAGCGTGCAGACCCGCAGGCGATCGGCGTTCGGGTGCGGCTCGGCGCTAAGCACCTTGCCGACGACGAAGCCGTCGGCCGCGGGCGGGCCAACCGCGACGACCCGCTCGACCTCAGTGCCGGTCATCGCCAGCCGCTCGGCGAGCTCTCCGGGCTCAACGCCCGGATCACAGTACTCGCGCAGCCATGAGTAGGGGACCCTCATGAGAACTGCTCCAGCACGCGCACGTCGTTATCGAAGAAGCGCCGCAGGTCGGGGACGCCGTGGCGCAGCATCGCGATCCGCTCGACGCCCATACCAAAGGCGAAGCCCTGCACGCGCTCGGGGTCGTAGCCGTTCGCTTCGACGAAGTCGAGCACGTTGGGATCGACCATGCCGGCGCCGCCGACCTCGATCCAGCCGATGCCCTTGCAGAGGTTGCAACGCTCGCCGTCCGCCAGCGTGCCCGTCCCCTCGCACTGGAAGCAGGAGACATCGAACTCGACGCTAGGCTCGGTGAAGGGAAAGAAGTGCGGCCGCATGCGCGCCTCGCGGCCGGCACCGAAGATCGCGCTCAGCATCTCGGTCAGCGTCCCCTGCAAGTCGGCGAGCGTGATCCCCTCGCCGATCGCGAGGCCCTCGACCTGGTGGAACATCGGGCTGTGGGTGGCGTCGGAGTCGCGCCGGTAGACCTTGCCCGGCGCGATCATGAAGATCGGCGGCGGTTGGGATTCCATGCCGCGCACCTGCACCGGCGAGGTGTGCGTGCGCAACAGCACCTCCGGGTGTGACTGCACGTAGAAGGTGTCCTGGAGCATCCGCGCCGGGTGCCCGGGTGGGTGGTTCAGCGCCGTGAAGTTGTAGTAGTCGTGCTCCACCTCGGGGCCCTCCATCACCTGGTAGCCGAGCCCGACCATCACGTCCTCGATCTGGCGGGTGGTGCGGGTGATCAGGTGGTTGTGACCGACCGGCCGCGGTGGCGCGCCGGGCAGCGTCACGTCGATGAGGTCCCCGGCCAAGCGCGACCCCAGCTCGCTGGCGTCGAGTGCCTCGCCGCGCGCCTCGATCAGCGACTCCAGCTCCTGCCGTGCCGCGTTGGCGCCGGCGCCGACCTCGCCGCGCTCGGAGGCGGGCAACTCGGCGATCCCGCGCAGGATCGTGGTCAGCTCGGCCTTGCGCCCGAGGTAGCGGACGCGCAATTCCTCCAGCTCGGCGGTGCCGGGCGCCGCCTCGATCGCGCCCGCGGCCTCGGCCCTGATCTCCTCGATCCGATCAAGCATCTGGCTCGGCCTCCGGCATGGCGGGCGACGATAGCCGCTCGGCGCAAATTGCAGCAACAGCAGCCACGTTCAGCGACTCGGCTCCACCCGGACGCAGCGGAATCGTGACCCGTGAGTCACAGGCCGCCAGCACCTCGTCCGGCAGACCCTCGCGCTCAGCGCCGAGACAGATCGTGGCGGCGCCGGCGAGCGCAGCGGGGCCCTCGCCTCCGTGGGCGACCAGCGCGGCCCGCGGCCCCGGCGTCGCGGCCACCCCACCGCGCGCCAGCGGCTGACCGAAGACCGAGCCCATGCTCGCCCGCACCGCCTTGGGCGAGTGGGGATCGGCGCAGCCCGGACCCAGCACGACGGTGCAATCGAGCAGCGCGTGGGCAGTGCGCACGATCGCGCCGACGTTGCCGGGATCGCCGACACCGTGCAGGTAGAGGCAGGGCGAACCGCCGGGCTCGCTCCAGCGCTGGGGCCAGACCGCGATCGCCCGCGTCCCCGAGCCGAGCCCGGAGACCGAGGCGAGCAGCTCGGGCTCCACCTCCTCGCCGCCAAGGCCGCTGCCAGCGGCGGTGAGGACGAAGCGCGGCTCGGCCCCGGCGGCGAGGCCCGCCTCGACCAGGTCCTCGCCCTCGCTGAGGAAGGCGCCCTCGCGCTCGCGGTGCTTGCGCTCGTGCAGCTTGCGCACCAGCTTCAGCTTCTCGTTGTGGGGGCTCTCGATCATCTGGTCTGCGTCGGTCTTCTCTTTGCTGACAGTTCTGGTCTTTGCCTTCTTCTCCTGGAACGAAAAAGCGGGCCGCAAAACGGCCCGCCCGGGAAAGTGGAGTGTTGGCTGCGGCTAGGCGGCCGCACCCTCCCGGGCCAGCTCGACAAATCGGCGAAAGGCATCGCGGTCGTTGACGGCGATGTCGGCGAGCATCTTGCGGTTCACCTCGACCCCGGCCTCGCCGAGGCCGTGGATCAGTTCGGAGTAGCTCATACCCTCCAGCCGCGCGGCGGCGTTGATCCGGGTGATCCAGAGGCGGCGGAACTCGCGCTTGCGGTTGCGCCGGTCGCGGTAGGCGTACATCCCCGAGCGCTGCACCTGCTCTTTGGCGAAGCGGTAGGAGGAGTGCTTGCGGCCGAAATAGCCTTTTGCTTCCTTGAGGACTTTGCGGCGCTTCTTGCGCGCGTGGACTGACCGCTTGACCCGGCTCACTTGCCGCCCCCAAGCAGGTGCCGCACCGTCTTCGTATCGGACGGGGCGATCTCGACCGGACGCGCCATCCGGCGCTTGCGCTTCGGCGACTTCTTCTCGAGGATGTGGCTCGAGTAGGCGCGCCGGCCGCGCAGCTTGCCAGTCGCCGTCTTGCGAAAGCGCTTCTTGGCACCGGAATGAGTTTTCATCTTGGGCACGGGTCGCTATTGAAGCAGACAGGCGCGCGCGAGCGCAGCCACTGTTTGCCGGTGACGGGCGGAGCGCAGGGTACTGTGGCGCCGCATGCGCATCGTCTACGTGGTCGGAACGCGACCCAACTTCGTCAAGACGGCCCCGGTGATCGGCGCCCTGCGCGCGCGGGCGCCGGAGGGCCGGCACGCGATCGTCCACACCGGACAGCACTACGACCGGCTGATGTCGGAGGTCTTCCTCGAGGAGCTCGGCGTGCCCGCCCCAGACCACATGCTCGAGGTCGGCTCGGGCAGCCACGCGCAGCAGACGGCGCGGGTGATGGAGCGGTTGGAGCCGGTGCTCGAGGAGGAGCGCCCCGATCTGGTGATGGTCCCCGGCGACGTCAACTCGACCGCGGCCGCGGCGCTGACCGCGGCCAAGATGCAGATCCCGGTGGCCCACATCGAGGCCGGCCTGCGCAGCTTCGATCGCACGATGCCCGAGGAGCTGAACCGGATCGTCACCGACCAGCTCTCCGACCAGCTCTTCATCCACAGCCCGGAGGCCGACGACAACCTGCACGCCGAGGGAATCCCGGCCGATCGGATCCACCTGGTCGGCAACACGATGATCGACACGCTGGTGGCGCTGGAGGGCCGCTTCCGCGCCGCCGGCGCCGCCGGCCGGCTCGGCGTCGCACCCGGCGAGTTCGTCCTCGTCACTTTGCACCGCCCCGCTCTGGTCGACGGCCCCCTGCTCGCCGACGCGATCGGCAGCCTGGCGGCCCTGGCCCGGCAGATGCCGGTCGTCTTCCCGGTCCATCCGCGCACGCAGGCGATGCTGGAGACGATCGACTCCGAGCACCCCGGGCTGCTGCTCTGCGAGCCGCTCGGCTATCTCGACTTCCTCTCCCTCCTCGCCGACGCCGGCGCCGTCCTAACCGACTCCGGCGGCATCCAGGAGGAGACCACCTACCTAGGCATCCCCTGCTTCACCCTACGAGCCAACACCGAGCGCCCAATCACCCTCACCGCCGGCACCAACGCCCTGCTCGGCCTGGACCCCGCCGCCATCGCCCAGATCCCAGCAGCCCTAGCTCAGCGCCCAGCGAAACCGCCCGACCCGCCGCCCCTCTGGGACGGCCACGCCGCAGAGCGAATCGCCGACGTCGTTACGGGCTAAGGCCTATCCCGGTAGGGGTGAAGCGTCTTGTACTTTTTGGGCGTCCACCCTGAGGCGCCAGCAAGTCCGTCTACATCCAAAAAGTTAAGCGGAACCCCTGCCGGGATAGGCCCTAAGCAGCCGCAGCGTCATCGCCGGGCGTGTCGTCCTCACCGGGAGACTCCTCAGCGGGTTTGTCCTCGCCGCCGGCCTCGACCTTGGCCGCCTCTTTGCCAGGCGCCAACAGCATGCTCATGTTGCGCCCTTCCTGCAGCGGCTGGGACTCGATCACGGCAAGCCCGTCGAGATCCTCGAAGAGGCGCTGCAGCAGCGCCCGGCCGCGCTCGGGGTGAGCCTGCTCGCGGCCGCGGAACATGATCGTGATCTTGACCTTGTCCTGGTGGCGCAGGAATCGCTCCACGTGACCCTTCTTGGTCTCATAGTCGTGGTCGGCGATCTTCGGCCGCAGCTTGATCTCGCGGATGTTGACCTGCTGCTGGTGCTTGCGTGCCTGCTTCTGCTTCTGCTCCTGCTCGTACTTGTACTTCGAGTAGTCGAGCAGGCGGGTCACCGGGGGTTTCGAGTTGGGTGCCACCTCGACCAGGTCGAGGTCGGCCTCCTGGGCACGTTTGAGCGCCTCGTTAATCTCGACGACGCCGAGCTGCTCTCCCTCCGCCCCGATCAGGCGAACTTTGGGGACGCGGATACGCTCGTTGATCCGGGTGGTGTCGCGCTCTGGTGGGCGCCGATCGAACCTACGCGGGACCGGCACTATCGAAGTGAGTGGTGGAGCTTCAAGCGGACGAGAGGTTGGGAGGCTGGCACGGGTGGCTCAGGGCCGCGAGGTGTTTGGCGTGCCTGCAATCAAGTGCCCGGAGTATAGACAGAGGCCGCGAAGTCGGCCACCGGCACCGCTCCCAGCTCGCCGTCCTCGTGCGAGCGCACGGCGACCGCGGCACCCTCTTCCTCGCGGTCGCCGACCACGAGCATGTACGGGTAGCGGCCGAGCTCGGCGTCGCGGATCTTCTTGCCGACCGACTCGGAGCGCTCGTCGAGCTCGATCCGCACGCCGGCTGCGCGCAGCTCCGCGGCAACGCGGGCCGCGTAGGCGTTGTGGCGATCGGCGACGGGCAGGACGATCGCCTGCACCGGTGCCAGCCAGACCGGGAAGCGACCGGCGTAATGCTCGATCAGGATGCCGGCGAAGCGCTCCATCGAGCCGAGCAGGGCGCGGTGGATCATCACCGGCCGGTGCGGCTCGTCGTCGGCGCCGACGTAGCGGAGGTCGAAGCGCTCGGGCATCTGGAAGTCGAGCTGACAGGTGCCGCACTGCCAGGAGCGGCCGAGCGCGTCGGTGATGTGGAAGTCGATCTTCGGCCCGTAGAAGGCGCCGTCGCCGGGGTTGAGCTCGTACTCCCGGCCCTGGCGATCGAGGGCCTCGGTCAGCGCCGCCTCGGCCTTGGCCCATTGCTCCTCGGTACCCATCGATTTCTCCGGCCGGGTCGAGAGCTCGACCCGCACGTCCTCGAAGCCGAAGCGGGCATAGAGCTCGTCGATCGCCTCGCAGATGTCGGCGACCTCGTCGGCGATCTGCTCCTCGGTGCAGTAGACGTGGGCATCGTCCTGGGTGAAAGTGCGCACGCGCAGCAGGCCGTGCAGGACGCCCTCGCGCTCGTTGCGGGAGACGCGGCCGAACTCGGCGAGGCGCAGCGGCAGCTCGCGGTAGGAGTGGCGCTCGGAGTCGAAGACGAGGCAAGCGCCCGGACAGTTCATCGGCCGCAGCGCCAGGCGGCGCTCGTCGGACTGCATGAAGTACATGGCGTCGCGGTAGTTGTCCCAGTGGCCGGAGCGGTGCCAGAGCTCCTCGTCGAGCACCTGCGGCGTGGCGATCTCCCTGTAGCCGCGCTTGCGCAGCTGGGCCTGGACCTCGCCCTCGATCAGGTGCAGCAGGGTCGTACCGTTGGGCAGCCAGAAGGGCATCCCCGGCGCCTCCTCGCGCAGCATGAAGAGACCGAGCTGGGGACCGAGGCGGCGGTGATCGCGCGCCTTCGCCTGCTCGACCCGCTCCAGGTGCTGCTCGAGGTCCACCTTGGAGAAGAAGGCGGTGCCGTAGATGCGGGTGAGCATCTGGCGCTTCTCGTCGCCGCGCCAGTAGGCGCCAGCGAGCGAGCTGAGTTTGATCGCCTTGATCCGTCCGGTCGAGGGACCGTGGGGGCCGCGGCAGAGATCCTCGAAAGGGCCGTTGCGGTAGAGGGAGACGGTCTCGACGCCTTCGTCGGCGATGAGGTCGTTGATCAGCTCGACCTTGTAGTCCTCGCCCTGGCCCTCGAAGATCTCGATCGCCTCGGCGACGGGTACGTCGCGGCGCTCGAAGGACTCGTCGGCGGCGATGTGCTCGCGCATCGCCGCCTCGATCCTCTCCAGGTCGGCGTCGGTCACCTTGACGTCGGCGGGGAAATCGAAGTCGTAGTAGAAGCCGTTCTCGATCGCCGGCCCGATCGTCACCTTGGTGCCGGGGTAGAGCTCCTGCACCGCCTCGGCCATCACGTGGGCGGCGTCGTGACGGATCAGGGCGAGCGCCTCTGGGTCGCGGTCGGTGAGGATCGCGATCTCCGCCCCGTCGGGCAGCGGCGCCGAGAGGTCGCGCAGCTCACCGTCGACGCGGATCGCCAGCGCCGCCTTGGCCAGCCCCGGCCCGATCGCCGCCGCCGCGTCTGCCCCGGAATCGCCGTCAGCGAGCTCCAACGGCGTCCCGTCGGGCAACTTGACCGTGATCTTCCGCGTCGCCGCCTCGATCCGGCCATGCTACCCACGCCCGCCCCACCCCCCTCCGCGCGGTCGCAGTTTCAGTCGCTATCCGGAGGGAAGTGCGACATCAACGGTGGTGACAATCCGGGCGGCCATCGAGGTCGCACTTTTCGCCGCATACCGGCGGAAAGTGCGACCGCTATCGGGGGTGGCCTTGGCGGGCTTGGCGGACGGCTATCAGGGGGCAGGGGCTGCGTCCCGAGACCGGCGCCGTCCTTTCCCAGAGCACGTACGGCGAAGCAATGCGCTCAGGACGCAAGCCGTCGAACGGGGGCTGGCTCGAGCTCGATTCGGAGATGACATAGCGGACGCCCGAAGGGATGTGGGTGGCCTCCCCTTCAGATGCGATGCAGACGCGGCCGCCGCGCAGCTCCCAGGCGATGTAGGGGGCGCCGTGTTCGTCGGCGAGCAATCGACTCGAGGCGAGGACCAGGGTCGGACCCGCGCCAATGTCGTCGCGCAGGCCGGTCAGAGCCGGCGAGTACGTCGTCGGCCCAACGGGTGCGTTGGCCAGCGCCAGCAACGAGCAGGCCCCGGCCGCCAGCAGGTACAGCCAGGCCACCGGGCGACGCAGCAAAGGCAACACGATGAGGAGGGCGGCGAGCGGCGCGCCGATCTCGATCGCCTTCGCGGCCGTGTACGGCGTGCCGCCGAGCCGGGCCGCGGCGTAGGCCAGAGCGGCGGCAGTGAGGCCCGCGATCAACGCGGTCTCGCGACGGCGCCAGCAGAGAACCAATCCGTAGACGAGCAGGATCGTCGCGAAGGCGGCGCCGGCGTAGTAGCCGAGCGCCGGCACCGCGCCGTCCCCCGGGCTGAGCCGGAAATCGCCCGAGGGCCAGATGCCGAGGCCCTCGAAGGGCGAGATTTGGCCGAAGAGGTTGCCTAGGCCGGGGCCGTTGGGGTCGAAGGTCTCGAAGCTGTGGAAGTCGATCATGCGGGGGATCTCGGGGGCGATCATGAGAAGGAAGAGGAGGAACGCCCACAGGACAGACCGCCGGGCTGCGGGGCCTGGCACAGCTGCGGGGGCGCCTGCGGGCGGGGGCTTCGCCTCCGTTCTCGGCCCCCCCGCATCCGCGCCACCCGCAGATCGACCGAAATGGCTGACGGCGTATTCCGTAAAAGCCCAGATAGCTGCGGCGCCGATCAGCCAGATCAGGGCCGGGAAGCTGTAGGTGTAGACGGACCCCACTGCTAGGAGAGCTGCCGGGATGAAGCGGAGGGGCAGGTCGCGCCAGGCGGGATTGGCCGTTGTCTCTCTCAGAGAGAGGACAAAAGCTAGGAAGAAAAGGGCCTGCATGGTCTCCTTGAAGGAGCCCTGGGCGAAGTAGGAGGCGACCATGTAGGTGAGGCCGACTACGAGGGCAGCGGGAATGCGCAGGACCGGAGGCCGGTCGCGGAAGGCGGTCAGCGCGACCAGGGAAGCGAGCACCGCGACGGCGATCGTCAGGCCGGTGAAGCCCTGGACGATGCCGACGCCCAGGCCCTTCTCGAGCGCGACGACCACCGAGTGCGGTCCGAGCGGGTAGCCCTGGTGCAAGAGCTGCGAGGACTCGCCGTGGGCGAGGCGATCCGCCGCCAGCAGGTGCTGCGACATGTCCGGGTTGAAGCTGGTGCCGAGGATGCCGAAGTGGCCCTCGGCGACGAAGGGCAGCGCGGTGGCAGCGAGCGCGAGCAGCGCGACCGGCGCGCCAATCCGGATCGCCTCCGCCACCCCCTCGAGGTGACCCCATAGGTAGGTGACCGAGGCCATCGACAGCACCACGACGACGACCGCCGCGGCCGCGCCATCGCCCGGCAACCGCACCGTCCCCCAGCAGGCGACGCAGAGCAGCGCCAGCCCCACCGCGGGCGAAATCCACGACCAGCGCCGAACCCCGCAGAGGACGATCGCCGCCTGCCCGATCGCCAACGAGGCGACGCAGACGGCCAGCACGGCTGCATAGGTTCCGGGCACGAGGCCGCGAGCCTAGACTGCCGGCATGCCGTTCGTTCCGCCAGCCCGCCATCTGCTGCGCGCCAAGGACCTCGCCGATGCGCGCTACTCAGAGCCGTTGAGCGTCGACGACATGGCGGCGGCGGCCGGGCTCTCGCGGGCGCACTTCAGCCGCGAGTTCCGCCGCGCCTTCGGCGACTCACCTCATGCCTACCTGCTGACCCGCCGCCTCGAGCGCGCCGCGGCGCTGCTGCGCAACACCGATCGCTCGGTGGCGGATATCTGCCTCTCGGTCGGGCTGCGCAGCATCGGCTCCTTCACCACTAGCTTCACCCGCACCTTCGGCCGCCCCCCAACCGCCTACCGGGCGGCGCATCCCCCGGCCGCTCGTGGGGCCCTGGTCCCGGGCTGCGTCCTCCGCGCCAACACCCGCCCGCGATACCGCACGTTTCGAGAAGACAGTCCGCCGGCCCGCGCCTAGCATCGCCACCGACCTTTCCGTTTTGAACCGAAGGAGGAAGCGATGATCAGGATCGCCAACGCACAGCTATGGGTACACGACCAGGAGGAGGCACTCGCCTTCTACACCGAGAAGGTGGGCATGGAGGTACGCGCCGACGTGACACTGGCCGAGATGGACGACTTCCGCTGGCTGACCGTGGGACCACCCGGGCAGGAGGACGTCTCGATCGTGCTGATGGCCATCCCCGGAGCGCCGGTGATGGACGAGGAGACCGGCCGGCAGGTACGCGAGGTGGTGGCCAAGGGCTTCGCCGGGACCGTCTTCCTCACCACCGAGGACTGCCAGGCCTCCTACGAGGAGCTGAAGGGCCGCGGCGTGGAATTCTCCGAAGCCCCCGAGGAGCGCCCCTACGGGATCGACTCCGGCTTCCGCGACCCCTCGGGCAACAGCATCCGCCTCACCGAGGTGCGGATGCCGGCCGAGGTCTGAGCGATCTCGGCCGGCTCCGCGCAGGGGACAATGGGCGCTACTGGGCTCGAACCAGTGACCTCCAGCTTGTCGAGCTGGCGCTCTCCCAACTGAGCTAAGCGCCCCGGGAACCTGAATCTAGCAGCGGCGCGAGGGCCGACGAGGCCCCGGCCGCTGCCTCAAGTCTGCTGTTGCAAGTGCCGATGCAGGCCGTGCAACTTTTCAGCTCGTACAGTGTTTATTAGTGCAAGCTCCGATTAAGGCTTGAGGACCGACGAGCCAGGGAAACAGAGTTCTCGCTGGTGGCACGTCCTTCGGAAGCAAAGGGCCCCGAGAGGGGCCCTTTTCCGTTCAGGAGACGATCTGGACCACCACGGTTCTCTCTCGCGGACGGTCGTCGAAGTCGAGCAGGACCGCCTGCTGCCAGGTGCCAAGCCCGAGCGCGCCCCCGCGGACGGGCACCGAGAGCGAGGGACCGATCACCGAGGCGCGTTGGTGCGCGTGCGAGTTGGTGTCGTGGTTGAGCCGGTTGTGCTCGTAATCGCCCTGGCTCGGGATCAGCCGCTCGAGCATTGCGCCGAGGTCCCGCACGCCGCCCGGCTCGTACTCCATCGTCGTGATCGCCGCGGTGGATCCACGCACGAAGGCCGACGCCTGCCCGTCGGCGACCCCGGCCTCGTCCACCGCCCGCTGCAGCTCAGGCGTGATGTCGATCGCATCGCCGTCCCCCTGGGTGGAGACGTTGAACTCGGTGCTGCGCACGGCCACCCGCTCAAGCTACCCGGTACTGGCCGAATATTGGACTGCACGATGAAAAGCCCGACATCTTCGACACGTTTCCCTAACGTGACCGCAGTGACCGAGCAGGGACACGCGCTAGTCGGATTCCGCTCTGCGCAGCCGCAGGAGCCCGAGCCGAGCACTGCCCAGGCGAGCGATGCCAAGACCGGGCGCCGGGGTTTGCGACTGCCATCGCTGCGCCGCGGCGCGACCCTGATCCCCTCCCTCGACCGGGCGACTCGCGAGGAGCGGGCCGCCGAAAGGGAACGCCAGAAGCAACAGGTGTCGGCCGAGGCGGCCCAACAGGCCTTCTTCGAGACTCCCGCTGGCCGGGCGCGTCTCGCCTACAAGCGCGGCCACCGGCTCTTCCAGTACGAACTCGAGGTCGGCGGGATCGAGCCGACGGTCGTCCCCGGCGCGGTGGGCTCGGCGGCGCGTGAGACCACCGATCCGGTCGACATCCTCAACTCGGTCACCGTCGAGGGCTGGAAGCTGGTCACCGGCAAGTTCATCCACTCCGAGCTGCGAGGCGGCGTGGTCGGTTGTTACCTCTTCAAGCGCTCGCAGAAACGACGCCTGGCGATGAACGATCCCTGGCGGGATCTCGGCGCAGCCTCCTGAGCCTCGGTCGATCCACGGCTCAGGGGTGGTCCCGGGGCGCGTGCCAGCGGCGCGGCGCGAGCAGGTTCTCGGTCGCCTTCGGCCCCCATGAGCCCGGCTCGTAGATCTCGACCGGCGGCGGTTCTCGCACGACCCGGTCGGCGATTTCCCAAACGCGCTCGATCGCGGCCGAAGTGGTGAAGAGCGTGCGGTCGCCGACCATCACGTCGTGGATCAGACGCTCGTAGGCGTCCAGCGCCTGTTCGGGCCCGCCGAAGCTGTCGGCGTAGCTGAAGCGCATGTGCGCCTGACCGAGCTGCATCTTCGGACCGGGGACCTTGGCGAGGAACGAGGCTGAGATGCTGCCGGGGTCGCCCAGCTCGAAGGTGAGGTGGTCGTTGCCAAACTCCTCGGCGACCTGACTGCAATCGAGCGGGAACATGCGGCGGGGCGGCTCGGAGAAGGCGACGGTCAGCAGGTGGTGGGTCTCGGCAAGCCGCTTGCCCGAACGCAGGAAGAAGGGCACGCCCTCCCAGCGCCAGTTGTCTACGAAAGCGCGCAACGCCACGTAGGTCTCGGCGTCGGAGTCGGGCGCTACCCCTTCCTCTTTTCGGTAGCCGGCGTACTGGCCCCGCACCACGTCGCCCGGCTCGAGCACTCTCATCGCTTCGAAGACCTTCTCCCGCTCGACCATCAGCGATTTGGCGCTGAGCGAGATCGGCGGCTCCATCGCAACGAAGCTGAGCACCTGGAAGAGGTGCGTCACGACCATGTCGCGGAAGGCGCCGGTTTCCTCGTAGAAGAGGCTGCGCATCTCGATCGAGAGCGTCTCCGGCACGTCGATCTGGATGTGGTCGATGTGATTGCGGTTCCAGACCGGCTCGAACATGCCGTTGGCGAAACGAAGCGCCAGCAAGTTCTGCACCGCCTCGCGTCCGAGGTAGTGGTCGATGCGGAATATCCGCTCCTCGTCGAAGACGGAGTGGACCAGCGCATCCAGCTCGCGGGCCGAGGCGAGGTCACGGCCGAACGGCTTCTCCATGATCACCCGAGCTCCCTCGCCGAGGCCGAGGCGGCCGAGCTCCCCGATCACCGCGGCGGTGGCCGACGGCGGCAGGGCGAGGTAGTGGAGGAGCTGGGCGCCGGCCACCTCCCCCTTCGCCCGCCTCACCGCCTCGGCGAGACCTCCGTAGCCGTCGCCGGTCGAGACGAACTCGAGGTTCGCGGCGAACCGCTGCCACGAGTCCTCGGAAACCGGCTTGCGCTCGGAGCAGCAAATCGCCTCGTGGGCGAGCTCAACGAACTCCTCGTCGCTGAGCGCCGTGCGCGCGGCGCCGATCAGGGAGAAGCGCTCCGGCATCAGCCCGGCCTGGAAGAGGTGGAAGATGCCCGGCAGCAGTTTTCGACGCGAGAGGTCGCCGGTCGCACCGAACAGCACCATCACCTGCTCCTCTGGGACCTGGGCCAGCGTGGCGCTCGCCGGGGCCGTGGCTGTCGCGGCGTTCACCTGCTCAGCCTCGCAGATGTCGGCCCCCGCGCCAGCGCCCTCGCGCGGGCGTAGGCTCCCGGGGCATGGCGGCTGAGGCGACGAAGAACGGCGTGCCGTACGAGCCGCTGGCGCTGGATGCGGTCGAGCGTAGGTTCTGGCGGGACATGTGGGATGCGGTCCCGGCTGGCGTCGCCCGTGAAAGGGGCATCGAGGCGAGGGACTTCGGAGGAGTGCAGGCGACCATCGTCAGCGCACTACCCGAGGTGCCGATGCTCAATCTGGTGCTCGGCGCGACCGCGAACGGGGCGGCGGAGGGCGGCGACCTCGATCGAGCGCTCGACTGGGCGGAGTCGCGGAACGTCTCGTTCTACGTGCCGGTGAAGGAGTCTGCCGCTGGAGGTGCCGCGGCCGAGCGCCTGCTGCGGGCCCGCGGCTACGAGCGCGGCTACGCCTGGATGAAGTTCGTCCGCGACGCCCACCCGCCGCGCTTCGACCATCCCGCCGGGGTCGACGTCGTTCCGGTCAAAGACAACGAGGGATCGTTCGGCATGATCGCCGCAACCGGCTTCGGTCTCCCCGCCTGGGCCTCCGCGTTCTTCGCCGACCTCCATAGCCGGCCCGGCTGGCACTGCTACGTGGCCCGGGTCGACGGCGAGCCCGCCGCCTGCGCCGCGATGTTCATCGACGGCGCGATCGCCGAGTTCGGCATCGCCGCCACGCTCGAGCCCGCCCGCGGCCGCGGCTGCCAGCAGGCCCTGCTGCACCGCCGCATCGCCGACGCCGCGGCTGCCGGCTGCCGGACCCTCTTCGTCGAGACCGGCGAGCGAATCCCCGACCGCCCCTCGGCCAGCTACCGCAACATCCTCCGCGCCGGCTTCGAGGAGGCGTACCTGCGGCCGAACTGGCAGCATCCGCAGTCCGTTCGCGCTTGACGCCGGGCGCTGGCGCGAATCCCGGCGCACAGTTGGCCTATTCTAGGCCTGTTCACTCTAATTTTTTTGTGCGAAGATCGACGCCATGTCCCCCGTTGTTGACAATGGCCTGTTCTCGGCGCCAGGGAATGCTTGGACCGCGGGATCAGCGAAGCGTATGCTGCAGGTAGACGAAGAGGGACAGCGAATGCTGCAGGAAGCAGAGCCTCCGGGCGGTTCAGAATTGGGCGCAACTTCCACCAGCCACAAGCTGATGCCGGGGACGCATCCTGTAGGGTGCCCCCCCATTGTGACGGGCGGGCAGATAGCTCTCAGCGACCGAGAGCAGGTTTCACGGAAACTGCGTGTCTCGATCGTCCGCCACTGCAACTTCAGGTGCTTCTTCTGTCACAACGAGGGACAAGGGTCTCTGGCACCCTCGAAGCCCAGCCTCGGCATCGAGGAGCTCGCTCGCCTCTGCGGTGCGTCCATTCTCGCCGGTATTCGCGAGATCAAGCTCACCGGCGGCGAGCCACTTCTCTATCGACACGACGGTGACGACATCGTCGAGCTGGTGCGGGCTATCGCGGAGCGCCGAAGCGGTCATGCAGTCGGCCTCTCGATGACAACCAATGGCCTTCTCCTCGACAGGTACGCCTCTGCACTGCGTGAGGCCGGTCTCGACCGAGTGACGATAAGCCTCCACACACTTAAAGAGAGCACCCTGCGCGAGTCGATCCACCAACGGGGCTCAGAGGTTACGATCGCGCGTGTTCTGCGCGGGCTCGACGCCGCGGTAGGCGCTGGCCTGGAACCGGTCAAGGTGAACACTGTCGTGTTCGGCCCAGCAGATGGGCAAGCTGGAAATTTGGATGAGCTGCCCGAGCTGGTGCGGACCTGCCGATCGAAGGGGGTTACCGAACTCAGGCTCTACAGCCTGCTCTCACACGCTGGGCTATCCGGAAGCGAGTTCACCGGCCGCTATAGATTCTGGCAGGGCGCAACACTCGGGGCAGTTGCCGATGCCCTGGCCGATACTCCGGCAAGATCCGGGGAAATCGCCGAAACGATCCGACACTTCCTGAAAACCTGGACGTCTACGCTATACCCAAAGCCTACCCTACGTCTCGATGTCGGTGGCCTTATAGTGTGCATCGAAGCAATGGCAGATGGGCGATTCGACGAATCGGACCTTTCGGCTGAGGGAGCGTACGCTCTTCGACTGTCGTCAGATGGGACGCTTCGAGGCTCATTGGAGTCCGAGCACACGGTTTCCCTCCTGCAGATGCTTCGCGATGATGCCGACGACAGGGAGCTACGAGCGACGTTCGCCAAGGCGAGGAGGGAGCTGCTCCCTCCAGACGACACAGAGGGGTCGTGCCCCGCTCTGGGCGCCGACACACCCTCTTTCGCCTAGCCCCAGACGCGTTCAGGCGCAATCACCATGAGCCGGAAGGAGGACTCCGCGCGGGTTGGAGCAAGTCAGCACGAGGAGGACATCGTCGCGGCCCTGCGCACGTTCGACGAGGAGAGCAGCCTGCGCTCCAAGGCGAGCGATCCAAACTTGCACGCCGGGCGCGTGCAAGTGGTGCAGGTTTTCGCTCTGGACATTGCAGAGCTCGTCGACAACGCCCGGGAGTCCCGCCGGACGTTGCAGAGGCTGCGGGCCAGTGGCGAACTCTACGACAAACTGGACGAAGCGCTCGTCGGCCACGTCAGCGAATGCGAATCGACGAGGCGGGAAATCGAGGAGAGACGCGAGAAAGCCCTCAGCCTTCAGGGCAAGGCAGTTTGGACCGAGCAGTTCGTAGAGCGATTCGCGCCGTTGACGCTACCCGTGCCAAAGCCGCTGAAGCATGGTGACTCCACCGCATCCCTCGGCAGGCGGCTCTCGCCTGACAGGCAGTCAGAGCTACACCGAGTCGAGCTGGAGGGGGTCAAGATGCAGATGTTCCGCGAGGGAACGATCTGCTTTACGTTCAAGACCCAGTTCGTCGAGGGGCCCGAGGGAGATGAAGTCCACCCGCGGCCCGTCAAGGCCGCGCAAATCATCGAGCGCCTAGAGCTGCTCGACGAGGTCGCGGTTGGCTGCTTCCACTCCGCCCTTGCCTCGTTCTTCTGCTCACAGGACGTTCAAGCTCGCTTGAAGGCTCACCTGAGGGCGCCGGGCCACGACTTGATCGAGTTCTTCTGCCCAAATGACAAGCTGACCACCGCCGTTCTCAAGCGCAAGGCAAAGGCGCATACGCTCATCCTCGTCGAGCACTTCTACGACGGTAAGAAGATCGAGAAGCTCTACGAGGAGAAGGGCTACGACGGAAGGAAAAACCACAAGGCGATAGTGCCGCTGGAGGCGGTCCTGGCGAGTTCCGCACTGGCGGGCATCCTCAATACGGCCAAGTGGTTTCACAACTACAACCGGCGCTACGTTTCCGAGCTGAGCGACAAGGAGATTGGCTACCGAAACGACGAGATCTACCTCACCGATCGCAAGGCAACGGTGATAAGCACCGCTGGCCTTTGGGATATGAACGACTCCCTCAGCACATACCTGTACGACATCGTGCTCGCGGTCGAGTACAACGTCGCTCGACTCGCCTATTTTGCCTCCACCCTCGCCTACTACCAGGCACACCAGGACGCCAGCAGTGTCTTGGAGTCGGACCCAATGGAGGCCCTTGAGCTGGTTGTCGATGGGCGGTCCGTCCTCTCACGGATCGTGGAGTCTCTGGACCTGACGCTACTAGTGAACCATGGCTTCACTCGCCTCTTCGTCGAGCGCCTCAGGCAGGAGCTGGGTTTCGATGCCGCGATCGAGTTCATCCGTCAGCGGATCGAGGATGCCTCCACGAGTATCGACCTGCGTGCCTCTGTCGAGGCGGCAGCGCATACCTCCAAGGAGAGCCTCGCAGCCGCCCGAGAAAACAATGTCTGGGCCAAGGCGGCAGTTGTGGTTGCAATCCTGGTTGCGATCGCGGTCGGTGTGTTGACGCTGGCGCTCCACGCAGACGAGACGACCACCAAGCTCGATCCGACGACACACCTATGCCTAGATCGCAACCCGCCGAAAACGGGTGCACCAGTGTGCATCTCCGCTCAGGGCGGCAACCCTTAAGGCCGCGCCAGGTGGATCGCCTTGACCTGGAGATGCTGCGTCTGGAGTCCATGCACCTAAGGCTTCTCGTCTCCCAGCTCGAAGACGCCCCGGGCCAGATAGTGATCCGCTGCGGTGGAAGTTACCTGCCAGGCTGTTGGCGTCATCGCATTCCCGAGATACACAAGATGGTCCTGTTGTAGACCCTGAGGTGTAGTTGGCAATCGGAAGAGGCTTCGAACACCGATCTGGGCGGAGGAGGGCAGCATTTGCTCAAACCGCTCGTCATTGAGATCTATTCCCCCCAGGATTAGACCTCCCCCCAAGCTCGTGATGGTCGTATCCAGAGTCGAACGCGACGCCGTCAGCTCCGGATCCAGTGGATCCCGGTCGAAGAGGTGGAATGGGTGGGCGTGCCCACATACGAGATTGAGCTCAAGACCCGCGAAGATCGTCGAAGCCGTGAGCACGCCCTTGGGGTGAAGGGTCCAGACCCCGTCCGCCATTCGCTTCCGCAGCGGAGGCGTGGGAAGAGGAACATACGAGGCGCTGAAGAGCGGGCTCCTTGAGAGGATGGCCAAGCTGAGGTTGGCCTTCGCATCGAGATGCGAACGGCAGAGAGGCTGCTCGAGCAGATAGGGGAAATCGAGCTCCGAGGCCAGGACGGACGCTTGGCTCGGCCGTGATTCACTCGGATATGCGTGCGCCTCCTGCAGGCAGATGACGTGACTGGGAGCGTCGCTGAGCCTCTGCCGGAAGTATTGAAGGTCTTCCCGGCCCGCCTCGGAATCGTCGATCCTCTGGCAACCGCCAATGTTCCATGTCGTAACCGCGATTTCCATGGCGATGCTGTTCTCAAATCGAGGGACGAGAGGCGCCCACCGGAATCGAACCGGTGTAAACGGCTTTGCAGGCCGCTGCGTAGCCACTCCGCCAGGGCGCCAGAGAGGGCTAAGCGTAGCGGGGCGGCTCGGGGCGGAGCGGGCGCTCTAGGCGGCGCGCTGCTCGCCGTCGTCGTCGATGTCGAGGATGAGGTTGTCGTCGGCGCTGCGGCGGACTTTGAACTCGAGCGGGGAGCGCTCCTCCAGCTCGCGGAGGAGCTCGACCGGTTCGTCGAGGCGCACGGAAAGAGTGGCGCGGCCCTCGGAGAAGCGCTCGACCGAGATCTCCGAGGTGGCGTCGATTTGCCCGGCGGCGTCCTCGAAGCCGACCAGCTGGGAGAAGTCGTCGAGCGGGCCGATCTCGACTTTGACCAGGCCGTCGAAGAGGTTCTGGGCGGCGCGCTCGACCGGGCTGGCGCCGTTGCCGCCCTGCTCGGGCGCCGCGGACGGGGCCGGGCCGCCCTGCGCCTCGCTCAGCTCCTGCGCCCGGCGACCTACCTCGACCGCCTCGCGCAGCGCCTTCATCCTGATCCTGGTCGCCTGGCCACGCGCCTGGGTCTGAATCTCCTCCAGCTTCGAGGAGACCGCCTCCAGCGAGGCGATGCTGCGGTCGTGGCGCTCGTTGGCCTCGAGCAGGCGCTGGTGCAGGCCGCGAATCTCGCGCTCGCGCTCGATCACCATCGCCGAGAGCGAGGAGAGCTCCTCCTCAGCGCCAGCGGCCACCTCGGCGGCCTCGCGCCAGCGGCTCAGCGCCTCCTCGGTGTCGCGCTCCAGCGCCCAGTTGCGGGCGTCCCGTGCCGCGAGCGCCGCATCGACGTCGGAGCGACGGTAGCCGAGGAGCGCCCTCTTGAAGCTACCCATGCGCGGCACCGTAGAGGTGCCCCCGGACGCCATCCCGCGACGTCTCCAGCTCGAGCCTGGGCGCCTCGCGCCAGAGGTCCTCGAGCGCGTAGCGCCGCCGTGCCTCATCGGTGAAGACGTGGAGGACGCAATCGAGGTAGTCGAGCACGATCCAACCCGCCGACTCGGCGGCTTCGGAGCCGCTGGGCAACAGGCCGAGCTCCTGCTTGAACCGCAGCTTCACCTCCTCGGCGATCGCCCGCGCCTGGCGCTCGTTTCGTGCCGTGCAGATCGTCAGGAAGTCGGTGTAGGAGACGAGCCCGCGCATGTCGAGCACGACGATCTCGCTGGCCGCTTTCGCGTCGGCGAGCTCGGCGAGGCGCCGCGCCAGCGCCTCGGTGTTTGCCACGTTCGCCTCCTCGCTCACCGGTAGATCCCCTTCTCTTCGATGAAGCGCGCCACCGACTCGGGCACCAGGTAGCGCAGCGGCCGCCCGGCCGCCGCGCGCTCGCGCACCGCCGAGGAGGAGACGCCGAACTGCGGCATCTCCAGCATCGTCGCCCGCCCGTCGGCGCCGAGGCTGCGCAGCACGGCGGCGACCTCGGCGTCGGAGATGCCGGAGCGACGGGCGACGGCGAGGCGCGCCAGCTCGGTGACCCGCCGCGGTTCGCGCCAGCTCTCCAGCCCCACCGCCGCGTCGGCCCCCATCACGAAGACGAGCTCGCTATCGCCTCTGTCCTTGGCAAGCAGCTCCAAGGTCTCATACGTGTAGGACGGCCCCTCGCGCTCGACCTCCAGGGTCGAGACCGAGAAGCGCGAGTCATCGGCGGCGGCCAGGCGGGTCATCGCCAGCCGCTGCTCGCGTCCCGGGTCGTCGGCGATCCGCTTGTGCGGCGCGGTGCCGGTCGGCATCAGGATCACTTCCTCGAGGCCGAGCTGCCAGAGCGCCTCCTGGGCGAGGGCGAGATGGCCGAGGTGCGGCGGGTTGAACGCCGAGCCGAGGACGCCGATGCCGGCCGCGGGGGCGTCAGCGTCCATTCGGGGAGGGACGCTTACTCACGTATTTGGCCGTCGCCGTGGACGACGTACTTGTAGGTCGTCAGCTCGCGCAGACCGATCGGGCCGCGCGCGTGCAGCTTCTGGGTCGAGTTACCGATCTCGGCGCCCATGCCGAACTCGAAGCCGTCGGTGAAGCGGGTCGAGGCGTTGGTGTAGACGACGGCCGCGTCGACGCCGGCGGTGAAACGCTCGGAGGCCTCGGCGGAAGACGTGACGATCGCCTCGGAGTGCGTGGTGCCGTGGTTGTTCACGTGGTCGACTGCCTCATCGAGGGAGTCGACGACACCGACGACCATCTTCAGGTCGAGGTACTCGGTGCTCCAATCCTCCTCGCTGGCGCTGCCCACCTCGACGTCACCGGCGAGTGCCCGCGTCTCCCCGTCGCCGACGAGCTCGACTCCGGCGGCGTGAAGGTCGGCGAGTGCCTCCGGCAGGAAATCGGCCGCCACTGCTGAGTGGACCAGCAGCGTCTCGGCGGCATTGCAGACACCCGGCCGCTGCACCTTGGCGTTGTAGGCGATCCGCCGCGCCATCTCGAGGTCGGCGTCGGCGTCCACGTACACGTGGCAGTTGCCCGCGGCGGCGTAGATCACCGGCACGGTGGCGACAGCCTTGAGAGCGTTCTTCAGCCCTTCGCCGCCACGCGGGATCAGGAGGTCGACCAGTCCTTCCTGGGTTGCCAGCTCAGCGAGGCCGTCCCGCCCACCGCCCGTCAGTAGCAGCACGGCGTCCTCGGGCAGGCCAGCCTCGGCAAGCGCCTCGCGCACGACCGCGGCCAAGGCACTGTTCGAGCGCTCCGCGTAGCTGGAGCCCCGCAGCACGATCGCGTTGCCACTCTTGATCGTCAGCGCCGCGCAGTCGACCGTGACGTTCGGCCGGGCCTCGTAGACCACCGCAACGACCCCGAGAGGGACCCTGACCTTGCGCAACTCAAGCCCACCAGCAAGCGTTTTGCGTTCCAACTCCTCACCGATCGGGTCATCCAGGGCAGCGACAGCACGTACGCCCTCGGCCATAGCCGCGACTCTCGCCTCGGTCAGGGTAAGTCGATCGCGCAGCGCCACAGTGAGCTCGGCGGCTCGCTCGTCGGCCAAATCGGCGGCATTGGCAGCGAGAATCTCAGCGGAGCGCTCCTCGAGCAGGCGCGCGGTAGCGGCTAGTGCGGCGTCCTTCGCGATCCTGGTCGTGCTCGCCAGCGGGCGCGACGCACGCTTCGCGTCGGCGCATAGCTCAGCCGTCGTCTTCGCCGTAATCGCCATCGACCGCTAAGGGTAGCCGGGAGGGCCGGGTGCCCCCTCCCCACCCTTCGAATCTCAGACGAGCACGAACCGATCCCGGTGAATTACCTCATCGGCCGCATCCGGCAACCGCTCCCGCACCTCATCGCTCTTCAGCCCGATGACCTGCAAAAGCTCAGCAGAGGAGAAGTCGACGATCCCCTTTCCGATCACCGTGCCATCAGCCGCCACCTCGACGGCGTCGCCAGCGCGGAAATCGCCCTCGACGGCGGTGATCCCGACCGGCAGCAGGCTGGAACCGCTCTCGCGCAGGACGCGGGCCGCGCCCGCGTCAACGACGAGGGTTCCGTGCGACGGCTTCGCGTACTTGAGCCAGAGCTTGAAGCGGGGAGCTTTCGAGGCTTTGGCCGCAAACCTGGTGCCGGTGGATTCACCGGCGGCGGCGGCCGCGAGCGTGCCGGCGCTGGTGCCGTCGCAGACCACGGCCGGGATGCCCGACGCGCTCGCCATCTCCGCCGCCGCCACCTTGCTGCGCATGCCGCCCGAGCCGAAAACCGAGGTGCGGTCGCCGATCTCGAGGCCCTCGAGCTGGGAGAAGTCGGAAACCTCCGGGATACGCTTCGCCCCGGGATCGGCCGCTGGATCGGCGGTGTGGAGGCCGTCGGTGTTGGTGAGCAGGACGAGCAGCTCGGCGTCGAGCAGGATCGCGACCTGAGCGGCGAGGAAGTCGTTGTCGCCGAAGTTGATCTCGTCGGTGGCGGTGGTGTCGTTCTCGTTGACCACCGGTACCACGCCCCACTCGATCAGCCGGCGCAGGGTCTGGCGGGCGTTGAGGTAGTTGGTGCGGGCGGCGATGTCGGCGGCGGTGAGCAGCACCTGGGCGGCGCGGGTTCCGTGCTCGGCGAGGCGGCTCTCGTAAGCGCGGAAGAGGTCGCCCTGGCCGATCGCCGACGCGGCCTGCAGTTCGTCCATCGCCCGCGGGCGCACCGGCAGCTCCAGCAATCGCATGCCGCGCGCGATCGCCCCCGAGGTGACCATCACCACCCGCTCTCCCCCCTGCTCGAGGGCCGCCACCTGCGCGCAGACCGAGTCAAGGACGTCGCTGCGCAGCGCGCCGTCGTCGGCGGCGACGATCGAGGAACCGAGCTTGACGACGAGGGTCATGGGCGCCCCAGTTTATGAGCCGTCGCCGTCAACGACGGCGGGCACGTTTCACGTTCAAGACAGCGCTGCAACACTGCCGACAGAGCTTGCAATGAGCCGACCGCAGGACAGCCGCCTGCCCTACCTGCCCGGCATCGATGCTCTGCGCGCTATTGCGGTGCTGGCGGTCTTCCTCTACCACGCCGGCGTCGGCTGGATGCCCGGCGGCTTTCTAGGCGTCGACGTCTTCTTCGTGATCAGCGGCTACCTGATCACCTCGCTGCTGCTCAGCGAGCGGCAGCGCACGGGCGCGGTCCGCCTCGGCCAGTTCTGGCTGCGCCGGGCGCGGCGGCTGCTGCCCGCGGTCGGCGTGATGATTGCGGTGACGATGATCGTCGCCGCAATCGTCGAGCCCGAGCGGATGGCCGAGCTGCGCGGCGACGCGATCGCCTCGCTCGCCTACGTCGCCAACTGGCACTTCGTCTTCGAGCACCAGTCCTACTTCGATCAGTTCCAGCGGCCCTCGCTGTTCCGCCACCTCTGGTCGCTCTCGGTCGAGGAGCAGTTCTACCTCCTCTGGCCGCTCGCCTTCGCCGGGGGGATGGCGCTGTTCGGGCGCAAGCGGCTGCTGGTCGGAGTGCTCGCCGGCGCCATCGCCTCGCTGGCGCTGACCTGGTTCCTCTTCGACCCCAACGACGCCTCGCGCGTCTACTACGGCACCGACACCCACGCCGCCGGCCTGCTGATCGGGGTCGCGCTGGCGCTGGTCTGGAGCCCCTGGCGGCTACGGCGCGCCGAACCGGGCCGCTGGTGCGGCCCCGTGCTCGACGCCGCCGGCGTCCTCGCGCTCGCCTACCTGGTGCTCAGCTTCCTGCGGGTGGACGACTACGACCTCGCCCTCTTCCACGGCGGCTATCTCTGGATCGCCCTCGCCGCGGCAGCCGTGATCGCGGTCCTCGCGCATCCGAGCGCGCGCTTCGGCGGACTGCTCGCCCAAGCGCCGATGGTCTGGCTCGGCCTGCGCAGCTACAGCTTCTACCTCTGGCACTGGCCGGTGCTCGCGCTGTCGCGGCCCGGGATCGACCTCCCGCTGCCACGCGGCGTGCTGATCCCGCTGCAGCTCCTCGCCGTGCTGGTGCTGGCGGACCTCTCCTATCGCTTCGTCGAGCTGCCCTTCCGCGGCAAGCGCAAGCTGCTCTCGCTGCCGGACGGCTGGTTGCGGGCGGGACGACCGGCCCTGGCTTTCTCCGTGGTCGCGATCGTCGCCCTGGTCGGCTGGAGCGGGATCGTCTCGAGCCGCAGCGCGCCCAACGTCGCCGCCGCCTCGACGGCCGAATTCGCGAAGGTGAGGGCGCAACCAGTATCCAGTCGTAACGCGTTGTCCGTGCGTTACCCGGAAAAAGCGTCACGCCCGGTGAAGGAGCGGCGGGGCAAGCCGCCGCGTATCGTCGCCTTCGGCGACTCGGTGATGATCGGCGCCAGGGACAGGCTGGCGGCGCGTTTCGGGCCGCGCTTCTCGATGAACGCCAGGGTGGGACGCCAGGCGGACGAATTCGTCGCGCTGGCGCGGCGGCTGAAGCGCCGCGGCGGCTACGTCGACGCCCTGGTCATCCAGATGGGCAACAACGGCCCCCTGTACGGCGACGAGCTGGAGGATCTGCGCAAGGCGACCTCGGAGGTGGGCGAGCTCTTCCTCGTCACCGACCACGCGCCCGTCTCCTGGCAGGACGAGTCCAACCACGCCCTGGAGGAAGCAGACGCCACCTGGCCCCACACGACCCTGATCGATTGGGCCTCCGTTGCCGCCGCCCACGAGAACCTGCTCTGGGACGGCATCCACCTAACCCCCGCCGGCGCCGGCGTATACACCCGCCTGATCGTTCGCTCAGTCGGCTATGGATACAACTCGAACTCGTGTTCGCCGACTCGAACGTCATCGCCGGGCTCAAAGCCGGCGGCGCGGAGGGCGGCGACGACGCCGATCTCGTTGAGGCGCTGCTCCAGGTAGGCGAGCGCCTCTTCGTTGGCGATGTCGTGGCGCTCGAAGAGCAGCTCGACGCCGCGGCCGGTGACGCGGTAGGCGCCGTCGTCCTCGCGCTCGACCGAGTAGCCGCCCTCGCCGACGGGCCGGTAGACACGGTGCTCGGCCTCGAATTCCTGGCCCTGCTCGGGAGCTCCCTCGGGAGGGGCCGGAGGCGTCGTCGGAAGGGAAGAAAGGATCCGGTCGCGCAGCTCACCGAGGCCCTCGCCCGTCGCCGAGGAGGCCGCTAGGACGCCCAGCCGGCCGTCGCCCACTCGCTTCCGCCACTCGGCCAGGGCCACCTCGATCTCGTCCTCGGGCAGCAGGTCGCGCTTAGAGAGCAGGACCAGCTCGGGCAGCACGTCGAGACCGGCGCCGTAGGACGACAGCTCCGCCCGCACGGCCTCGTAGTTCGCCGCCGGATCGCCCTCCAGGGGGGCCAGCTCGACCAAGTGCACCAGCATCGCGCAGCGCTCCACGTGGGCGAGGAACTCGTGCCCCAGACCCGCCCCCTCGGCCGCCCCTTCGATCAACCCCGGGATATCGGCGACGATCGCCTGCCGCTCGTCGCTCTCCATCGTCCCCAGCACCGGCGAGATCGTCGTGAAGGGATAGTCGGCCACCTTCGGCGCCGCCCGCGTCAACCGCCCCAGCAACGAGGACTTCCCCGCGTTCGGCAACCCAATGAGACCCACGTCCGCCAGCAACTTCAAGCGCAGCTCGATCCACCCCTCCTCCCCGCCCGTCCCCTTCTCGGCAAACCGCGGCGCCTGCCGCGTCGAGTTCGCGAACCGCTTGTTCCCATGCCCACCCCGCCCCGCATGAGCAACCACAGCCCGCTGCCCGGCCTCGACCAGATCGATCCGACTCCCATCGACAGCCTCAGCCTGCGTGCCAGCAGGAACCAAGATCTCCCGATCCTCCCCCCTGGCGCCATGGCGATTGGACCCTTCCCCATGCTTACCCCGCCCACCCCCCAAGTGCTTGCTCCCCTTCAGAGCAGCGAGGTCCCGCTTCGAAGCGTCGCAAACAAGCACAACGTCCCCGCCATGGCCGCCGTCTCCACCATCAGGCCCACCCCGAGGCACATGAGCCTCCCGCCGAAACGAAATGCACCCGTTCCCTCCGGCCCCACCCTCGACCCAGATCTTCGCCCTGTCATACATGAGCTAAGGAGAGTAATTCGGCTCTGCAGACCGAGCGCCGAGGAGCCTGGGAGGGCACCGGGTACCCCCTCCCGCTTTGGTTCTAGGAGTCCTGAAGAACCGAAATAGTGCGGCCCTTCCGAGAGGGCTTGAAGTCAACCGTCCCGGCACGAGCAGCAAAGATCGTGTGATCGCGTCCGAGCCCGGTCCCCTCGCCGGGCCAGAACCGCGTGCCCCGCTGGCGCACGATGATCTCGCCGCCGGAGACCTTCTGGCCCGCGAAGACCTTGACCCCAAGCATGTTGGGGTTGGATTCACGTCCGTTGCGGCTGGAGCCGAGTCCCTTCTTATGAGCCATCGTCAGAATCCTTTTTAGCAGCAGGTTTCGCTTTCGGCGCTTTCGTCCCCGCTTTTTTCGGTTTGGCTGCAGGTTTTTTAGCGGCGGCTTTGGCCGGAGCTTTTTTCGCTTTCGCCGGGGCTTTTTTGGCGGCTGGTTTTTTAGCAGCAGCCGGTTTCTTCTCAGCAGCCGGTTTCTCCGCCGGCTCCTCTTTTTTCGCCGCTGCCGGTTTGCGCCCCAGCAGTTTGACCTCGACCACCTCGAGCTTGGTCAGCTCGGAGCGGTGACCGGCGCGGCGCCGGTAGCCCTTCTTCGGCTTGTATTTGAAGACCTTGATCTTGGGGCCGCGCAGGTGCTCGGCGACGGTCGCCTCGACCTTGACCTTCTCCAGCTCTTTGGCGCCGGCGACGACCTCTTTGTCGCGGAAGAGAACCGGGCGCAGCGAGACTTTCTCACCCTCTTTGGCGCTGAGGCGGTCGACGAGCAGCGAGGTGCCCACCTCGACCTTGTACTGCTTGCCCCCGGTCTCTATGACTGCGTACGTGTTCATTCGTCCTTTTTGCCCTGGCTTGAGCTGGACCTGCCGCGACCGCCCCTGCGGCCGCGACGGCGACTGCGCGAGGGCGAAGATTCTAGCTGGGAGCCGTTTTCCTCGCCGCCAGCGCCGTTGGGCGACTCGCCCTCGGGCAGGGACGCCACCGCGGCGGCCCGCTCGACCCGCTCGATCCGCACCAGTTTGCGCTCGCCGACGAAGCGACCGCCACCGGTGACGCTGACGATGTAGGAGTCGACGCGGGCGACGGCGTCGTCGGCGTTGTACATGTGCGGCTCGTCGATTTTGACCAGCACCTCCTCGCCGACCTTGAAGGGCAGCGCCCTCTCCTCGATCTCGGCGCGGCTGCCGGTCTCGACGACTTTGAAGGTGTCGATCGGCAGCGCGTCGCCGCCCTCGAAGTGGAACTGCTTGGCGGTCTCCTCCTCGAGCTCGGCCAGGCCACTCTCGGGGTCGATCAGCTCGGCGGCGACCTTGGGATGCACGCGAATCAGCAGCGCCGCGGCGTCCTTTGCCCCGGCGGCGATGTCCGGCAAGCGGCGCATCGCGTCGAGTGCCACGGTCTCAGCCGAGAGCACGACGCCTTCGCCCTCGCAGGTCGGGCAGGGCACGGTGAGAATCTCGCGCACCCCGTCGGTGACGTTCTGGCGGGTCATCTCGACCAGGCCGAGCGGCGAGACCTCGACCACGTAGCTCTTCGACTTGTCGGTGTCGAGCGCTTTGCGCAGCGTTTTCAGCACCTTGTCGCGGTTGCGGGCCCGCGCCATGTCGATGAAATCGATGACGATGATGCCGCCGATGTCGCGCAGGCGCAGCTGCCGCACCGCCTCGTCGGCCGCCTCGGTGTTGACCCGGGTGATCGTCTCCTCTAGGCCGCCTTTGCCGCGGCCGGTGAAGCTGCCGCTGTTGACGTCGATCACGGTCAGCGCCTCGGCGTAGTCGATGATCAGGTAGCCGCCCGAGGCGAGGTCGACTCGCTTGCCGAGCGTCGACTCGATCTCCGTATCGATCCCCCACTTCTCGAACAGCGGCTTGCGCGCCTCGTAGAGCTCGACCCCATCGACCAGCTCCGGCGCGGTGCGCTGGAAGAAGCTGGTCACCCGTTCGTACTGCTTGGGCGAGTCGATGATCGCTTTTTCGAAGTCGCTGAGGAAGACGTCGCGCAGCACCCGCACCGGCAGGTCGGCCTCTTGGAAAATGAGATCCGGCGCCTCGATCTGCTCGCTGCGCCGTTCGAGCACCTCGTTGAGCTTGTGCAGGTAGCCGATCTCGCGCACGAAGTCCGCCTTTTTGGCCCCGTGTGCGGCGGTGCGGACGATCAGCCCCCCAGGGCCTTTGTAGGTACGGTCGACCATCTTGCGCAGGCGATCGCGCTCGGAATCGCCGAGTCGCCGGCTGACGCCGACACCGCTGCCCTGCGGCGCGTAGACCAGGTAGCGGCCGGCGATCGAGACGTTCATCGAGAGCCGCGCGCCCTTCGACTTCAGCGGGTCCTTGACCACCTGCACGACGATCTCCTGCCCCGGTTTGATCAGCTCGTCGATCCGGCGGCCTTTGCCGCGGCCTCGCCGCGGCGCCTGTTCCCCGTTGGGCAGGACGATCTCGTCGACGTGGAGAAAGCCGTTGCGCTCGAGGCCGATGTCGACGAAGGCGGCCTCCATGCCGGGCAGGACGTTGTCGACCTTGCCCTTGTAGATGTTGCCGACGATCGAGCGCCGGCCGCGGCGCTCGATGTAGAGCTCCGCGACGTCGCGTTTGCCGCCTTTCGTCTTCGACTCGAGTACGGCCACGCGGGTCTCGCCGCGATCGGCGGAAACCAGAATTGTCTTTTTCATCAGTTAGCTCAGTTCAGAGTAGGTACGCACGCCGGGGCCCCCTTCGAGGGGTCACCAGGCGAACCTGCCTTTCTGGCTGAGCCGCGCTTGCATGTGGATGCTCTGCAGGACCCCGACCGCAAGGAAGGTCGCCAAGACAGACGACCCGCCGTAGCTCATCAGCGGCAGGGGGATCCCGGTGATCGGCATGATCCCGAGGTTCATTCCCACGTTGACGAAGACCTGGAAGAGCAGCATGGCGGCGATGCCACCTGCCACCAGGGTCCCATAGGAGTTCTTCGAGAGCGTCACAATCCGCAGCGCCCGCCAGATCAGCAGGGCGTAAAGGGATAGGACCAACGCGGCTCCGATGAATCCGTAGCGCTCACCGATCACGGCGAAGATGAAGTCGGTGTGCCGCTCTGGAACGAAGTTGAGCCGCGTCTGAGTGGCCCGATCGCCCCGTCCGGTCTTCTCCCCGGAACCGATGGCGATCTTGGCCTGATTTTGCTGGTAGCCCGCGTCGGCGGGGTCCGCGCTGGGATTCAGGAAAGAGGTGAGCCTCTGCTCCTGATATTCCTTCAAAACGGGCGTCCCGACTGCGGGCGCCACGACGAGGACCGCCACTGTCAAAGCGACGAAGGCCGCGCCGATCACCGCGAAGTGCGTCCAGCGGACGCCCCCCACGTACATCACGGCGAGGGTGATTGCCCCGAACACCAGGGCGGTGCCGAGGTCCGGCTGCAGGAAGACGAGAGCAGCCGGCGCCAGGCCGAGGCAGAGGTAGCGCACCGTGCGCTGCCACTCCGACCCTTTCCTGGCACCATCGATGAGAAAGCCGGCAAGGGCCAAGACGAGCAGCACCTTGCCTAGCTCCGATGGCTGGAAGCTGAAGAAGGGAAGTTCGAAGGCGCGCCGCGAGCCGCGCGCGGCGAAGCCGAAGACGAAGACGAGCGAGATGCTGACGCAGAGGAATGTATAGATGCCGACCCGCAGCTCGCGGAAGCGTGAATAGTCGATGCGGGTGAGCAGGTACATGCCGACGATCCCGAGCACGCCGTAGATCGCCTGCCGGTCCACGTAGTAATACGGGTTGCCGGGGACGTCGTGCGTCGTGGCCTGCGCCAGGGTGAAAACGCTGAAGGCGGCGAGGGCGGCCGCGGACAGCCCCAGCATGCCGTCCATATAGGGCAGGCCGAGGCGCTCGGCAATGCCGGGATGGACGGCGAAGGGCTCGGGACGGGCGCGGCGTGCGCGGGTCGCGTACATCAGCCCGGACTGCCTCCGTTGGGACCGGCCGACGCGGTCGCGTGCTTGTCGAAATAGGCTTCGAGAATCTGGAGAGCGGCCGGCGCGGCTGCTTCGGCACCGAAACCTCCTTCCTCGATCGTAACGGCTGTGACGATTTTGGGGTTCGGGTAGGGCGCGAGGACGATGTACCAGGACTGATCGGCGTGCCCGTCCCGTTGCGCCGTACCGGTCTTGCCGGCGACCGGGATCGGGAAGCCGCCGAAGACTTCGTAGGAGGTGCCTTCCGGCGCCTGCGCCGCGTCGTGCAGTCCTTCGAGGATAGCGGCGCGATACTCGGGGTCGATCTTGACCTGGCGGCGCGCCGGCGGCGCGAATTCCTTCAGCACCCGGCCGGCGGCGTCCGTCACTTCCCTGCCGACATGCGGCGTAACGACCGTGCCGCCGTTGCCGAGGGTCGCGTAGGCGATCGCCATCTGCAGCGGGTTCGTCTGCAGGTCACCCTGACCGGTTGCCAGCTGGATGTTGTCGCCCGCGGACCAGGGACGATCGGTTTCGCCTTCCTCGTAGAGCCGGTTGCGCCAGTGCCTGCTCGGCAGCAAACCTTCCGCCGCCCCCGGCAGATCGAGGCCGGTGGGCCGCCCGATTCCCAGCCTGTGGGCCCATTCCTGCAGCTCGTTTTTGTCCCACATGTCGAGTCCGAGTTCGTAGAAGAAGACGTCGGAGGAGACCTGCAGCGCCCGCACCAAACTGACCGTGCCGAAGGCCGCGCCGCCGGCGTTCTGGAATTTCTGCCCGCCCACTTCGATCAAGCCGCCGTCATAGATCGGCGTCGATGGTGTGATCACGCCGTTTTCGAGCGCCGCCAGGGCGGTTATGAGCTTGAAGGTCGAGCCCGTTGGATAGAGGCCCGAGATCGCCCGATCAGCAAGCGGCGCCGCCGGGTTGCGGATGAATTCGTCGACCTGCTTCTGGGTCAGCGGCCGGGTGAAGAGCGCCGGCTCGAAGGTCGGGAAGGAGCCGAGGCCGAGGATTTCGCCCGTGTGCACGTCCATCGTGATGAAGCCGCCAGGCAGACCCCGAGCCGCCAGCGCCCCCTCGCCGGCAGCCTGGACGTCGGCATCGATCGAGAGTTTGAGGCTGTCCCCCGGCGCCGGCGGCTTGGCCACCAGTCTGCCGTTCGGAGTCGGCTGACCTAGCGCGTCGACCTGCACGCGGGTCAGGCCGGGCCGCCCGCGCAGGTAGCGGTCGTAGGTGTACTCGACCCCATCCTGGCCGATCTCGTCGCCCGGCTGCAGAGCGCGGTAGCGCGGTTCCTTCAGCTCTTCCTTGGAGATCTCGCCGACGTTGCCGAGGATGTGGGCGGCGAGCGTGCCATCGGGATACGCGCGCACGAAGACGTGCTGGACCTCGACCCCGGGAAATCGCTCCTGGTTCTCCTGCAGGTAGTAGACGAGGTAGTGGCCGACGTCGCGGCGCAGCGTCACCGGCGCCGCCGGGTCGAGCTTCAGCTCTTCGTGCATGGTGCGACGGACGCGGCGCAGGCTGCTGTGGGTGAGATCGGCCAGCTTCGCCAACTCGGCGCGGCGCTCTGCCGGGTCTTCGGGCAGCTTGCGCGGGTTCACTTGCAGGGCGAGGCTGGTCCGGTTGGCGACCAGCACCTTGCCGCTGCGGTCGAGGATCTCGCCCCGCGGCGCGCTGGTGCGGTAGGAGCGGGTGCGGTTGTTCTTTGCTTCGGCGAGGTACTTTTCGCCGTCGAGCACCTGCAGCAGCCAGAGGCGGAAGAAGAGGATCGCGAAGAGGACGACCGCGACGCCGCCGAAGATCGCGATGCGCAGCGCCAGCCGATTGCTCATCGCCGGTCCTCGCTCATCGGAGCGCAGGTACATCAGGCGCACCCCAAGCGATCGATTCCGGGTTCTGTGGCGGTGGGAGGAGGAGGCTGGCCACCCTCCAGTCGAATTGACGTCGCACGCGCCTGACGGCGCTTAGCGACAATCTGAGAGCGCGGCTGCGCCGCGCCGAGAAGCACGGTGCAGCGGCCGCTTCGCGACATTCGCCTGGAGGGCGGCCAGCCTCCTCCTCTCGACACGCTCAGAGAATCCGAAGCTGCAACTCCAAAGCTAGAGACAGGCTTCGCGTGCATAGAAGCTTCAGACGAAGCACACGCCTCGGGCACCGAAGCTTCAAGCAAGGTCGGCGCCTCCACTACGGCTTCGAGAGAAGACCAACGCCCGGGTAGCGGCGCCTGAAGCTTGGGGAGCTTTGAGGGGGATGGTGGGTGGGCCTCTGCGGGAATGTCGCGAAGCGGCGGAAATGCAATCCGGCTCCTGCGCGGCGAAGCCACGCACAAGATTCACCCCAGCGCGAAGCGCTGGGGTGTCAA
>JASLIG010000035.1 GCA_030152805.1 Solirubrobacterales bacterium
CACTACGACCTCGAGAAAGTCAAGGACCGGATCCTCGAGTACCTGGCGGTGCGCAAGCTGAAACCCGACTCGCCGGGGCCGATCCTCTGCTTCGTCGGCCCGCCGGGGGTCGGCAAGACCAGCCTCGGCCGCTCGATCGCCCGAGCGCTGGGGCGCGAGTTCGAGCGCATCTCGGTCGGCGGGGTGCGCGACGAGGCCGAGATCCGCGGCCACCGACGCACCTACATCGGTGCCCTCCCCGGCACGATCGTCCGCGCCCTGCGCGATGCCGGCTCGCGCAACCCCGTCTTCATGATCGACGAGATCGACAAGATGGGCGCCGACTTCCGGGGCGACCCGGCCTCGGCGATGCTCGAGGTGCTCGACCCGGCCCAGAACGACTCCTTCCGCGACCACTATCTCGACCTCGAGTTCGATCTCTCCGAGGTGTTGTTCATCGCCACGGCGAACATCCTCGACACGATCCCCGGGCCGCTGCAGGACCGGATGGAGACGATCGAGCTGGCCGGCTACACGCTCGAGGAGAAGAAGCACATCGCCCGCCGCTACCTGGTGCCGCGCCAGATCGAGGCCAACGGGCTGAAGCCCTCGCAGATCGAGTTCGCCGATCCGGCGCTGGCGGCGATCGTCGAGGAGTACACGCGCGAGGCCGGCGTGCGCAACCTCGAGCGGCAGATTGGCACGATCTGCCGCAAAGTCGCGCGCGAAGTAGCCGAGGGCAAGAACAGCGGCAAGGTGAAGATCTCGGCCAAGCGCGCCCGCGAGCTGCTCGGTCGCCGCCGCGTCTTCGCCGAGCAACGCCGCCGCACCATGGACCCCGGCGTCGCCACCGGCCTCGCCTGGACGCCGACCGGCGGCGACGTGCTCTTCATCGAGGCGACCTCGATGCCGGGTTCGGGCAAGCTGACGATCACCGGCCAGCTCGGCGACGTGATGCGGGAGTCGGCGCAGGCGGCGCTCTCCTACGTGCGCGGCCACTGGCGGGACGTCGCTCCGGAGCTCGACGAGGACTGGTTCGCCAAGAACGACATCCACATCCACGTGCCTGCCGGCGCAGTGCCCAAGGACGGACCGTCGGCGGGCGTGGCGATGACGGTGGCGCTTTCCTCGCTCGTTGCCGGCCGCCCGGTTCGCAACGATGTCGCGATGACCGGCGAGGTGACGCTGACCGGCCAGGTGCTGCCGATCGGAGGCTTGAAGGAGAAGTCGCTGGCGGCGCAGCGGGCGGGGATCAAACGCGTGCTGGTGCCGGAGCGGAACGAGGGGGACGTGACGGAGATCCCCGAGCACGAGCGCAGCGAGCTGGAGTTCGTCTACGTGGACGAGGTCTCCAAGGCGATCGACGCGGCGCTCGCCTAAGACGGTTGAGCCCTGGACCCCGCACATCCGGATGACCCGCGCGACCGGCGCATATCTGCGTCCTCGGTCGCTCGCGTGCAGAGCACGCCACGCTCCCTGCGTCCTTGATCTGCTTGGCCGCGTGTGCCCCCGGCCGCACGCGGCCCAAGGCTCAACCGTCTGATGGAGGCTGCCGGGGCGCTCCAGAGGAGCGGCTTTTCGACTTACTTGGAAGCGCTGGGTGCGGCGGTGCGCTCGCGCTCGCGCGCCTTCTGGATCGTCGCCGGACTGACCGCGCTGGCGGCGGTGCTGCGCTTTGCGACCCTGGGGGTGCAGAGCTACCACCACGATGAGATCGTCACCGCCAGTCGCGTCCTCCGCGACGGCTTCTGGCACGCGATGGACGCGGTCGGCTTCAGCGAGTCGGCGCCGCCGCTCTACTACGCGCTCGCCTGGCCCTGGACGCAGGTCGCCGGAACCGGCGAGGTCGGCCTGCGCTCGGTCTCCGCCCTGGCCGGCATCGCCACCGTCCCCGTCGCCTACCTGCTCGGGACCGAGCTGAACAGCCGCCGCACGGGACTGGTCTCGGCGGCTCTGGTCGCGGTAAACCCGATGCTGATCTGGTACTCACAAGAGGCGCGCGCCTACGCCCTCTTCGTCCTGCTCATCGCGGTCTCGCTGCTCTTCTTCGTGCGGGCACTCGATCGCGGCCGGCGCCGCGACTCGATCGCTTGGGGGGTTGCCTCGGCGCTCGCCATCGCCACGCACTACTTCGCTGCCTTCCCGGTCGTCGCCGAGGCGCTCTGGTTGCTGCGGCGGCGGGGCAGGGCCAGCGGCGGCGCTTTTCCAGGCCTCTGGATCGTCATCGTGGGCGGAGCGCTGCTGGCGCCGCTCGTCGTCCACCAGGCCTCCTACGCCCATGCCGAATGGATCAGCAACTTCAGCCTCGGTCACCGCCTCTGGGAGACCGGGCTCACCTTCGCGCTCGGCGAGACCGGCGACATCATTGCCCGGCCCGAGCATCCGCTGCTGGCGCTCGTCCCGGCGCTGATCGCTGTCGTCGCGCTGGCGCTTGTCGTCTCACGCGGCGGGCGCCGCGAGCGGCGCGCCGCCTCGATTCCCCTGGTCCTGGCCGCGGTGACGGTCGCGGTCCCGCTCGCCATCGGCCTGCTCGACTCGAGCAAGGACTACGTGCTCGCCCGCAACCTGCTCCCCGCCCTGGTGCCGCTGCTGGTCGCGCTCGCGGTCGGCTTCACCCTGGCGAGGGCCCGCCGCGCCGGCACGCTGCTCGCCGGCGCCCTGATCGCCTATTCGTTCGGCTTCTCGGTCTGGGCCAGTTTCTCCCCAGCCTTGCAGCGCCCGGACTGGAACTCGGTCGCCTCGGCGATCGGCGAACCGACCGTGCCGCGGGCGATGGTGACCTGGACCCTGGGCGAGGCCTCGCTGCGCTACTACCTCTCGACCGGGTCCTTCCAGGTCCGCCCCTCCGAAGGCTTCCGCTGGTGGGTGGGGGAGATCGACTTCATCTCCGACGGACCCGCGCCACCGCCGCCCAGCCGCCTTTTCGGTTCCGGCTTCCGCGAAGTCGGCTACGAGAAGGTCGGGCGCCTCTACGTGCGCCGCTTCGCCACGCCGGGGCCGGCGTTGCAACCGCTCCGCCTGGGAGTGATCCGCGACGCGGAGCTTGGTTTTCGCACCAATGGGGTACTGCTGGACGGCATCGGGCCGCAGTGACCGAGATGATTTCGAGTTATCCTGAGCGTCCCGGAGAATCCAGCGAGGAGAAGGCATGAGCAAGACCAAGGCGACCCAGGCCGCCGATCTCTATTCGACCGCCCGCGAAAACCCCTACGTGGCGCGGCTGATTGATGACGAAGAGCTGCGCGACAGCCTCAAGAAGGCGTTTGAAGCGGCGCGGGGTGCCTATGGCCGTGCGACCAGCAACGGCAGCACCGTCAAGGCCGTGACCAGCGACAAGAAGGTGCAGCGCGACCTCAAGGCCGCCGCCGAGAACCTGCGCGACGCCTCCGAAGCCTTCCGGGCGCCGCGGAAGCGCAAGAAGAGCCGGCTCGGCCGCCTGGTCCTGCTCGCCCTGATCGGGGCCGGGCTGGCGCTGATCCTCAGCGAGGACGCGCGCAAGTCCGTGCTCGACGCCCTCTTTGGCGCCGAGGAGGAGTTCGAGTACAGCTCGACCACTTCGATCAACGGCTCCTGAACCGTCACATACGGGCTTTTCGCCCGCTATCTCCATAAACTGAATCCATGGAGGCGGCGACAAAGCCACGCGAGCTGAGCGGCGAGAAGGCACAGCGCATCATCGACGCGATGCGGGTCAGCGTCGCCAAGCGCGGGGCCGCCGGTTCGACCTTCGAGCACGTTGCCCGCGAGGCAGGGGTCAGCCGCGGCCTGCTCCACTACTACTTCGGGACCAAGGAGCGGTTGCTGGTCGAGGTCGTCCGCCGCGACGCCGAGATCCGCGTCGCCCGGCTCGACGAACCGCTGGAGAAGGCGAAGACCGTCGACGACGTGATCGACGTCCTGCTTGCCAGCCTCACCGACCTGATCGAGAACGAGCCGGCCTTCTTCCTCCTCCTCTATGAGCTCTTCAGCGCCGGCCGCCGCAACCCCGAGATCCAGCACGAGGTCGGCCAGCTCTTCGAGCGCACCCGCTCCCACGTCGCCGACGTGCTGCGCTCAAAGGAGCAGGAGGGCGTGCTCAAGCTGCGCCACGACGCCGAGGAGATCGTCTCCTACCTCTTCGCGATCGCCGACGGCTTTGCCCTGCAGGCGCTCTCCGACACCGAGCGAGACATCAGCGGCGGCCTCGCCGTTGCGGCCGCCTCGGGCCGCTACCTGCTCGTCGCCGAGTAGGCCTTCGCTCACCTCGGCGCGACCGGTCCGGCTCGCGGGGAGTGATTGGGCTCACAGACGCTTGGCCGCTTGTCCGGAAGACTGGCCAACCAGCCAATGCGTGAGTTCATGGTCAAGCTCGCTGAGTTCTTGGGGCGCCGCCGCCGCTGGGTCCTGCTGGGTTGGATCGCGGTCGTCGTCGCCGCCCTACCCCTCGCCTCGCATCAGACCGACCACCTGACGGGCGGCGGCTTCGACGTGCCTGGCAGTGAGTCGAAGGCGGTCAGCGACTCGCTCGAAAACGACTTCAGCGACAAGACCGGAGGCATCGCCGTGCTGCTGCGGGCAGGGGACGGTGCCGGGCCGGCCGCCCGGACCGCCGCGGTCGACCGGGTGCGCCACGCCGTCGCCGGCCTCGACGAAGTGACCCTGCCGCCCGCCACCGCCCGCCGCGCCGAGATCGCTCTGCGGCGGACCGGAACGGCGATGCTGCCGCTGCACAGCGAACAGTCTTCCGACCGCCAGATCGATTCGGCCACCGACCTGCGCGAAGCGCTCGATCCCGGCACCGCCGTCGGCGGCGTGACCCCCTATCTGGCCGGGCAGCCGACGATCTGGGCCGGCATGCAGGAGCTCTCCAAGGAAGATCTCGCGAAAGCGGAGGCCGGGGGCTTCCCGATCGTGGCGATCATCCTGCTCGTCGTCTTCGGCTCGCTGGCCGCCGCGGCGCTGCCGCTGGTGCTCGGCTTCGTCAGCGTGATCGTCACCGGCGCCCTGATCTACTTCCTCTCGCTGCAGATCGAGACCTCGGTTTTCGTCACCAACATGGCCTCGATGATCGGAATCGGCGTGGCGATCGACTACTCACTCTTCATCCTCGCCCGTTACCGGGAGGAGCGGGCGAGCGGGCGCGACAAGGACGCCGCGCTGGCTGAGGCGCTCTCCACCTCGGGCCTCGCCGTCGCCTTCTCCGGTCTCGCTGTGATCGTCTCCCTCGCCGGCCTCTGGATGGTCGACAACCAGGCCCTGCGCTCGATGGCGCTCGGGGCGATGACGGTGGTCGCCGTCTCGATCCTCACCGCGGTGACGCTGCTGCCGGCGCTGATCGCGATGCTCGGCGACCGGGTGCTGCCGGGGGGCTTTGTGGCGAAGGCCTTGGCCTTCCTCGGTCGTCCGCTCAGGTCCCTGCGGCGTGAGCGCCCGGCCCGTGAGGCTTTTTGGGCCCGGTGGACGGCGCGGGTCATGGCTCGCCCGTGGGTCGCGGTGATCGGCGTCTCCTCGGTCCTGCTGTTCCTGGCGATCCCGCTGCTCTCGATCGAGACCGGGACTCAGGCCCTCAGCCAGTTCCCCAAGGACAGCGACGTTCGGGTTGGCAACGAACTTGCCTCCGAGCAGCTCGGCGGCGGCACCGACCCGGTGCAGATCGTCGCCTCCTTCCCCAGTGGCGCTGGCGCCCGCGGTGAGCGCGCCGCCGTCGCCGGTTTCGCCCGCACGATTGGGTCGACCCCCGGCGTCAGCTCGGTTGCGGCCCCCGCCTTCGCCGGGCGCAGCGTTCTGATCCAGGCGACGCCCAGCGCGCCCAGCGAGTCCGACGCGACGATCGCCCTGGTCGAGAGGCTGCGCGACCAGGTTGTCCCCGCGACGGCGCTGGCTCACGTCACCACGGTCGACGTCGGTGGCGAAACCGCGCGCAGCCAGGACGCCCGCGGACAGGTCAGCGGCTCGATGTGGAAGATCGTCCTCTTCGTCCTCGCGCTCAGCTTCATCGTCCTGATGGTGATGCTGCGCTCGCTGCTGTTGCCGCTCAAGGCCGTCCTGATGAACCTGCTCTCGATCGGCGCCGCCTTCGGGGTCCTGGTCGCGATCTTCCAGTGGGGCTGGTTCGACAGCCTGCTCGGTTTCGAAAGCCAGGGCGCGCTGGACACGATCAACGTGCCGCTGATCTTCGCCATCGTCTTCGGCCTCTCGATGGACTACGAGGTCTTCCTGATGTCGCGCATCCGCGAGCACTACCTCGAGCACGGCGATAACGAGCGGGCGGTGGCCGAAGGCCTCTCTACCAGCGCCCGCACGATCTCCTCGGCCGCCCTGATCATGACCTCGGTATTTGCCGTCTTCGTACTCACCGGCGTGCCCTCGATCAAGGAGCTCGGCCTCGGCTGCGCGGTGGCGATCGCGCTCGACGCGACGCTCGTCCGCCTGATCCTCGTACCGGCGGCGATGAAGCTGCTCGGGGGCTGGAATTGGTGGATGCCCTCCTGGCTCGACCGCGCCCTTCCAGATCTGAGCTTCGAGGGCGGCGGCACGCCCGAGCCCGAGCCCACCACCCCGTAGATGTCGCACTTATCGCCGGATACCGGCGCTAAGTGCGACCGGAGAGCGGTGTTGCCGCTCTTCCATCGATGATGTCGCGGCTCCCTTCGGTATGCGACGACAACTGCGACCGCTAGGCAATACGCTGGGGGAATGAGCGACGATCTCGCCTTTGCGGGGGCGGCGAAGCAGGCGGAGATGGTGCGGTCGGGGGAGGTCTCGCCGACTGATCTGGTGCAGCTCTACCTCGACCGGATCGAGCGCCTCGACCCGCAGCTGAACGCCTTCCGAAAGGTCTTCGCAGAGAAGGCGCTGCTCGAAGCCGAGCAGGCCGAAGCCCGGCTCAAAGGGGGCGAGGAGCGGCCGCTGCTCGGCGTGCCGATCGCGATCAAGGACGAAAGCGACGTCGTCGGTGAGGTCAACCTGCACGGCACCGACGCGTTCACCGAGCCGGCGACAGCCGATTGCGAGATGGTGCGCCGCCTGCGCGAGGCGGGGGCGATCGTCGTCGGGCTGACCCTGCTTCCCGAGCTGGCGATTTGCGGCTTCACCGAGTCGGCCACCTACGGCGTCACCCGCAACCCCTGGGACCTGCAGCGCAGCCCGGCCGGCTCGAGCGGCGGCTCCGCGGCCGCGGTCGCGGCTGGCCTCGTGCCGATCGCCTCGGCCGGCGACGGCGGCGGCTCGATTCGCCTGCCCGCCGCGTCCTGCGGCCTCTTCGGCCTCAAGCCGCAGCGCGGCCGGATCTCCCTCGCGCCCGCGCTCGAATATTGGAACGGCCTCGCGGTCAACGGCTGCGTCAGCCGCACCGTGCTCGACACGGCGCTCTGGCTCGACATTACCTCCGGTGGCTCGCAGGAGCCCGGCGCGCCACCACCGCCCGAGCGCCCGTTCGTCGAGGCGGCGAAGACACCCCCCGGCAAGCTCCGCGTCGCCTACTCGACGCTGGCGCCTCGCGCTGCCGCACCGCCGACCGTCTCGCACGTGGTCAAGGAGGCGGTTGCCGACGCCGCCGAGCTGATGCGCTCGCTCGGTCACGAGGTCGCCCAGCGCGATCCTGACTGGGGCGGGATCGGCAACAACATCACTCCCCGCTTCCTGCGCGGCGTCGCCGATACCGTCGACGAAGTCCCCCATCCGGAGCGGCTCGAAGGCCGCACGCGCGGCTTCGGCCGCCTCGGCCGGATGTTGCCCGACGCCCTCTTCGAGCGCGCCCTGCGCGGCCGCGAGGCCGACGCCGCCCGTGTCAACGCCATCTTCGACTCCTTCGACGTCCTGATCACGCCGGTGATGGGTGGCACCGCGATACCGATCCGCCGCTGGGAGGGTCAGGGCGCCCTGCGCACCGTGCTCGGCATGAGCCGCTTCTATCCCTACTGCGTGCCCTGGAACCACCTCGGCAACCCAGCCATGTCGGTTCCCACCGGTTTCGCCGAGGACGGCATGCCGCTCGCCGTCCAGATCATCGGTCGCCCCGGCGACGAGTCGACCCTGCTTTCCCTAGCCGCCCAGCTCGAGGCCGAGCGCCCCTGGGCCGAGTTCAGGCCGCCTATCGGTGGTGCCTAGGTGTTTCTTTAACCGGCGGTAGCGCTTCTTCAACCGGCGGAGGCGGAACAGCTCGAGACGGGGGATAGACGCCGCCGTCGAAGAGCGTGTGGTTGCCGAGGCGTTTCGGCAGCCTCACTCGCAGTGGCGGCTCGAAGATTCCCTCGCATGTGTAATTACCTGGGGGGAGCGGTTTCAGTCGCATCACCATCAGCAGCCGCTTGCCCAGTTCGAAGAACACCGGCTTCATGGCCCTGTCGTTCTGGCTCCTTCCGCTTGCGCATTCACCTGGACCGAGATCGATCCACAGCCGGCGCGTGCTCGGGAGA
>JASLIG010000065.1 GCA_030152805.1 Solirubrobacterales bacterium
GCGACGGCATGCGGCTCGGCGGCGAGCTGCGCGAGCGGGGGATCGAGACCACCTACTCGGCGGTGGGCCGCAAGGGCGTCTCGGCGCTGACCTTTCGCAAAGAGGACCCGCGCACCTCCTACATCGGCTTCACCGATCGGCCTGGTTTCGCCAACGCGCGCGAGATTGGCGAGGAGTTGACCTCCAGCTACGTCGACGGGGAGCTCGACCGGGTCGAGCTTGTCTACAACCGCTACGTCTCGCCGCTGACCCAGCACGTCTGGCGGCAGACGCTGCTTCCCCTCCAGCAGGCCGACGTGATCGGCGAGGGAGTCTCCGAGGAGGAAGCGGAGGGCGAGGAAACCGAGATCGAGAAGGCGCACAGCGCCTCGATCTGGGAGTACGAGCCCGAGGCCGAGGAGCTGCTGGGGCAGCTGATCCCGGAGTACGTGAACATCTCGGTCTATCGGGCGCTGCTCGAGTCCGCCGCCTCGGAGCTGGGGGCGCGGATGACCGCGATGCGCAGCGCCGCGGAGAACGCGGAAGAAATGATGGGCGATCTGACCCTGGAGATGAACCGGGTCAGGCAGGCCGAGATCACCCAGGAGATCCTCGAGGTCGTCGCCGGCGCCGAGGCGCTTGGATAAAGCTGAGAATCGAGAAAAGGAACCAATGTCTGAGAGCAACGGAGCAAACGTAGGGCGAGTCGAGCAGGTGACCGGCGTCGTCGTCGATGCGGTCTTCCCGGACAAGCTGCCGGAGATCTACTCGGCGGTGAAGATCGAGATGGCCGGCGACGCCGACAACGAGGCGACCGAACTGGTCTGCGAGGTGCAACAGCACCTCGGCGACGACCGGGTCCGCACCGTGGCGATGGACGCGACCGACGGCCTGCAGCGCGGCGACAAGGTGATCGACACCGGCGGCCCTATCTCGGTTCCGGTCGGCGACGCCACCCTCGGCCGCATCTTCAACCTGCTCGGCGAGCCGATCGATCTCGGCGAGCCGGTGCAGACCGAGGAGCGCTGGCCGATCCACCGCCCCGCCCCCGCGGCCTCCGACCTCGCTCCCACCCAGGAGATCCTCGAGACCGGGATCAAGGTGATCGACTTGCTCGCGCCCTACGCCAAGGGCGGCAAGGTCGGGCTCTTCGGCGGCGCCGGCGTCGGCAAGACCGTCTTGATCCAGGAGCTGATCCGCTCGATCGGCGAAGAGCACGAAGGCCTCTCGGCCTTCTGCGGCGTCGGCGAGCGCTCGCGCGAGGGCAACGACCTCTGGCTCGAGATGAAGGAGTCCGGCGTCATCGACAAGACGATGCTGGTCTTCGGCCAGATGAACGAGCCCCCGGGAGCCCGTCTCCGCGTCGCCCTCTCCGGGCTGACGATGGCCGAATACTTCCGCGAGCAGGGCGGCCAGGATGTGCTGCTCTTCATCGACAACATCTTCCGCTTCGTCCAGGCGGGCTCCGAGGTCTCGGCACTGCTCGGGCGCATGCCCTCCGCGGTCGGCTACCAGCCCACCCTGGAGACCGAGATGGGCGAACTTCAGGAGCGGATCACCTCGACCGAGCGCGGCTCGGTCACCTCGGTGCAGGCGATCTACGTTCCCGCCGACGACCTCACCGACCCGGCCCCGGCTTCGGTCTTCGCCCACCTCAACGCGACCACGACCCTCTCCCGCGCGATCTCGGAGAAGGGGATCTACCCGGCGGTCGACCCGCTCGACTCGACTTCGACGATCCTCAAGCCCGACGTCGTCGGCGAGGAGCACTACCGCACCGCGACCGAGGTCCAGGAGGTGCTGCAGCGCTACAAGGAGCTGCAGGACATCATCGCCATCCTCGGCATCGACGAGCTCTCCGACGAGGACAAGCAGACGGTCTCGCGCGCTCGCAAGATCGAGCGCTTCCTCTCGCAGCCGTTCTTCGTCGCCGAGCAGTTCACCGGCCGCAGCGGCGAGTACGTACCGGTCTCCGAGACCGTGCGCGGCTTCCGCGAGATCCTCGACGGCGAGCACGACGACCTCTCCGAGGGCGCCTTCTACATGAAGGGCGGCATCGGCCAGGTGACCGCCGATTCCGGGGCAGCCGCGGCCGCCTAGGAGAGCTGAATGGCCGCCGAGCACATGGTCGACGTCGAAGTCCTCACCCCGGAGGGAGAGGTCTTCAACGGCGAAGTCCACCAGGTCTCGACTCGCACCGCGGTCGGCGAGCTCGGCATCCTCGCCAACCACACGCCGCTGCTCGCCTCCCTGCATCCCACCGAGCTGCGCCTGCACGTCAGCGATTCGGAGACGAAGCGCTACGCGCAGGCGCACGGTTGGCTGCAGGTCTTCGGCAACCACGCCAAGCTGCTGGTCGAGGAAGTGCTTGCGCCCGAGGAGCTCGATGCAGCGACGCTGAAGGAGCAGCTGGCCGATGCCGAGCAGCGGCTTGGCGAGGCCGAGGAGGGCAGCGGCGCTCACGCACGGGCCGAGAAGGACCGCGACCGGGCCGAGGCATTTCTGGCGATTGCACAGGGGTGACGGGGGCGATCCGGTACCCCTTCGCCGGAATTGATGTCGCACGCGCTTCGCGCTTGGCGACGGAGCTCGAGCGCGGCCTGCGGCCGCGCAACCACCAGATTGCATATCGCCGCCTTCGGCGACATTCCGGCGAAGGGGTACCGGATCGCCCTTCGCCACGCCGCGCATCCGATATTGACCACAGCGGGGTGGGGTCAATATCGGATGCGCCGATCGAGGGCTCACGGAGCCCTCGCGAAAGGCGCTCCAGATGAGCGACGAGCTCCTTGCGCTCGCCACCCAGCTGGTCGGGTACGACACGTCCGAGCCGGACGGGGTGCTGGAAGCTGCGGGGTTCATCAAAGGGTGGCTTGACGCGCGGGGGATCGAGACGGCTGGCGAAGAGGTGCGGGGGTTGCCCGTGCTCAAGGCTGAAGTTGGTCCGGAAGATGCGCCTACGGTTGTGCTGCACGGGCACATCGACGTCGTGCCCGGTCAGCCGGGGCAGTTCGAGCCACGGGTCGAGGGGGACCGGCTCTACGGGCGGGGGGCCTATGACATGAAGGGCGGGCTGGCGGCGATGCTGCTGACCACGGCGGCGATGCGGGATCAGGCGGAGGTCCGCGTGCGGCTTGGGATCGTCGGCGACGAGGAGTCCGAGGAGGAAGTCGAACGGGGCAGCGACCATCTGGTCGACGGCGGCTTCCTCGGGGATTTCGCGATCACCGGCGAGCCGACCGACCTTCACATCGGGGTCGAGGCGAAGGGGGTGCTGGCGCTGCGCGTGACGGTCGAGGGCACGGCTGCCCACGGTGCCACCCCATGGCTGGGCGAAAACGCCGTGCTGCGGGCGCTTGACGTTTTCCGCAGTATCGAGTCGCTACCGTTCGCCCGGCACAGCTCGGAGCTGTTCGACCGCCCCTCGATCAACCTGGGAAGGATCCTGGGCGGCGACGCGCTCAACAAGGTGCCCGACCGATGCGCCATCGACGTCGACATCCGCTACCTGCCCGATCAGGACCCCGACGCTCTCCTCGGGCAGGTGAAGGAGATCGGGGCGGCAAAAGTGGAGCAGCTCTTCACGCGGCCACCGGCCGTGGTCGACCGCGAGCTGCCCTACGTGCGGGCGCTGCGCGACGCGGCGACGGCGCACCACGACGGCGAGCCGATGAGCGTCGGCCGCGACGGCGCCTCCGATGCGGTCTCCTTCCTGCGCGTGGGGGTGCCGGCGGTCGAGTTCGGCCCGCTGGGCGAAGGGCACCACGGCCCCGAGGAGTGGGTCTCGGTCTCCTCGCTGCACACCTACCGGCAGACGCTGGACACCTTCCTGCGCTCCCTTCCCGCCCGGCTCGACGCCTGAGCATCAGTGGCTGAGACCGGCCTCACCAAGCCGCCGCCCTCCGGCGACCACGAGCCGGCGCCGAAGCCAAAGCGCTTCTGGTGGCGCTTCGCGCTCGGCTCGACGATCATCGTCCTGATCACCGCCGCGGCCACCGCGACGGTGATCCTGCGCTACATCGACAGCATCGCCAAGGCGCTCTCCCACAACAACGTCCTGCAGAACAAAGTCGAGAAATTCCTCGCCCAGACGCATGGCGGCGAACCGGAGAACATCCTCATCCTCGGCTCGGACAAGCGCGCCAGCGAACCTGGTGACCCTGGCCGCTCGGACACGACGATCCTGCTGCGCCTCGACCCCGACCGCAACGCGATCGCGCTGATGTCGATTCCCCGGGACCTCAAGGTCGAAATCCCCGGCGTCGGCACCAACAAGTTCAACGCCGCATTTGCCTACGGGGGACCGAAACTGACCCTGCGGGTGGTCAAGGAACTGACCGGGCTGCCGATCAACCACGTCGTCAACGTCGACTACCTCGGCTTCGTGCGGGCGGTCGACGCGATCAACTGCGTCTACGTCGACGTCGACCGACGTTACTTCCACTCGAACGTCGGCGTGCCGGCCTCCGAACAGTATTCGGAAATCAACGTCCAGCCTGGCTACCAGCTGCTCTGTGGCAAAAAGGCACTGCAGTACGTGCGCTACCGCCACACCGACACCGACCTGGTCCGCGCCGCGCGCCAGCAGGACTTCCTCAGCGCCGCCCGCGAGCGTGTGCCGATCGACGACCTGGTGCTCGACCGCAACGACCTGATCGACATCTTCACCGAATACACGACCTCCGACATCAACGACAAGGAGACGATGCTCGACGTGCTGAAGCTCTTCGTCTCCTCGCGCAACGCCGCGATCAAGGAGGTCCACTTTCCGGCCGAACTGGGGCCGAGCTACGTCTACGCCTCGCCGGAAATGATCGAAGACGCCGTCAACCAGTTCCTCGGTATCGAAGCGAGCAGTGGCCCGCGCGGTTCGCTGGAAGAAGGCTCGCCAAAGAAGAAGGGCAAGGAGAAGAGCAAGAAGGGAAAGGGCCAGCAGAAGCCCCACCTCGGGCCGACCAAGCCGCCCGGCAGCGACGGTCTCATACCGGCGCGCGAAGCCGGCGAGCTGGAGGCCAAGTCGGTGGCGCGCAAGGTCAGCGCGGGCTTCCCCGTCTTCTATCCGACTCGCCTTCCCTCGGGCGCCTTCTACGTCGAAAGCAACTCCTACGAACACATCCAGGACCCTCGCGTCTACCACTTCAAGGACCCTGACGGCAAGCGGCACGGTGCCTACAGGATGGTCGCCGAGTGGCCCCAGTCAGACGGCGTCCACTACTTTGGCCTGCAGGGCATCCAGGGGTGGTCGGATCCGCCGATCCTCGACAGTCCGAGCCTGACCAAGACGATCAACGGCCGCGAATACGACATCTACGTCGACGGCGATCGGATACCGATCGTCGCCTGGCACCGGGGGGACAATTCCTACTGGGTCTCGAATGACCTGCTGAACACGCTGACCAACGACCAGATGATCGGGATCGCGCGTTCGGCGGACGTGAAGATCCCCAACCAAAAGCGGAGAAAGGGACAGTCGAGGCGATGAGCGCAGACAAGGAGCCGATTGGCGTCATTGGAGTTGGCTGGGTCGGCTTGGTGACCGCTGCCTGCTTCGCCGAGGTCGGCCACCCCGTGATCGCGCGCGACATCCTCGCCGAGAAGGTGGACTCGCTATCGCGCGGCGAGGTCACGATTCACGAGCCCGGACTCGCCGAGCTGCTCGCGCGCAACGCCGAGCGGCTCACCTTCACGACCGAGATGTCGGAGCTGCTCGACGGCGCCCGCCTGCTCTTCGTCTGCGTCGACACTCCGCCGACGCGCTCCGGTGACGCCGACCTCTCGCGGGTCCGCTCCGTGGTCGACGGGTTGCCGGCCGAGGGCGACCACGTGCTGGTGATGAAGAGCACCGTCCCGGCCGGCACCGGCAACTCGATCCGTCGCGACCGACCGGGCCTCGCCTACGTCTCCTGTCCGGAGTTCCTCAAGGAGGGCTCTGCGGTTGACGACTTCATGCACCCCGATCGCGTGGTGATCGGTGCCGACCCGGGCGACGAGGCAGCCAGCGACGCCGTCGCCCAGCTCTACGGGCCGCTGGGTGGCCAGCTCGTGCGCACCGACGTCGCCAGCGCCGAGATGATCAAGCTCGCCTCCAACGCCTTCCTCGCCACCAAGATCTCCTTCGTCAACGAGATCGCCAACGTCTGCGAGGAGGTCGGCGCCGACGTCGCCGAGGTCGCCCGCGGCATGGGACTCGATCAGCGCATCGGGCCATCCTTCCTGCGTGCGGGGATCGGCTACGGGGGGTCCTGTTTCCCCAAGGACGTCAGCGCGCTGAAGATGCTCGCCGGCAACAGCGGTTACCACTTCCAGTTGCTCGGCTCGGTGATCGAGGTGAACGAGCTGCAGAAGCGGCGGGTGGTGCAGAAGCTGCAGAAGCACGTCGGATCGCTGGTCGGCAAGCGCATTGCGCTGCTCGGGCTGGCGTTCAAGCCGGACACGGACGACATGCGTGAGGCCTCGAGCCTGGTGCTGGCGGCGCGCCTACAGGGGGAGGGAGCCGAGGTCGTCGCCTGCGATCCGGTCGCCGCTGGCGCGGCCCAAGACCTGCTCGACGGCGTCGAGTTCCGCGACTCGCCGCTGGACGCTCTCGACGGTGCCGACGCCGCCGTCCTCGTCACCGAGTGGCCGCAGTTCGCCGAGCTGGACTGGTCGGCCGCGGCGGAGCGGATGGCGCGCCCGCTGCTGATCGACGGCCGCAACTTCCTCGACCCGAAGCTGCTCAGGGCGGCTGGCTTCGAATACGAGGGAATCGGCCGCGCGGTCGAAGCGCCCGTTCGAACGGGACCGGCGTCCTAGGTGCAGGCAATAGTTCTGGTAGGGGGGGAGGGGACGCGGCTGCGGCCGTTGACCGAGACGGTGCCGAAGCCGGCGCTGACCCTGGTCGACCGCCCCTTTCTCGCCTACATGATCGAGTGGCTGGCCGGCCACGGCGTCACTGAAGTCGTGCTCGCCTGCGGCTTTCTGCCCGACGTGCTCCGCGAGGCGCTGGCGGGTGAGGAGGAGCGGGCCCGGGTGGCGATTCGCTACGTGGTCGAGCCGGAGCGGCGCGGCACGGCGGGGGCGATCCGCTACGCCGCCGACGAGCTCGGCGAGCGCCTCGACGATCGCTTCCTCGCCCTCAACGGCGACGTGCTCACCGATCTCGACCTCACTGCCCTGCTGGGCGCCCACGGCGAGCGCGACGCGCAGGCGACGCTGGGGCTGCATCCGGTCGAGGACTCTTCGGCCTACGGGCTGGTCCGCTGCGACGGCGAGGGCGCCGTGCTCGAGTTCCTCGAGAAGACCGGCGAGGTGACGCCCGGCGAGGTCAACGCGGGGATGTACGTCTTGGAGCGCTCGGTCCTGAACCTGATCCCCCCCGGCGAAGAGGTCTCGATCGAGCGCGACGTATTCCCGCGCCTGGTCGGCGAGGGACTGCACGGCCTGCGGCTCGATGGTTACTGGATGGACATCGGCACGCCGGAGCGCTACCTGCAGGCGAGCTGGGACATCCTCGAGCACCGTGTGGAGACGCGGGTCGAGCCGACCGCGCCGGGGATGCTGCTTGCCGCCGATGCCGAGCTCGCGAGCGACGCGACGGTGGGGCCGCGGGCCGTGGTCGGCCCGAGGTCCAGGGTCGGGGCGAGCGCGGTGGTGCGGGACTCGGTGCTGCTCGACGGTTGCCTGATCGGCGAGGGGGCTACGGTGAGCGGCTCGATCCTCTCCGCCGGGGTCGAGGTCGCGGCCGGCGCCAGCCTCGAAGGCGAGGTCGTCGGCAGAGGTGAAAGAGTGCCGGCCTGATGCGCGACGACGTCCTCGCCATTCCCGAGCACCTGCGCGACGCCCTCTGGCGGGTCGAATCGGCCCGGCTCGAACCCTTCGAGTCGGCCGGCCTGATGGTCTGCGGCATGGGCGGCTCGGCGATCGGCGGCGACCTCGCCGCGGCCGCGCTCGGCGATCGCCTGGTCAAACCGCTGCTGACGGTGCGCGGCTACGAGCTGCCCAGCTGGGCGACCCCCGAACTGGCGCTGCTCTGTTCGAGCTACTCGGGCAACACGGAGGAGACGCTCGCCTGCTTCTCCGCCGGCGAGGCGCTGGGTGCGAGGCGGATCGTCGCCAGTACCGGCGGCGAGCTCGTCGCCGAGGCGCGCGAGGCGGGTGTGCCGGTGATCGGCCTGCCCGGCATCCTGCAGCCGCGGGCGGCGGTCGCCTACATGCTGACGATCGCCGCCGAGGTGGCGGCGCTGGCCGGCGTCGCGCCGCGGATCGACACCGAGATAGACGCCGCCGCGGCCTTCCTCGCCGAGCACAGCGCCGATCTGCAATCGCGTGCGGGCGAGATCGCCGCGCGGCTCGCCGGAACCGCGCCGGTGATCACCGGCGCGGACCTGACAGCGCCGCTGGCGCGCCGCTGGAAGGCCCAGATCAACGAGAACGCGAAGCTGCCCGCCTTCTTCTCGGAGCTGCCCGAGGCCGATCACAACGAGATCTGCGGCTGGTCCGGGAACGCCTTTTCCGCCGTCCTGCTCGAGGATTCCGACCAGCACCCGCGCGAGCGCCGCCGCTTCGCGCTGACCGGGGAGGCGATCGCCGCCGCCGGCGCGGAGGTGATCCGCCTCGAGACCGAGGGCAGGACCCGCACCGCCCGCTTGCTCTGGGGCACGATGCTGGGCGACCTCGTCTCGGTCGCGCTGGCCGAGGGCCGCGGCGTGGACCCGGTGCCGGTCGAGGCGCTCGAGGACTTCAAGGCGGCGCTCGGCCGTCCCTGAGCCATAACTCGCATCCCCGTATCCTTCGCTGGGCAAATCTCACGCGAAGGACCCAGAAAGGAACCGATGGCAACCGCCACCTCAAGCTACAAAGTCGCCGACATCGGCCTCGCCGACTTCGGGCGCAAGGAGATCGCCCTCGCCGAGGTGGAGATGCCCGGCCTGATGCAGACCCGCGAGGAGTTCGCCGCCGAGCAGCCGCTGAAGGGGGCGCGGATCACCGGCTCGCTCCACATGACGGTGCAGACCGCCGTGCTGATCGAGACCTTGGTCGCCCTTGGCGCCGAGGTCCGCTGGGCCAGCTGCAACATCTTCTCCACGCAGGACCACGCCGCCGCCGCCATCGCCGCCGCCGGCATCCCGGTCTTCGCCTGGGAAGGCGAGACCTTGGAGGAGTACTGGTGGTGCACCGAGCAGGCCCTGCTCTGGCCCGACGGCGAAGGCCCGAACATGATCCTCGACGACGGCGGCGACGCCACCCTGCTCGTCCACAAGGGCGTCGAGTTCGAGAAGGCGGGCGCCGTGCCCGACCCGGCCTCGAGCACGACCCGGAGCTCCTCCGAGTCGGCCGTGGCCGGGTCGGGCACCGCGCCCGCCCGCTCGAACTCGACGCCCTTGTGGACGAGCAGGGTCGCGTCGCCGCCGCCGGCAGTCCGGTATTAGCCTGGAAAGGCGAGACCCTGGAGGAGTACTGGTGGTGCACCGAGCAGGCCCTGCTCTGGCCCGACGGCGAGGGCCCGAACATGATCCTCGACGACGGCGGCGACGCCACC
>JASLIG010000107.1 GCA_030152805.1 Solirubrobacterales bacterium
GAAATGCAATCCGGCTCCTGCGCGGCGAAGCGCGCACCAGATTCACCCCAGCGCGCAGCGCTGGGGTGTCAATTCCCGCAGGGGCGCACCCGCCATCCCACCCAACCCCGCCTGGGCATGGGGGGTCGGCCGTGGAATCGAACAGCTAGGCACGGGTTCCCCGTCTTAACCGGTTGCTCGTATTCAGCCGCGGGCCCGTGTTTTACACTCGATCCTGGTCTATGCCGGATCTACTCGATCGAGAAACGCTTGCGACGCTTCGAGTGGGAGGCGACGAGCGCCTCGCGCGCGCCGAGCTGCGCCGCCAGATCGGCCGCCTCGAGCACGAGCTCTCGCGGCTGTGTGCGGAGGCTTTCCCCAGGCTCCCCCTCGACGCCGGCGTTGCCGCCGGTTTCCGCGAGCCGCGCATCGCCGGGCTCGAGGAGCTCGAGCGGGTGCGCGATGCGCTCGCCGAACGCATCGGCCAGGCGCGCATCGCGCTGCGCGAGCGGCACGAGCTGGAGACCGAGAACCGCGATCTGCTGAAGGAAATGCTGACGGCACCGGCCAAGCACAAATGGCTGCGCATCTCGCGTGCCGACATCGGCGAGCCCGGTTGCGGGCACTGGCATTCGCGCCCCGTGCTCGGCCCGCTCGGCATGCTGATGGGCTGGTGGCGGGTCAAGATTTCATCTGGATGCCCGTTAGCCGGGCGGCTTGCGGCCGTTGAGCGAGAGACGCGGGACAGAGGAGCGCCCGCCCGCACCGTGGGGAAGCTTTCCGCTCGCCGAGCTGACGATCCTCGCCGGCATCGTGATGCTCGTTATCGGCATCGCCGGCAGCAACCCGACCGCGCTCGGCGTCGGCGTGGTGCTGGGCGGGTTGGGCGGGTTGGAGGTGGCCGTCCGTGAGCACTTTGCCGGCTACCGCTCGCACACGACGCTGCTCGCCGGCGCCGTCTTCGTGATCGTCGTCGCCGGACTCTTCTACCTCGCCGGGCTGATCCTGGCGATCTGCCTGGCCGCCGGGGCTGCCGCCTTCGTTGCCACCTTCTTCGTCCTGCGGCGCGCCTTTCAGCGGGCCAGCGGGGGTCTCTCCTTCAAGGTCGGCCGCTTCGGCGGCTGATCGCGTCAGACGAAGATTGATTCGCGCGAGGAGAGTTCGGAGGAGAGCAGGGCGCGCTGGCGCGAGGTGAGGGTGCCGAGGCGCTTGTTCTCGTTGAGGGCGAGGCCGGAGAGGAACTTGCGGGCGCGGGTGCGACCCCAGCGGCGCTGGCTGGTCAGCAACTCAGCGAGGGTCATGCTCTCGGTCTCCCAGGGACAGTCGCGAATCACGTTGGCAGCCTCGACGTCGCCGCGCGCGATCGAACGCTTCAGCTCCGCCCTCGCAAGTCGCACGCGATTGGCACGGGCCAGTGCCTGCATGTGCTGCGGCGCCTGAATTGCCGAAGCGGTCGTCTTAGCAGGGGCGATCGAAGCAGCGTCCACTGGGACTCCTCCCTTGGGGTTTCGTTAACTGGGTAGCTCTGCGCACCGGACCGTTGGCTCTGGACCTCGGCCTGGCTGAGTTGAGTGCTCCACCATTCGCTTCCCTGCCCCGGGATGCGATCGGCGCGGGGGCCAAGCTATGCCGACGGGAGCCGAGCGTCAACCCCGGCCGATGGAAAGATCGTCGCGGCCGGTCGCTAAGAGCATCTTTTTCGTGGGCGTTGCGGCTCGCGCCGTTTCACAGAGGCCCGAAACTACCCCGAGCGGGGTAGGTCCGGAAAGTCCTCGATCGTCCTGGCGATCGTCCTGAGCGCGCCGTCGAGGTGCTCGCGCGCATGGGTCGCCATCAGGCTGGTGCGGAGCAGGGCCCCGCCGGGGGGGACCGCCGGGTGGATCGCGACGTTGGTGTAGACGCCGGCGTCGAAGAGCGCCTTCCAGAGCAACACCGCCTGCCAGTCGTCACCGACTACGACCGGTACCACCGGCGTCGTCGCCACGGTTCCGTCGGGGAGGGTGCCGGGCTCGACCACCTCGAGGCCGAGGTGGCGCAGCCCCTCGCGCAGGTACTCGGCATTGGCGAGCAGCTTCTCGAATAGTTCCGGGCCCTCGGAACGGATCACGCGCAGCGCCTCCAGCGCCGCGCCGACCGCCGCGGGCACGGCCGAGGCGCTGAAGACGAACGAGCGTGAGGAGATGCGCAGGTACTCGATCACGTCGGCCGGGCCGGCGACGAAACCGCCGCAGGAGGCGAGGCTCTTGGAGAAGGTGCCCATGCGCAGGTCGACCTCCTCCTCCAGCCCGAACAGCTCGCAGGCACCGGCGCCGCGGGCGCCCAGCACCCCGGCTCCGTGCGCCTCGTCGACCATCAACCTCGCTCCGTAGCCCTGGCAGAGCTCGACGATGCGGGGCAGGTCGCAGACGTCACCCTCCATCGAGAAGACCCCGTCGACGACGACGAGGACGCCGCCCCCGTCCGCAGCGGCGCGCTGCAGCATCTTCTCCAGCTTGTCCATGCGGTTGTGGCGGAAGGGGCGCAGCCTGGCGCCGGAGAGGCGGCAGCCGTCGAGGATCGATGCGTGGTCGCCGGAATCGACGATCACCGTGTCGCCGGGCTCGAGGATCGTCCCGATCGTGCCCAGGTTGGACTGGTAGCCGGTCGAGAAGACGATCGCGTCCTCGGCTCTCATCCACTCGGCGAGCTCTTTCTCCAGGGCCACGTGCAGCGGCGTGGTGCCGTTGAGCAGGCGCGAGCCGGTGACGCCGGTGCCGTAGGTCTCCAGGGCGTTGCGCGCGGCCTGCTTGACTCGCTCGTCGCCGGTCAGGCCGAGGTAGTTGTTGGAGCCGAGCATGATCGTCTCCCGCCCTTCCATCTCGACCACGGGGCCCGCCTGCGAGGTGAGCAGGCGGAAGTAGGGCAGGAGGTCGTGCTGCTTGGCCGCTTCCAGCTGCTCGAGGCGATCGTGGCTGCGCGCCTTCTCGAAGACATCGACCGGGGCCTTGGCTGTCTCGCTCATGGGCAGAGTGTAGGTTCAGCACCCCGTGGCAAGCGTGTCAATCCGGCCGGTGCGCAGCAAGCGCGAGCTGAAGCGCTTCGTCAAGGTGCCCTTCGGCCTGCACCGCGAGCATCCGCAGTGGGTGGCGCCGCTGATCTTCGAGCGGATGGAGTTCCTCAACCGCGCGAAGAACCCCTATTTCGAGCACGCCGAGGCCGAGTACTTCCTCGCCGAACGCGCGGGCGAGCCGGTCGGCCGCATCACCGCCCAGGTTGACCATCGCTGGGATGAGTTCCAGGGCGGTAGCGACGCGATGTTCGGTTTCTTCGAGAGCGCCGAGGACCCCGCGGTCGCCGCCGCCCTGCTGGACGCCGCGACCGATTGGGCGCGGGCCAAGGGACGCGAGCGGATTCTCGGGCCGATGGACTTCACCACCAACGACGAGATCGGGATCCTGATCGAGGGCTACGAGCGCCGGCCGATGATCCTCGAGCCCTGGCACCCGCCGTATTACCGCGAGCTGTTCGAGGCCGAGGGCTTCGCCAAGGCGATGGACGTGCTGATGTGGGAACTGCAGTTCGGCGACCTCAAGGAGGGTGAGCGCTTCGATCCCTCGATCCACGCCGCGGCCGAGAAGGCGCTGCGCGACGAAGGCATCGAGATCCGCAACATGAACAAGCGCGATATGGCCGGCGAGGTACGCCGCTTCATGGATGTCTACAACGAGGCCTGGGGCGACAACTGGGGCTTCGTGCCGATCACCGACGCCGAGGTCGAGTTTCAGGCCAAGAACCTCAAGCAGGTGATCGACGAGGACTGGGCCTTCATGGCCGAGAAGGACGGCGAGGTCGTCGGCGCCGCGCTGACGCTGCCGGACATCAACCAGGTATTGGCGAAGCTCAACGGCCGGCTGCTGCCGACCGGCTGGCTCAAGTTCCTGCTCGGCAAGGGAAAGATCGACCAGCTGCGCGTCCTCGCGCTGGGTGTCAAGCACGACTACCGCCACAGCGGCGTCGCCGCCGGCCTCTACCTCAAGCACCTGGAGACGGCGGCCGGACCGGGCGCGATCGGGGGCGGCGAGATGGGCTGGATACTCGAGGCCAACGAGCCGATGAACCGCGCCATGGAGGGCATGGGCGGCAAGGTGGTCAAGAAGTACCGCATCTTCGAGAAGCGGCTTTAGATCTGCGCAAGGTGCGGGATGGTGTTGGTTGGGAGCCGGTGCCCTCGCTAAGGTCGGCCGGGTGGATATGGATCTAGAGGTGGTGCCGGTTCGCGTCGTTCCCCGCGAGGAGACCGGTGCGATCGCCGTGCGCAGCGAGGCCAAGACGGCCGCGATCGCCGCGGCTGGGGGAGTGCTGGCCGGAGCGGCCACGGTGGCGGCGGTGCGCGCCGTCGGTGCCGTCGCGGGCCGCAAACGCAGCCCCCGGCGTCTGTCGCGGCGCGAGCGGCCGGCCAACATCGTTGCCAGCCGCTCCTTCCTGGTCGACGTGCACGTGCTGGGGCGGTGAGCCTCGAGGTAGAGGTTCGCCCGCCGTCTCCGTACCGGCTGCCTCACCACGGTGGCGAGGACGGGGTGATGCGGGTACAGCGCGGGGTTTCCTCGCGCTTGCTGCAGGTGGACGGCAGCCCGGTGCTGGTGCGCGCCTGGGAGGCGGGCAAGCAGCGGGTCATGCTGCGGGCCGAGCCGCTTGACCCGAGCACGATCGCCGCACCCGGCCCCGCGGTCGCCGCTCCCAGCCGCGAAGCGGCCGAGGACGATCTGGCGCTGGCGCTGGAGCGGATGCGCTTCGCGCTCGGTGTCGACGACGACCTCGGCGAATTCTACCGGCGCTTCCGCCGCGATTCGCTGCTCGGGCCGCTGCTGCGCCGCCGCCCCGACCACCGGCCCCGCCGCCGCCCCTGGCCCTGGGAGGCCCTCGTCTGGGCCGTGGTCAAGCAGTTGATCGAGTCCGGCCGCGCCGCTCGCATCCAGCGCCGCATGGTCGGTCGCTGGGGGCTGCGACTCGGCCCGGGACGCGACGGCCTGCGCGACGTGCCCAGCGCGGGCCTGATCGCCGGCCGCGCCCCGGTTGAACTGGAGTCGATGGGGCTCGCCCTGAAACGGGCGATCGCGCTGCGCGCCGTCGCGAGACAGGTGGCGGGCGGGCACTGCGACCTCGATCGGCCCGACTCCGATCGCCGCCTGCTCGCCGTGCGCGAGATCGGTCCCTGGACGGTGCAGTGCCTCGGCCTCTTCGGCCGCGGCGATCCGGACTCGCTGCCGGCGGGCGACCTGATGTACCTGAAGCTGGTCGGCCGCCTGGCCCGTTTGGGGCGCCGGGCCACGGTCGAGGAGGTGGAGGAGTTCTACGCTCCCTACGCCCCCTTCCGTGGCCTCGCCGCCGCTTGGACCCTCGCCATATAGCGGGTAGCCGGCAGCCGAACTCAAGCGTGTCTGGCTGAGGCCGATAAGGCCAACGATGGAGTCGACGACGGGCGGGAGTTGGCCCGAGAAACGAGTCACCGAGTTCCTCGACCAGATCACGGCGGGAGGCGAGGACTACCGCCGCCTGGTCGAGCGCCTGCCGGCGATCGTCTACGCCTCCGAGCTCGGCGAGAACGGGCGCTGGCGCTACGTCAGCCCCCAGGTCGAGGAGATCCTCGGCTACACGCCGGAGGAATGGCTGGAAGATCCGACGCTCTGGGCGCGCCTGCTGCACCCCGACGATCGCGAGCGCGCCCTCTCGCAGGAGAGCCGCAAGACGATCGGTACCCGCAACCCGCCGCCGGTCGACTACCGGATGATCACCCGCGACGGGCGCGTCGTCTGGATCCTCGACGAGGCGGTGCTCGAGCCCGACGAAGTCGGCACGCCGGTCTGGCACGGCGTCCTCTACGACATCACCGAGCGCAAGAACGCCGAGCAGGAGCTGCAGCGGGCCGCCGCCCAGCAGGCGGCGGTGGCGCGACTGGGAGGGCGCGCCCTGCAGGACGGCGATCCCGAGGGCCTGATGCACGAGGCGGTCGCGGTGATGAACGAGATCGAGGGGGTCGACGCGGCCTGCATCTGGGAGGTCGGCCGCGACGGTCGCCGCCTCGCCCTGCGGGCCGGACTCGAGGACAAGGTGGTCGGCTCGTCCCGCGCCTCGGCGGCGCGCGACTCCCACGCCGGCGCTGCCCTCGACTCGCGCCTGCACGTGATCGTCGATGACTGGACCAGCGAGCGACGCTTCTCGATGCCGCCCTCGCTGCGGGTGATGGGGGTGCGCAGCAGCCTCGCCGTGCTGATCGACGGCAAGCAGCAGCCCTTCGGCGTGCTCGACATCCACTCCACCGAGCCGAACCGCTTCGCTCCCCAGGACGTCCATTTCGTGCAGGCCTCAGCCAACGTGTTGGCCGACGCGATCGAGCGCCACGCAACCGACCAGGCGCTGCGCCATCGCGTCCTCCACGATCCGCTCACCGGCCTGCCCAACCGGCTCAGTTTCATCGATTCGCTGAACGACGCGCTCAAGCGCAGCACCGTCTCGGGCTCGCCGGTCGGGATCCTCTTCCTCGACCTCGACAACTTCAAGCTGATCAACGACAGCATGGGCCACCACGCAGGTGACGAGCTGCTGCGCGCGGTGGCGCCCCGGCTGCGGGCCCACCTGCGCCCCGGCGACATCGTCGCCCGCTTCGGTGGCGACGAGTTCGGCATCCTCGTCGACCGCCTCGCCGACGAGGACGAGGCGGTGGCGATCGCCGACCGCATCGCCGCGGCCTTTGCCGAGCCTTACGCGATGGGCGGGGTCGAGCACTTCGTCAGCGCCAGCGTCGGCATCGCCGTCGCCCGGCCCTCGACCCGCGAGCCGGTCGACGCCGACATGCTGATCCGCGATGCCGACGCGGCGATGTACCGGGCCAAGGAACGTGGCCGCGCCCGCTGCGAGCTCTTCGACGCGGAGATGCGAGCCGGGGCGCTGCGGCGGCTCGAGGTCGAGCGCGAGCTGCGCCAGGCGATCGAGCGCAACGAGCTGGAGCTTCACTACCAGCCGCTGCTCGCCCTGCGCAGCGGCGAAATCACCGGCCTCGAGGCCCTGGTGCGCTGGCGCCATCCCGAGCGCGGCATGCTCGATCCCAGCGACTTCGTCTCGATCGCCGAGGACAGCGGCCTGATCGAGCCGATCGGTCGCTGGGTGCAGGAGAGCGCCTGCCGCCAAGTGCTCGAGTGGCATGAGCTGCGGCCGGATCAGCGCCCGTTCGACGTTTCAGTCAACCTCTCGGCCCGCCAGGTCACCCATCGCGAGCTGGCCAGCTCGATCGAGGAGATCCTCGCCGGTACCGGCCTCGATCCGGTCCACCTGCGACTGGAGGTGACCGAGAGTGTCTTGGTCGAGGAGTCGGCGACGGCGATCGGTACCCTGGAAGCGCTCAGCGACATCGGCGTCGGCCTCGTCCTCGACGACTTCGGCACCGGCTACTCCTCGCTGGCCTACCTCAACCGCTTCCCGTTCGACGCGCTGAAGATCGACCGTTCCTTCGTCGACGCGCTTGGAGTCGAACAGGAGCGCACGGCGATCGTCGAGGCGATCATCGGCATGGCGCGGGCGCTCTCGCTCGACGTGATCGCCGAGGGGGTCGAGAACGAGCCGCAGCTATCGGAGCTGAGCCGCCTCGGTTGCGACTACGCCCAGGGCCACCTCTTCTCGCGAGCACTGCCGCCGGAGAAGATCTCGACGATGCTCAGCGAGGGAACGCCGCTCTATTCGGGGATTACGCCCGGCAGGTAGTCGTTGCTGAGCAATTCCGACGTCGCCGGCAGGCCGTCGATCAGTTCGTTGTCGCGCATCCAACCGATGAACTTGCGCCACTGCTCGGGCGCCATGAAGCCGTAGGGGCGCTCGGCGCCCGAGGCCGGGCTCAGCAGCGGCAGCGTCGCCGCCAGCTCCGCGCGGGTCAGCTTCGGATCGAGATCGGGGTTGGCTTCGAGCAGCGCTTTCGCCGTTGCCTTGGGATTGCTCGCCGCCGCCAGCGTGCCGCGCGCGAGTGCGGCGATGAAGGAGCGGACCGATTGCGGTTCCTCTTCGAGGCGCTCGCGCTGCGCGACCAGCACCAGCTCGTCGTAGGTCGGCACGCCGAGCTCGTCGACCGGGGTGACGACGGGGTCCTTGCCGCGCAGCCGCAGGTCGACGCCCTCGACGTTGCTGAAGCCGCCGAGGATCGCCTGCGCCTTGCCGCCGAGGATCGCCGGCAGCAGCCCGAACCCGACGTTGACGGCCTTGACGTCATCCGACGCCAGCCGGGCGCGGGCGAGGATCGTCTTCAGGTAGGCGTCCTGGTATGGGATGCCGGCGGTGGCGACCGTCTTGCCGCGCAGCCCGCCGACGCTCTCGATGCCCGATTTCTTCAGCCAGATCATCGAGGTCAGGGGCCGGTTGACCATCGCGGCGACCGCCTTCACGTCGAGCCCCCCTTCCCGCGCGAGCACGACCTCGGGCTCGTAGGAGATCGCCAGGTCGCTGCGGCCGGCCGCCACCTGCTTGATCGGCGTCGAGGGATCAGCGGGGGTCTGGATGCTGACGTCGAGCCCCGCGTCGGCGAAGTAGCCGAGCTTCTCGGCCATGTAGATGCCCGCGTGGTCGGGGTTGGGGTAGAAGTCGAGCGTCAGCGTGAACGGCTGCGCGCGGCCGTTCACTTCCTCGCTCTTCTCACCGCAGGCGGCGAGGCCCAGGGCGAGCACGAGCAGGGCGACGGCGAGGGCAAACGCCGGGATCGGGGCGCGCTTCATCCCCTGCTTTCTATCGCCAAGTGACGATGCGACGCTCCGCGAGGGCGAGAATCGCGAAAAGCACGATCGCCATCGCCGAGAGGATGGCGACGGAGGCGAAGGCGCGGGCGGTCTCCAGCTGGTTCATGTCGCGGAAGATCAGCGCTCCCAGTCCCGAATCCGGAGCGGCCAGCTCGCCGAAGACCGCGCCGATCACGGCGACCGCGACGGCGATCTTGGCGCCGCTGAAGAAGAACGGCAGGGCCGACGGCGCCTCCACTCTGAGCAGGATCTGACCGCGCGAGGCGTCGAGCGTGCGCATCATCTTGGTCGCCTCCGGGTCGACCGAGCCAAGGCCGTCGAGGGTGTTCACGGTGATCGGGAAGAAGCAGACCAGGGCGATCACGATCAGCGTCGGGCCGATCCCGAAGCCGAACCAGACGACCAGAATCGGAGCGATCACGATGATCGGGATGGTCTGGGAGGCGACCACGAGCGGATGGAGAGCCAGGCGCACGGTTTCAGACAGGTGCATGGCGACGGCGAAGGCGACGCCCGCCACGAGGGCGCAGGCGAAGCCCAGCAGCACCTCTTCGAGCGTGACCCAGGCGTTTTCCGCGAGCAGCGCGCGGCTCTGCCAGAGTGATTCGGCGATTTCGGCGGGGGAGGGCACGAGGAAGCTTTCGACGTTGAGCAGGCCGGCGAGCACGCCGCTGCTGGCGGCGAGCTGCCAGGTGCCGATCAGGGCGGCCAGCAACAGCGCGGGGAGGAACCAGCGCTTCATCCGGTGATCCTCTCTTCGCTCGGCGCCGCAAGAGCGCCCCGTCCCTCGCGCAGAGCCTGCATCGCCCGCTCGCGCACGGCGACGAAGGCGGGGTCGGTCACGGTCTCGTCGCGATCGGCTGCGCGCGGTGCGGGGGCGCTGAGCAGCTCGACCACGCGCGCGGGCCGCCCCGAGAGAACCGCGACCTGGTCGCAGAGGTAGAGCGCCTCCTCGATGTCGTGGGTGACGAGGACGACCGTGCGCGGGTTGTCCTCCAGCGCTCGCGCCAGCCAGCCCTGCATCTCAGCCCGGGTGATTGCGTCGAGCGAGGCGAAGGGCTCGTCGAGGGCGAGCAGCGGCTTGCCGGCGATCAGCGTGCGCAGGAAGGCGACCCGCTGGCGCATCCCCCCCGAGAGTTTGGCCGGCGAGAAGCGCTCGAAGCCTGCGAGGCCGAAGCGCTCGAACAGCCGGTCGGCCTCGGCGCGAGCCCGGCGCCGCCGTATGCCCTGATTGCGCAGGGCGAGCGCCGCGTTGTCGATCGCTGAGAGCCAGGGCAGCAGCAGGTCGCGCTGGGGCATGAAGGCGCAGTGGCCGAGCCGGCCCGTCGCGGTGGCGGCGGAGCCGACTTCGATCTTGCCCCGTCGCGGCTCCTGCAGGCCGACGATCAGCTCGAGCAGGGTCGACTTGCCGCACCCGGATGGGCCGACCAGCCCCAGCACCGAGTTGGCGGGCGCGGCCAGATCGAGCCGCTCGATCACCTCGAGCTCCGCATAGGAATGTCCCAAGCCGCGCACGGAGAGGGCCCGCTCGTTGGAGGCAGGCATGGCGGTCACGCTGGCGAAGTCCTCGGCTTCGGCGGGCATCTTGGTATCCTGGCGCACTCGCGCTCCTGACCTAAGAGGTCAGGAAAGTCGAATTAGCACCACTCAGCGCGGAACTCATATGGACCCGGCAATCATCGTCTTCGGACTAGGAATCGGCGTACTCGTCGGCATGACCGGCATGGGCGGGGGATCGCTGATGACCCCCCTGCTGATCCTCATCTTCGGCATCCAGCCGACGACCGCGATCGGCACCGACATCTTCTACTCGGCGGTGACGAAGACGGTCGGCGGCTGGCGCCACCTGCGCATGAAGACGGTGAACTTGGAGCTGGTCAAGTGGCTGGCGATGGGCTCGGTCCCGGCGGCGGTCGCCGGCGTGGCGATCGTCTCGGTGCTGCAGGACCACATCGGCGAAGACCGCCTCGACTCGCTCGTCTACGCCGTGCTCGGCGGCACGCTGCTGATGGTCGGCATCATCACCCTGACCCGGGCCCTGATCCTGCGCGACCTCGTGCAGGAGCGCGACCGCTTCGACGTCGAGCGGCGTCACAAGGTCGCCGCCGTCGCGATCGGCGCTACCACCGGCCTCGTCATCGGCGTCACGTCGGCCGGCTCGGGCACGGTGATCGCGATCCTCTTGATCGCGATCTACCGCCTCGCGCCGAAGAAGGTGGTGGGCACCGACGTCTTCCACGCCGCCATCCTGCTCTGGGCCGCCGGCATCGCGCACTGGATCGGCGGCAACGTCGATTTCACCCTCGCCGCCAACATCCTGATCGGCTCGATCCCCGGCGTCGTCATCGGCGCCGCGCTCTCCAGCAAAGCCCCTCAGGGCTTCATCCGCACCGCCCTCGGCGTCGTCCTCGTCGGCTCCGGCATCGTCACGATTCAGAAGGGCGACCCCAACGTCTGGCCGATCGCCGCCGCGGTCGCCGCCCTCGGCCTCGGGGCGATCCTCGCCGCGCCCCGCATCCTCCACCGCCGCCGCGAAAAGGAAGCGCAAGCCGCCGCTCGTGCCCAGGCGCTGGCGCCGGATGCAACCGGCTGACTGATTTACTAGCTGCATATGCGCGTATCGGCAAAGGCTGACTATGCGGTCCGTGCTGCGGCAGAGCTTGCCGCGGCTGAGGAGGGACCGGTCAAGGGCGAGAAGCTCGCCGACGCACAGGACATCCCGCTGCAGTTCCTGGAGCACATCCTGCTCGAGCTGAAGCACGCGGGCATCGTCCGCGCCCGCCGCGGGGCCAAGGGCGGCTACTGGCTAGCCAAGCCGGCCGACGAGGTGACGATTGCCGACGTCGTGCGCGCGGTCGAGGGGCCGATCGCCCACGTGCAGTCGGCGCCGCCGGAGTCGATCGAGTACCGCGGCAACGCCGAGCACTTGCAGGAGGTCTGGATCGCAGTCCGCGCCAGCCTGCGCACGGTGCTCGAGCACGTCACCCTCGCCGACCTGGTCAGCGGCCAGCTGCCCAGTGAGGTGGGGGCCCTCGCTGCTCAGCCGGACGCCTGGGTAGCGCGCTGACGATTCGAATATATGATCGCGCCCTGACTGCGGCAAGGGGGGATGATCGATGCGCCGTTTGATATGCCTCGTGGGGGCCATGGCCGCGTGCTTCGCGTGCGTATCCCCGGCTTCGGCCGCGATCGTTTCAACTGGATTCCTGTCGTTCGGCGACGGTTCGGGGGGAGCGTTCTCCCTGAAGGCGAGCAACGGCTACTCGATCGGGGTGTCCGGCTTCGGCGGGAGGGTCAGCGTCGGCGTCGGTGGGCGCCACGGGGCGGCCTCCTACACGGTGCGAGGTCGAACTTCGCCGGACCGGATCGTGGCCAGGATCGGCAGTCGCGGTCGAGTGGACGTGCGCTTCGAGCAGACCGAGGGCTACCGGCTGACGAGGCCGCCGAAGCGCTGCGAGGGGCCGCCGCGGGTCAAGCGCTTCGGTGTTTTCATCGGCACGATCCTGTTTCGCGGCGAGCGCGGCTACACCCGCGTCGACGAGGCCAGGGCACGGGGCACGTCCTACGTCGAGTCACGCTGGAAATGCAGGCGGCGCCACCACGGCAAGGTCGTCCCCAAACCCGAATCCGGCGGCGGAGAAGGCGAGCAGCCGACCGCGCTCGAGGTCGAAACGCGCGACCACCGCATCGTCTTCTACGCCTTCGGGGCGCCGCCCGGAGAAGGCGGCCAGACGCTTTTCCTGGCCCAGATTCAGGAACACCGAAAGCGCATGGACGTCTCCCGCTTCGCCTTCGTCCCCGGCCCCGCCAAGGACTTCGAATTCGACGAAGGACTGACTTCGGCCACGGTTCGACCCCCGGAGCCCTTCCGCGGCTCGGCCACCTTCACGCACGGAGCGAAGGACTCCACGCGCTGGACGGGAACGCTGCGCGTCGACCTGCCGGGAGCGCCGCACCTGGCGCTCACCGGCGATCGCTTCAAGGCGGTGCTGGAGCAGCCGCCCTTTGCCCGCCCGCTCAGGGCGCTAGGCGGAAGGGTGGGTACTGGTCCGTAACCAGGGCGAAGGCGTAGCCGACGACACGGTTGTGCCAGCGGATCGTGCCCTCGACGAATTTGAAGATGCCGCGCGGGTAGCGGCCGGTGAAGAGGATCGCGAACCAGGCTGCGATCACGGAAAAGAAGACGCCGATGTAGAGGAAGAAGAGCACGACGTAGTGCGGGATCGCCAGCAGCCACTTGACCAGCGGCATGCCGCGCTGCAGCTGTTGGGCATCGGGGTAGGCAAAGTCGAGGCGGACAGCCTGCTGATCGTCGGTGGAGGGGTATTCGTCGTCCATCAGGGCGAAGTAGACGCCGATCCTGTTGGTGAAGCGCAGCAGTTCGAGGTTCCAGTCATACCACCAGCGCGGGTACTTCTGGCGGAAGAGCAGCATCAGCACGATCGGTACGAAGACGACGCTGCCAGCGGCGATCGAGCCGCCGTACTCAGCGCCGGTCGCACCGACATGACCGGCTCCCCCTCCGGGCAGCAGCTCCACGAGGATCGCGATCGGGATCACGACGAAGATCCGGAAGAACGTCGAGAGCCGGTTGAGTTTGCGGTCCGGATAGTCGACGGAGAACGTGACTGGGTAGGACGGTGGCATTGCTCTCCCCTTTCGGTTGTGGGGATGAGTACTAGCGGTCTGCTGCCAATCCCTTCCGCTGCAACGCTTGGTCCACCGGGTGGTTGCCCCGGCGCCCGCTTAGGACTGCTCGGGCTTGGTGACGGAGCTGACGTAGTAGAAGCCCGCCAGGAAGCGTTCGGTCTCGACCGGGCCGTAGGCGGCGAGGTCGCGCCAGGGGTCGGAGTAGGCATCGCCCGGCCCGAGCTTGACGAGCAGACGGGCAATCGGGTCAAGCAGGCGGTGCCAACGGCTTTGGGTGAGCCCCATGTCCATGACCACGACGCGACCTTTTGGGCGCAGCCGCCCCCACCCCCGCGCCAGTGCGGGACGTGGTTCGGGCAGCGACGAGTAGCTGAGGCTGAAAAGCACTCCGTCAACGTCGCGATCGACCTGGAGCCGTGTGGCGTCCTGATGGAGCAGTTGAACGTTCGACCAGCCCCGCCGCTCAATCAGCTTGTGCGCCTCGGCCAGCATGCCTCTGGACGCATCGACGCCGATGACGGTTCCGCTCGTGCCGACCGCATCGACCAGGTAGGGGAAGTTGCGCCCGGTGCCGGCCCCGATCTCCAGAACAGTGTCGCCGGGCTTCAGCTCGAGCGCGGCCACCGCCTTGCGGCGGGCAAGAGGGAAGATCAGATACAGCGGCTCAAGCGTGCTGTAGAAGCGAGCAACGCGGTCGTACTGCTTGCTGTTGGCGCTCTGAGAGCGGCGGGTGGGGTGCTCGGCAAGTTCGCTCATTGCGCCGCAGTGTAGGACGCCCCATGCCCCCCGTCAGTCCGCTGCCGGGACGCCCCCTGCCACGACGTTGACGAAGTTCTCCAGGTGGCGCGTCGTCCAGCACTCGAAGGCGCCGTCGCAATAGCGCTCGTACGCGGCCATCACCGAGTCGCCGTAGTTCCAGTACAGCTTCGGCTCGGGGTTGAGCCAGAAGAGGCGCCCGGCGCGTTCGGAGACCTGGGCGAACACCTCGGCGTGGGGCTCGCGGCCGTTGGTGCGGGCGTCGCCGAGCACGATCACGGTCGAGCGGGGGTCGAGGTCGTCGGAGATCTCGCCGAGAAACTCGAGCCAGACGCGGCCGTAGTCGGTGTAGCCGGAGACGTCGGCGACGCCGCCCTCGCTGGAGATGCGCTGGGCGATCGCGCGGAAGTCGCGCTCGTGCTCGAAGACCTCGGTGACCTCGGAGATGCGCTCGATGAAGACGAAGCTGCGCAGCTTTCGAAAGGAGTCGTGCAGGGCGTGCAGGACGGAGAGGAAGAAGACGCTGGCGGAGGTGACCGAGGTGGAGACGTCGCAGAGGACGTAGATCTCCGGCCGCCGCGGCCGCTTCGGCCGGTAGCGCACGTGCATCGGCACACCGCCGGTCTCCAGCGAGGCACGCATCGTGCGCCGCACGTCGACGGTCTGGCCCTTGCGCCGGCCGCGCTGCTCGTGGCCGAGCGTCGCCAGGCGACGCTTCATCTGCGAGACGGCGCGGTGCACGGCGGCCAGGTCCTGGGTCGGGCTGGTCGGCAGCGCCCGGTCGAGCTCGGCGAGCGGGCGCGCGGGCGGCAGGGTGGAGGTGCGCTCGATCAAGTCGCGCTCGAGCTCGCGGCGCAGGTGGCGCTCGAAGGCGTTTAGTTGATCGCGGTCGATCGGCGGCAGCTCGGTGGCGCCGTCCTCGGCGGCGGCCTGCGTGCCCGCCGAGAGGCCGAGCGTGCGCCTGATCCGCTGCACGTCGACGCCGACCACGCCTGAGCCCTCGCCCTGGCGGCCGAAGGCGGAGATCGCCAGTCGCGCCAGATCCCGCATCTCGCCGTCGTTGCCCTCGACGATCGCCTGGCGCACCTGCTCGCGCAGCTCGTCGATGTCGAGGCGCTCGCCCCCCTCGTGGCGTTTTCCCTGCTCCTCGACCCCGCGCGCGATCGCCTCGGTCTCGGCGGCGCGGAAGAACCAGCGCTCGAACAGCAGCTCGAACAAGCGGCGGTCCTCCTGCGACTTGGCGATCGTCGCCGCCAGCGCCTCGCGGAAGTCCTCCCGCGAGGTCCAGGGCACCTGCTCGAGCGCGGCAAAGGCATCGAGGATCTCGGAGGTGCCGACGGCGACGCCCTCGCCGCGCAGCTCCTCGCAGAAGCCGAGCAGCTTGGCGGCGAGCCCCGGGGGGCCGGGGTCGGCCTGCGGCCCGTAGGGCGAGGCGCTCATTGGCCCGATAATAGGCCGGGTGGGGGACCGGCGAGATAGGGGGCAGCTCCGGCAGGCGCAGCGCGCGATGCGCTCGACGCGCCGCCGTCGCTTCGTCGGGCAGCTCGATAACGCGATGGAGGTCCTCTACCGCGTCTACGTAGTGGCGATCTTCGGTGCATTCGCTTTGGCGGTGCTGGCGGGGGTGGTCCACGACGCCGACGTCGGCGCGGAGGCGGCCGGCGAGATCGCGGACAAGGGACCGGCGCTGCTCGGTGCCGGTGTCTCTCTGGCCGCTCTCGCCGGACTGCGGTCAGGGGCTAGGGGCGGACCGCTGGCGATCGAGGATGCCGAGGTCCAGTACTTGCTGCTGGCGCCGGTCGATCGAGGAGCGGCGCTGCGCCCGGCGGCGCTGAGGCAGATCCGGATGGGGACACTGGCGGGTGCTGGGTTGGGAGCCGTCGCGGGTAATTTCGCGTTTCGGCAGCTGCCTGGTTCCCCTGTCGAGTGGCTCGCCTGCCTGGCGCTCTTCGGCGCGCTGATCCCGTTGAGCACGCTGAGCTGCGCCCTCTTGGCCTCGGGTCGCCGCCTGCGCCCGGCCGCGGCCGCGGCAATCGGAACCGTCCTGCTTGTCTGGAGCTCCGCAGACATCCTGTTTGGCGTGACGACCTCGCCGGCGACGATGCTCGGGGTTCTCGCGACCCTTCCACTGCAGGACAGTGCTTCGCTCGCTCTCGCCCTCGCTGGGGTCGCGATTGCCTGCGCGACTACTTGGCTCGGCTTGGCCTGGCTGAGTGGACTCTCGCTCGAGGCCGCCCGGCGCAGGGCCACGCTGACCGATCAACTCCGCTTCTCGGCCTCGGTCCAAGACCTTCGTGCAGTCGTCCTCCTGCGTCGCCAGCTCGCCTCCGAGACATCCCGGCACCGACCCTGGATCAGGTTGCGAGCCCCGGCGCTGGTTCGGTGGCCGATCCCGCGGCGGGGTGGCCAGAGCTTCTTGCGCTGGCCGGTACCCCGCGTGGTCCGGAGTCTGGCGATGGGCATTGCGGCGGGCGCCCTGGTTGTCGGCTCCTGGAATGGGGTCACGCCACTCGCGGCGCTGCCCGGCATCGTCTTGCTGGTGGCGGCGTTCGACTTGGTCGAGCCCCTCGCGCAGGAGGTTGACCATCCGCTTCGGCGTGATCTCCTTCCGGTGAAGCAGGAATCGTTGATCGTGCACCACCTGATCGCACCGGTGATCGCAATGGGCCTCGTTGTTCTCGCCGGAGTCATCGCTGCGGCAGTGCTCGGGGGCGCGGGCACGGCGCTGGGCGTCGGTGCCGTGATGATCGTCCCCACGGCTTTCATACTGCTTTGCTGTGCGGCGATCAGCACGACCAACGATCCGTACAAGTACGTTCTGAGGCCGGCGATCGGCTACGCGCAGACTGCCTTCCCAATCGTTGTGGCCCTCATCTCGGTCGCGGCACCGGTGCTCGTGGCCAGGGACGCCGCCGGGCGCGGCGGCTCACCCGAGGCGGCCTTGGCCGGGGTGGAGGTGGTCTTGCTCACTGTGGCGGCGGTAATGGCGTGGTGGCTGGGAGTACGGGTGGCGGCCCGAAGGCCGGTGAAGCCGTGAGCGCCAGACACCTGGAGCGATCTGGAGCGGCGCCGGTGCTGGTCGCTCGCGACCTCTCGAGAAAGTACGGCGATTTCCTCGCGCTCGGTTCTTTTCAGGTCGACCTGCCGCCGGGAGAGCTGGTCGCCCTGGTTGGCCCCAACGGCGCCGGCAAGACGACCTTCCTCACGATCGCGGCCGGATTGCTCGAGCCCACCGCCGGCACGCTCGCGGTCGGAGGCGCGCCAGCGGGATCGATTGCGGCACGCAGGGCGGTCTCCTACCTTCCCGACACGCCGGTCTTCTACGACGATCTCAGTCTCGACGAGCACCTTGAATACATTGCCGCGTTGCACGGTGTATCCGACGACGGAGCGCGGTCGCGGCAGCTCCTGGGGCGGCTGGGACTCGGTGATTGGGGCGACAGCCTGCCCTCGGAATTCAGTCGGGGAATGCGCCAGAAGGCCTCGATCGCCCTGGCGCTGGTGCGGCCCTTCTCGCTCCTGCTCGCCGATGAGCCGTTCGACGGCCTCGATCCACCCAGCCGGAACGTCCTCTTCCAGCTGCTCGGCGAGGCCCGAGAGGCAGGCGCGGCCATCGTCGTTGCCACCCATCGCCGCGACGTCGTCGGCTCGGCCGACCGCTGCCTGGCGCTCCGCGACGGGGAGCTGGCCTACGACGGCCCTCCCGACACCGAGGCGCTTGCCGAGTACTTCGAGTTCAGTTCCCCGCCGGGCTCGGCGCTTCCGCCAGCTTGACCCCGACTCGCTCGGCGACCAGCTCGATGTCGGTGCGGTGCTTGACGATGATCGACATCGACTGCTCGAAGGTCTCGCGGTCGATGTCCTCGGCGCCCATCAGCAGCAGCGTGCGCGCCCAGTCGATCGACTCCGCGATCGAGGGCGGCTTCTTCAGGTCGAGGTCGCGGATCATCCGCACCACCTCGACCATCCGGCGGGCCAGCGACTCGGGCAGCTCCGGCGCGTGCAGGCGGACGATTTCCATCTCACGCTCCAGCTCCGGGTAGTCGAGCCAGAGGTAGAGGCAGCGCCGCTTCAGCGCCTCGGTCAGCTCGCGCGAGTTGTTCGAGGTGAGGATCACGATCGGCATCGTCGTCGCCGCGACGCGGCCCAGCTCCGGGATCGTGATCTGGAAGTCGGAGAGCAGCTCGAGCAGCATCGCCTCGAACTCCTGGTCGGTCTTGTCGATCTCGTCGATCAGCAGCACGACCGGCTCGGGGCTGGCGATCGCCTGCATCAGCGGCCGCTCGAGCAGGAACTCCTTGTCGAAGATGTCATCGTGGACCTCCGACCAGCCGTCCTCGCCGCCGGCCTGGATGCGCAGCAGCTGCTTGCGGTAGTTCCACTCGTACAGAGCCTTGGCCTCGTCCAGGCCCTCGTAGCACTGCAGGCGGATCAGCTCGCGACCGGTGGCTCGGGAGAGCGCCTTGGCCAGCTCGGTCTTGCCGACGCCCGCGGGCCCCTCGACCAGGACCGGCTTGTCCAGGCGCTGGGCGAGGAAGGAGACCAGGGCTGCGGGCCCATCGGCCAGGTAGCCGACCTGGGCGAGTGCGTCCTTAACCGCGGCTGCGGAATCGTCGGCCATCGCCGCGATGATAATCCTGCCCAGTGCTCGACCTCGCCCTCCCCCTTGCCGCGCTGCTGCCGCATTCCGCCGGCCCCTACATCGCGCTGATCCTGATCGGCTTCGCGATCGGCATCCTCGGCCACCTCAGCTCGGCCCGCTGGCTCGTCGCCGCCGGCGTGATCCTGATCTTCCTCGGCGCCTTCCTCTTCCCGGTCGCCGTCAACTTTACGCAGGACAACCCGCGCCCTGGCCAGGCCCCCGGAGTTCCCGAAGTCCCGCGGGAAGGCTCCCGCGCGCTCGAAGTTGGCCCCTAGTCCGTCCGCTAGCTTTACGCCTAGTTCCAAACCGAATTCAGGAGGCAGACCGCCTTGAGCCGAAACCGCATCCTCTCCATCTTCCTCGCGCTGATCGTGCTGGCGTTCGCCCTCGCCGCGTGCGGGGGTGGCGGCAGTGACGATCCGCAGTCGATCGTCGACGAAGCGACGCTGCAAGGGGTCGAAAGTGGCCAGGCGGAACTCGCGGTCGGGATCGATGTGAAGGGCGGCCAAAAAAGCGGTCACACCGAGATCGACATTTCTGGCCGGTTCCAGAGCGAAGAGGAAGCCGAACTGCCGGAACTCGATCTGAGCGTCAGTGGCAAGGGATCGCTCGGCGGCGAAGACGTCGACTTCGACGGGGGGCTGACGCTGCTCGGCAACAAGGCCTACGTCGCCTACGAAGGCACCGAGTACGAAGTCGACCCGACCACGTACGACTTCGTCAAGTCGATCGCCAAACAGCGGGGCGGCGGGGGGCAGGAAAGCTCGAGCGAAGTCACGGCCTGCCAGGAAGCGGCGGCCGAACTTAAGGTCGCCGACTTCGTCGAAAACCTCAGCAACGACGGCAGCGCCGAGGTCGGCGGAACCAGCACGACCAAGGTCAGCGGCGATCTCAACGGCACCGGCGCGATCGAAGCGCTGAGCGAACTGCTGGAAGATCCGGTCTGCAGCGAACAGCTGAAAGCAGCCGGTTCGCTGCCCTCGCAGGCGGAACTCGACAAAGCGAAGGGCACGGTGCGGAAGTCGCTCGAGTCCGCCCACGTCGAACTCTACGTCGGCGACGACCACATCATCCGCCGCATGGCGATCAAGGCGACGATCGAACCGCCGAAGGGCAGCGAAGGCGGGGCCAAACAGGTCGATCTCGACATCGACCTCACCCTCACCGGCGTCAACGAAGATCAGACGATCTCGGCACCGGAAAACGCCAAGCCGCTCAGCAACCTCTTCCTCAAGCTCGGGATCAACCCGATCGAACTGCTGGGCGCCCTGCAGGGCGGCGCCGGTTCCGCCGGCATCGGCAGCTTGCTCGAAAAAATCAACCAGCTGGGCAGTGCGGGTGGCGGGAGTTCGGGCGGCGGCCAGCAGTCCTACTACGACTGCCTGGGCGAAGCGCACACGCCGGTCGACATCCAGGGCTGTGAAGGGTTGCTCCAGTAGCCGCGTTCCTGCGCACGCCGGAAGGCTGGCCGTACCTACTGACGCCGCTGATCCCGCTGGCGGTGGCGCTCGATCTCGCGGGCGCTTCCGCCGGCCTGGTCTTCGCCAGCTCTGCCCTCGGGATCATCCCGACCGCGGCCCTGATGGGACGCGCCACCGAGGAGCTGGCTGCCCGCTCGGGTCCCGGCATAGGCGGCCTGCTCAACGTCACTTTCGGTAACGCGCCGGAGCTGATCATCGCCCTCTTCGCCCTCGGCGAGGGCCTGCAGGAGGTGGTCAAGGCCTCGATCGTCGGCTCGATCATCGGCAACATCCTGCTCGTGCTCGGCGCGGCGATGTTTTTCGGCGGCTTGCGGCGGGAAAAGCAGACCTTCAGCCGCACCGGCGCCAGCATCCAGACGACGATGCTGCTGCTCGCCGGCGCGGCGCTGGTGATGCCGGCGATCTTCGAGCTGGTCGAGGGCAAGGGCCTGCCGGGGCCGGGCGTCGAGACGGTCAACTACGGTCCGACCGTCGAGCACCTCTCACTTGCGGTGGCGATCGTCCTCATCGCCACCTACGTGGCCGGGCTCTACTTCTCGCTGAAGACCCACCGCGACATCTTCAATCCCGAGTACGAGGACGAGGGTACCTGGGGCTGGTCGACGCGCAAATCCGTGCTGGCCCTCGCCGGCGCGGGGGTGCTCGTCGGCCTGATGTCGGAGGTGCTGGTCGGCTCGATCGAGGAGGCCTCCCACGCGGTCGGCCTCTCGGAGTTCTTCATCGGCGTGATCGTCGTCGCCATCGTCGGCAACGCCGCCGAGCACTGGGTTGCGGTCCTGGTCGCGATGAAGGACAAGATGGACCTCTCGGTCAACATCGCGATCGGCTCCAGCGCCCAGGTGGCGCTCTTCGTCGCGCCGATTCTCGTTCTCGCCTCCTTCTTCCTCGGGCCGCACCCGCTCGCGCTCGTCTTCAACGGCTTCGAGCTGGGCGCGATCCTCTTCGCGATCCTGATCGCCAACTACGTCACCCAGGACGGCGAGTCGACCTGGTTCGAGGGCGTCCAGCTGCTCGCCGTCTACGCCATCTTCGGGTTGGCGTTCTATTACGCATGAGCAGCATCCCCGACGGGTTAGCCTGCCCCGATGGACGTAGTGCTCTTGCTCACCAGCTTTGCGGCGATCTTGGCGGGAGCGCTGCTGTTCACCAACGCGGTCGAGTGGATCGGGCACCGGCTGGAGCTGGGGGAGGGGGCGGTCGGCAGCCTGCTGGCCGCGGTCGGGACCGCGATGCCGGAGACGCTGATCGCCATCGTTGCGCTGATCGATGCCGCCGAGGGCGCGGACCAGGTGGCGATCGGGGCGATCGTCGGGGCGCCGTTCCTGCTCGCCACCCTGGCGATGGGCCTGGTTGGCCTCTTCGCCCATCTCTATCGCCACCGCCGCGAGCAGGGCATCGAGCTGCGGGCCCACCGGCCAACCCTGGAGCGCGACCTGCTCTTCTTCCTCGCTTTCTTCGCCCTCTCGCTGGCGCTGGCCTGGGGCGCCCCGGCGGCGCTGCGCATCCCGGTCGGGATCGCCATGCTGCTCGCCTACCCCCTGTACATACGCCGCACCCTGAGTGCAGCCGGCTCCGTCCAGGACGAGGAGACGCTCGAGCCGCTCGTCTTCGAGCGGCGGCCCGAGCGGCGCCGGGATCCCGCGCTTGGGCTCTGCATCCTCCAGCTCCTGGTCGGGCTCGGCGCGATGGTCGGTGGTGCCCACCTCTTCGTTGAGTCCCTGCTCCACATCGCCGAGGACCTCGGCGTCGAGGCCGTCGTCCTTGCGCTCGTCCTGGCGCCGCTGGCGACCGAGCTGCCGGAGAAGGTCAACAGCTTCTTCTGGGTCCGCGAGGGCAAGGACTCCCTCGCGCTCGGCAACATCAGCGGCGCGATGGTCTTCCAGTCGACGATCCCGGTCGGGATCGGCCTCATCTTCACCAACTGGCAGCTGAGCACCAATGCGGCCATCTCGGTCGCCCTCGGCCTCGCCGGCGGACTGCTCGCCTACGAGGTCCTGCACCGTCGCGGCCGCTTCGATCTACCCGCCGTCGCCGCCTGGTTCGCCCTCTACACCGCCTTCATCGCGATCGTCGCGGTCGGTTCCTGAGCGAGCCCGCAAAAGTCAATTTAAATTGACTATTTTGCAAATCGTGGTATAGCTAACGCGCGTTTCGAGCGAGTTTCGTGCCCTGGGTCAGTCGAAGGCAGGCGCGGCACGATCATGCTCAAACCATGACTCGGAAACAACATCGGAGGCGTGAGCCGCCGCGATGGCCGCTGCGCCGACGAAG
>JASLIG010000122.1 GCA_030152805.1 Solirubrobacterales bacterium
AACGTGCGGGTGCCGCTGATCGCCCGCAACCTGCTCGACTCGATCAAGCTGCTCGCCTCCGCCTCGCGCCTGCTGAACGAGAAGTGCGTCGCCGGGATCGAGGCCAACGAGGAGATGACCGAGCGCCACGCCGAGGCGACCCTCGCCACAGCTACGGCCCTCAATCCCCACATCGGCTACGACCGTGCCGCCGACATCGTCAAGGCGGCGGCGGAGTCAGGCCGCTCCCTGCGCGAGATCGCACTGGAGCAGGGCGTAGAGCCCTCAGTCCTCGAGCAGGCCCTGGACCACCGCCGCATGGCCCGCCCACACGAGTAGCGCAACCCGGTGCGGTCGCAGTACCCGCCGCTATGCGGCGGGTACTGCGACATCACTTGGCTCAGCGTGGGTCTTCGATCAGCAGCTCGACGTTGCGGTCTTTCGCTTCGCCTTCGCCTTCCGGGGCACCAGACTGGAGGTCGTTGAAGGACATCGTGCGACCGGCCGAGGCGAGGTCGTTGAGGTCCATCCCGCTTGCCGCCGTGCCAGGGGCCGGCGCGACCGACTGGCCGGTGTGGTCGAGGATCGTGCCGAAGATCGAGAGCGTCCCGTCCTGGTTGTCGAAGACCTGCAGCAGGCGGCTCTGCTGCGGCCAGTCGGCCTCGGCGGCGACCCGGATGCTCCAGAAACCGCCCGGACCGCTCGGGTTCGGGAAGGGGTTGACGATGTTGTCGTGCGAGTGGCCGGCGACCCAGGCGATCACGTTCGGGAACTGGTGCAGGAGTTCGACCGTGTCGGCCTCGAGGTGGATCGGCTGTGAGCTGCGCGGGTCGAGGTCGCAGCCTGGGTTGATGTCGTGGCCGTGCGCGTCGTTGAGCAGGCAGAGGGGCGCCAGCTCGTCGGCGGCGTCGGCGGTGAGGCTCTCGGGCGCGTGGTGGCTGAAGAGCACGACGAGTTCGTCAGCCGCCGTCGCCGCTTCCAGCTGTCCTTTCAGCCATTTGAACTGAGGATCGTCGATGTTGCCGTCGGCGGTGAAGTGGCCGGTCGGGGTGACGATCGTGCCGGCCTCGGCGACGGTGTCGAGGGCGATGAAGCGCATCCCTGACGTCGGGCTCCAGGAGTAATAGCCGGCGGCGCCTTTCGAGGCCGATTCCTGGGCCGGGTCGATGTAGTCGAAGCCGTGGCCGTCGGCCTGGCTGCCGGCCTTGAAGACGTCCTTGTACTGCTTCTTGGAGACGAACTGGCGCTTCGGGTCTCCGGGGACGAAGATCAGGTTCTGCGGTTCGGTCAGCAGCATGCCGAGCAGGTTCGTCGGGTTGAGCAGCGCGCTCAGCAGCGCCGGGGCGTTTTCGGGGTTCGGCACCGGCCCGATCGGCTTCAGGCAGCCCGTCGCGACCAGCTCGAAGGCGGCGTTCGCCGCCGCGTTGCCCTGCACGAGCGCATCGTGGTTGCCGAAGGCGACGTAGGAGGGCACGTCCAGCCCGGCCGCGGTGAAAGACTGCTGCGCCTTGTCCATCAGGCCCGGATATTTGGGCCAGGCCGCGTGCGGGCCCTGCGGGCTGTTGGGATCGTAGAACTCCGGGAAGGGGCCCTCGAAGTAGTCGTTGTAGTCCTGCACCCCGGTGTAGCGGGCGGCCTCGGCGGCGCCGGGCACCAGCAGGTTCGGGCAGAGCAGGTGCGAATATTTTTTCTTGTCGACGCCGCTGTTGGGGTTGAGTTTGCCGCCCTCGAGCAGGGTCCGCACCCATTCCGTCTCGTTGAGCTGCTGGCTGTCGGCGGAGTCGCCGGTGTCGATCGTGAAGTCCATTTGGCTGTGCGAGCCGCTGCCGTTGGCGATCGGGCTGGCCGCGGCGAACTGATCGATCTGGCGGATCATCGAGTCGTCGATCTGGGGCTCGAGCGCCTCCCAAGGACGCCAGGCGGCGCCGAATGGGAGGTTGAGCGGGGTCGAAAGCGGATCGATGATCTCGAGCCGGGCGGGAGACTCCTCGTCGGCGAGCTGGAAGTCGGAGAGCTGGCCGAAGTAGGCGAGCGAGGTGCGGGTTTCAGCGCGGCTCGGGTTGGCGCCGGCCAGTTCTTCGCGCACGGTGTAGGCCTCGCCGGCGCCCAGCTGGAGGAAGCGATAGCTGCCTGCTCCGGTCGGAACCAGGCGCTGTTCGAGCGTCGTCTGGCCTTCGGTGTCGGATACCGCGGCGGTGCCGGCCGCGACCATCACCAAGGACAGGATCAAAACCGCAAGCGTGACGGCGACTCGGGCCGATGCTCCGCGCAACCTCATATCTCTCCCCTTTGCTCGCTGGAAGGGAAAGAGATTACCCAATTTTTACTACTAACGTCTTGAACTACTGGAGGGTGATGAAACGCTCCTCGGTCAGCTCCTGGACGGCGAAGGCGGGACCCTCGCGGGTGTTGCCGGAGTCCTTGACGCCGCCGTAGGGCATCTGGTCGGCGCGGAAGGTGGGGACCTCGTTGATCAGGACGCCGCCGAACTCGAGCCCCTTGGCTGCTTCCAGCCCGCGGCCGATGTCGCGGGTGAAGACGCCGGCCTGGAGGCCGTACCTGGAGTCGTTGGCCAGGCGCAGCGCCTCCTCGAAGTCCGCGTAGCGGTCGATCGTCGCCACCGGGCCGAAGACCTCCTCGCACCAGACCTTGGCTTCCCGCGGCGGCGAGCCGAGCAGGGTCGGCGCCAGGCAGCGGCCCTCGTCGAGGAGCTCGCCGCCGCTGAGCAGCTCGGCGCCAGCCGCGACCGCCTCGTCGATCCACTGCTTGACGCGATCGCGATCGGCGGGGCTGATCAGCGGCCCGACGTCGGTCTCGGGATCGAGCGGGTCACCGACCACCAGCGCCTCGGTGTTGGCGACGAGCCGCTCGGTGAAAGCGTCGGCGACGTCCTCCTGGACGAGGATGCGCTGGATCGAGATGCAGCTCTGGCCGGCGTGCGAGAAGGCGTGCAGCTTCGCCTTGTCGGCGGCCGTCTCCCAGTCGCCGTCGGCGTGGACGATCAGCGGCGCGTTGGAGCCGAGCTCGAGGTTGACCTTCTTGTGCGGCACCTTGCTGCGGATGCCCCAGCCGACGCCGGCCGAGCCGGTGAAGGTGAGAGCGCGGGTCAGCTCGTGCTCGACGATCGCGTTGCCGACCGCCGAGCCCGGACCGGGGATGACGCTGAGCCAGCCGTCGGGCAGCCCCGCCTCGGCGAGGATCGCGGCCAGCTTCAGCGCCGAGATCGGCGTCTGGCCCGCCGGCTTGAGCACGATCGCGTTGCCGGCGGCGATCGCCGGACCGAGCTTGTGGGCGACCAGGTTGAGCGGGAAGTTGAAGGGGCTGATCGCGCCGACGACGCCGTAGGGGACGCGCAGCATCACGCCGAGCTTGCCCTCGCCGGCCGGCGAGGCCGCCATCGGCACTGTGCCGCCGGTCAGCTTTCGCGCCTCGGTGGCGGAGAAGGTCAGCGTGTCGACGCAGCGGCTCGCCTCGACCCGGGCGGTCTTCAGCGGCTTGCCGGCCTCGGCGGCGATCGTCCGGGCGAGATCGTCGACGCGCTCATGCACCAGGGCGGCGGCGCGGTCGAGCACCGCGGCGCGCTCGTGCTGGGGGAACTCGGCCGTCTCGAAGGCCTCCCGGGCGACCTTGGCGGCACGGCCGACCAGCTCGGCGTCGCCTTCGGCCACGCGGCCGACGACGCTGCCGTCGTAGGGGCTGCGCACCTCCCCCCACTCACCCGTCCCCATCCACTCGCCGGCAGCGAGGAGCTTGTGATCGGCCGCTTGCACGCCGACCAAGAGTAGAGAAGGCCGAGACTCATCCATCTAGAACCTGTTCCCACCGAAGATGCGGTTTCGCCTCACAGCCCTCGCCCTGTTCCTGTTCCTGCTCCTCGCGCCGAGCGCCAGCGCGAGCGTCTCCTGGGTGGTCAAGGGCCACGGCTTCGGGCACGGCGTCGGGGTCAGCCAGTACGGCGCTTACGGCTACGCCCTGCACGGCAAGGACTACCGCTTCATCCTCGGCCACTACTACCAGGGGACGACGATCAGCCAGGTCGAGGGCCTGCGGATCGTCCGCGTCCTGCTCGACATCGAGCCTGGGGACGTCGGCTTCAGCGGCGCGACGAGCGCCTGCGGCGTGGCGCTCGACCCCGGCCGCGGCTACGAGGCTCATCGCAACGGCTCGCGGGTGGTGCTGCGCAGCTCCGCCGGCAAGGCGCTCGCCGACTGCGGTCGCAAGCTTCGCGCGGCGGGGCGCGGGCGGATTTCGATCGACGACCTCGGCACCTACCGCGGCGCGCTCGAGGTCGTGCCCACTGACAGCGACGTCGGTTCGCTCAACGCGATCAACGCGCTGGCGCTCGAGCAGTACGTGAAGGGCGTGATCCCAAACGAGTCGCCGCCCTCCTGGCCGGCGGCCGAGCTGCGCTCGCAGGCGGTCGAGTCGCGCTCCTTCGCGCTCACCGGCGGCGTCGGCGGCAACGGCTTCGACCTCTACGACGACACCCGCAGCCAGGTCTACGACGGGCTCGCCAGCGAGACCGCCGCGACCAACGCGGCGGCGGACGCGACCAGGGGCGAGGTCGTCACCTACGGCGGCAAGATCGCCGAGACCTTCTTCTCGGCCTGCTCGGGGGGCTACACCGAGAGCGTCCAAAACGTCTTCTTCGGCCCCGCCGTCCCCTACCTGGTGGCGGTCCCCGACCCCTACGACTACTACTGCCCGCTGCACGACTGGACGCTGCGCTTCAGCGGGCCGGAAATCAGCGCCAAGCTCGGCGGCTACCTCGACGGGGCGCTGAAGAAAGTCGTGGTGACCAAGCGCGGCGCCTCGCCGCGGATCGTCGCGGCGAGCCTGATCGGCAGCGGCGGCGTGACCAAGGTCAGCGGCGAACAGCTGCAGGTCGCGCTCGGCGGCTACAGCACCTGGATGAGCTTCGAAAAGGTCGCCGGTTAGAGGGGAGCCGCGTCGACGAAGGCGAACGCGGCCTCCCGAACTTTGTCGAATTCGTTCCTGCCGAGTGCCTCCAGGGGCCTCTCGTAGTCGAGGTAGCGGTTGCGAGCGCGGAGCCAAGATCCGATCGCTTCCTCCTGCATGGTCGCCGAGAGGATCTCGGCGATCGCCCTGAGATCGTCGAGCTGCCTGCGGTAGCGGGTCGGCGAGGAGCCGTTGTGCCACCAGCGCCGGACCGTCCGCTGGTCGGCGCCCGTCGCGATCGCGATCTCGTCAGCCGTGAGCGCGAGGGCGGTATGAGCCAGACGAGCGGCATTGGCAGGCTCGTGTGCTTGCTCGAGCTCTCTCAAGAGGTCTGGCATCCGTAGCGTCTTTCTGGCCACGTTGGAATTTTCGGCGCCTGCGGGCGAACCGGAGAAATATAGCTAATTGCCCGGACGAATGTCTACCTCTATACCCCGATATTTGCCTATCTAAACAACATGTGCTACGACAGCGATAATGTCAGGTACATTGCCAGGGGCGGAAGGGAACGCCTAGAGCCCTTTACGCAGCCAGCTGATGGAAGGCGCATCGCTCCAGAAGAACCGCTCGCGGCAGGTCGTGTACAGAAACACGCCATTTGGCGTTGACGCATGGCATTCGGTCGGCGAATCCGCTCGCTATCGGGGCCGATTTCATCGCAAGGGCGAACCGCTTCCACTCTATGCCTCCAGCTCGCGCATGGCGGCGCTGCAGGAGCTCGCCATTCAGACCGAAAGCCCCCTTCAGCCGGCGCGGGCGATTCTCAGGCGGATCAGCGCGGTGGCGATCGCGGCCGGACCCCAGATCCTGATCGCCGACCACAGCGAAACCCTGGAAGCCGTCGGCGTCAGCTTGGATCAGGTCTATGACGAAAGCGACTACGAAGCGTGCAACGCGATCGCCGACTACGCCAGATCCCTCGGAGACGTCGTCGCGATCAGCACCCAGTCGAACGCCGAGCGAGTCGAGCGGACGGTCGCGATCCTGCCGGATTACGCCGCTCAGATCACCGCCCTCGTCGATTACTGGGAGGGCTCGCTCAATCTCCTCGAGCTCTGCTTCGGCGAGCGGTCGCTGCCCGCGGCGCCATAGCGGAGCGACAGTCGGCCGTCGGAGCCGAGGCTAGGGCAAGACGATCTCGGCGTGGATCGTGCGGTGGTCGCTGCCGGACAGGTCGTCGACGCCGTAATCGGCGATGCCGAGCCGGCGGTCTGCCAGGACGTGGTCGATCGTGACCGACGGGGGCATGAAGCGGTGCCCCATGGTGGGCCAGGTCGGCTCCAGCCCCTTGCCGGTCACGTCGCCGGCGTCGTGGTAACCGCCGTCGATGACGTCGCGCAGCTCGGCTTGGTCGAGGGTCGCGTTGAAGTCCCCGGCCAGCACCCAGGGGGTTGCCCCCACGGCGGGCGGAAGGCTTTCCAGCTCGGCCTTCCAGGTGCCGATCTCACCGCTCACCGGCGCGTAGGGATGGACGCTGACCACGCGCAGGCGGCGGCCGTCCGGGAGGAGGACGCGCGCCCAGGGCATGCGGGAGGTGAGGCGAGCCCGGGGGTGCAACGGCTCCAGCGGCAGGCGCGAGTAGAGGCCGGCGCCGCTGGCGCCAGGGGCGGCGAGCAGCATCGCGTTGGGCAGGCGCGCGGCGATCCCGGACCTGCGCAGCCTGGAGACGAAGGACGGGGTCAGCTCCTCGACGCTGAGGACGTCGGGGTCGTAGCGGTCGACGAGAGCGAGGAGCGCCGCCGGGTCCGCGGTGCCGCGGTGGACGTTGGCGGCGAGCACCGTGAACGTCTCGTGACCCGCCGCCCTGGCGGCGGAGCTGCCGATCGCGCGCGGCAGGACCACGATGGCGAGGCAGAGCGTGGCGAGCGCCGCGACGGCGGCGGCGCTCCAGTTGCGCAGCGCCGTGGCGACGCCGGCGACGAGCAGCGCCGCGATCGCGGCGTAGGGGGTAAAGGCCATCATCGGAACCAGCGGGTAGCCCCGCTCGAGGCCGAAGATCCGGACCACGGTCCAGGCAGCGATCGGTACCACCGCCACCCAGATCCACCAGTAGCGGCGCGCTCCGGAGCGGCTCAGCAAGTCAGCCGTCCGAGAAGGGCTGGATCGGGACGCCGTGGTCGGTCTCGCGCATACCGAACTCGTAGGCTGCGCCGGCGCTGAGGAACAGGTGGCGCGCCGGTTGCGCCGGCCGTTCGACAGTCAGCTCGAGGTTCGACACCGAGCAGTTGACCGTGTGGTGCTCGGGTCCCTTGGGGTCGGCGTAGACCCAGCCGACGAAGTCCTTCCGCGGTGCCGAGACGCGGCCGCGGACGACGAGGTCGCGGCCCGGCAGGGTGAACTCGCACGCCGTGGGGGAGGCCTCGATCGAAGCAGAGCGGATCTGGCCGAAGCCGCCGAGCCGGTGGGCCACGCCGTCGAGCACAAGCATTCCCGAGGGGACCCAGGGCGTCGTCCAGGGGCCGATCTTGATCCGCGCCGCGCCGGCGTCGAAGTAGGTGTCGGCGTCCTCGGCGAAGCCGGTCCCCTCGAGCCAGACCCAGCGCTCGGCGTGCTCGCTGCCCCAGTTGTGGCCGATCATCCCCGGCCAGCCGTCGAGCTCGATCGCCTCGCCGTCGAGCTCGAGCCGGCCGTTGAAGCGGGCGTTGGGGAAGGGCGCAACGAACTTGGTGCGCGGCAGCGGCGCCTCGTACAGCCAGTCGGCCGGCAGGTACTTGCAGGGCTCGGCGTCGCCGGCGAAGGTGAGCTCCCAGCTGGCGTTGAGGGCATCCGTCTCGATTGAGCCGCTCGCCCGTCCCGGCCCGATCTCGGCCCCGCCGACCCTGATCCAGGCGCCGACCGGAGCGGAGAGCTCCGCCGCCGGAACCGTCACCTTGGTCGCCCGCGGACCCTCGGCGTCGCGGTCGAAGAAGGTGAACCAGATCGAGGCGGTGGGCTCGTCGCCGGGCCGCTTGTGCACGGTGTGGCGGATCCAGATCCCCTGGCCGCCACCCGGCCGACAGGCCTTGACGTAGAAGCTCTCGTAGTGGCCGGCCCTGGCCGCGATCTTCGGGAAGCGCGCCCCTTCGTCCATGCTCGAACCCTAGAGCCAACGACCCAAGTGGGAGCTAAAGGGGGGAGCTAGACCTTGATGGTTATTACGTCGCCGTCCTCGACGACGTAATCGCGCCCCTCGATGCGGAGCGAGCCCTTGTCGCGTGCCGGCGCGTAGCCGCCGCACTCGACCAGCTCGCGCCAGCCGATCGCCTCGGCCTTGACGAAGGCGTCCTGGATCTCAGTGTGGATCGAGCCGGCCGCCTCCCAGGCGGTCGAGCCGCGGGCGAGCGGCCGGGCGACGGCTTCCTTGTCCTCGCCGGCGGTGAAGAAGGTGATCAGGTCGAGCAGGTCGTAAGCGGCCCGCACCAGGCGGGCGAGGCCCGAGCCCTCGACGCCGTAGGACTCACGCATCTCCTCCGCTTCTGCCGGATCGAGCTCGGCCAGCTCGCCCTCGATGCGGGCGCTGACCGCGACCACGCCGGCGCCGACCGCCTCGGCGTGCTCGACCACGCCCGCGGGCGCCTCGGCGTCGCCCTCGTCGACGTTGGCGACGTAGAGGACCGGCTTCGAGGTCAGCGCCTGCAGGTTGCGCGGCCCCTGCGCGGCAGCGTCGGGCACCGGGACCGAGCGGGCGGGCTTGCCCTCGGCGAGCGCCGCGACCACCCGCTCGAGCCAGTCGCGCTCGGCGATCGCCTCGGCATCGCCCGACCTGGCGCCCTTGCGCACGCGGTCGAGGCGGCGTTCGGCCCCCTCGTAGTCGGAGAGGACCAGCTCGGTCTCGATCGTCTCGATGTCGGCGAGGGGGTCGACGCGGCCGTCCGGATGCGGCACGCCGGAGTCGGCGTGGCAGCGCACCACGTGGCAGATCGCGTCGGTCTCGCGGATCGAGGCAAGGAACCGGTTGCCGAGCCCCTCCCCCTCCGAGGCGCCCTTGACCAGGCCGGCGATGTCGTGGAAGGCGATCGTCGCCGGCACCAGCTCGGAGGCCCTGACGGTGGCGGCAACCCGTTCGAGCCGCTCGTCGGGCACCTGGGCGATCGCCACGTTGGGCTCGATCGTGGTGAAGGGGTAGTCGCCGGTTTGGGCTCCCCCCTGGGTGAGCGCGTTGAAGAGGGTCGACTTGCCCGCGTTGGGCAGCCCGACGATCCCGACCTTCATGAGGCGCCGCCTCCTCTGCTCATAGCGAGAGCGGCACGATCAGGCCCAGGACGACGCCGAGAACGGCGCCGGCGAGGACGTCGGACGGGTAGTGCATGCCGAGATAGGGGCGGCCGAGCGAGAGGGCGAGGGCCAGGACGAAGGCCAATGCCCCCCAGGCATCGACCCGCGTCATCGCGGTGGCCACGGCAAACGAAGAGGTGGCGTGCGCCGAGGGGAAGCTGAGCGAGCTGGGCGCGCCGCCGAGCGGCGGCAGCCCCTCCAGCACCGGCCGCGGCCGCTTGACGAGCAGCTTGATCAGGTAGTTGAGCGCGATCGCAACCGGCGCGATCAGCGCACAGATGAACCAAGATTCCCCGTTCGAATCGGTCGCGGCCAGCACGACCAGGCAGAGCCCCACCCAAATCGCCCCGTTGTTCCCGGCCTTCCCCAGCGCTTTCGCAGCTTTCTCCAAGCCGGGCGCGTGCCCGCGTGTTCGCATCGCGTGGAGAAGCTTTAGATCGAGTTCGGACATTCGGTCGGGCAGGATAGGGCGTCACTCCACCCCACGGTCGATCAGAATGGGTCCATGCTCACCGTCCCGGGATACGTCCACACCCCCGGCCACCACTGCGGCAGCACCGCCTTGCGGAACCTGCTGGCGTTCCACGGGGTCGAGATCAGCGAGGAGATGGCGTTCGGACTCGGGGCCGGGGCTTGCTTCTACTACGTGGCGCTCGAGGACGCTTCGCCAAGCCGCTGGTTCAACGGCCGCACCGCGCGTCTGGAGGAGAGCTTCAGCGAGCTGACTGGGGCGGCGCTGGATCTGCAGACGTTCGAGGAGGGCGACAACGGCGCCTGGGACGCGGCGCGCGGGCAGGTCGACGCCGGCAACCCCGTCCTCCTGCTCACCGACCTCTATTACCTCGACCACTACGGCAACTCGGCCCACTTCCCCGGCCACGCCGTCGTCCTGGCGGGATACGACGACGAGCATGTTCACCTCTCCGACACCGGCTTCGACGAGCTGCAGGTAACGACGTCGATCGAGGCCCTCGACCGCGCCCGCCACAGCCAGCATCCCGCCTACCCGCTCGCCGGTCACATGTTCACCGCCTCGGGGGCGGTCACCCAGGAGCAGCTGCGCGAGGCGATCCCGGCGGCGATCGAGCGGGCGGCCCGGGGGATGGTCGAGCCCGAGTTCCGCGAATTCTCCGGCCTCGACGCCGTCGAGCGTCTCGCCGCCGAGGCGGGCAGCTGGCCCGAGGTCGCCGAGGACTGGCAGTGGTGCGCCCGCTTCGGCTCCCAGGTGATTGAGCGGCGCGGTACCGGCGGCGGGGCCTTCCGCCTCATGTACTCGCGCTTCCTCGAGGAGGCGGGGCGGCCGGAGGCGGCGCTGGCAGCAGATGCGGCCGCACGCTGGACCGAGCTGGCCGGAGCCTTCCGCGCCGCCAGCGAGCACGACAATCCCGTTGCCGCGCTCTGGCAGGAGATCGACGGTGCCGCCCAT
>JASLIG010000124.1 GCA_030152805.1 Solirubrobacterales bacterium
TCAGAACCGGCTGTGGGCTCTGGCTCGGGCACCGGTTCCGGCTCGGAATCCTCAGCGCCCGAAAGTCCGGAATCTCCGGCGCCCTCCGACCCGTCTACCGGGTCGTAGCAACTCTCGCCCCAGCGGCTGGGACAACAAAAGCCTCAGGCCAGCGCCAACCCCGCGAGCCAGGGTTAGCCCTGTCAGGTCCCCTAGCCCAAGCCGATCACTTTGAGCCGGCGCATCAGGCATTTGCCGGCGAACTCGCGGGTGTCCGCCAGCGAATAGCCGAACAGTTCGTAGTTCTCGTCTTCGGGGGCCCAGGGCGGCGAGAGCACTCCGTCGGCAACTGGCAACGACTCCTCCAAGGTGCGCTGGATCGCCTGCTTGTAGCGATCGTCCTCGCGGGCCTTTTCGCGCAGAAAGACCGAGCCGAAGGCGACGTGGCGGTGCTCGTCGCGAGCGACGTTCTGGAAGCCCTCGACGAAGGCGGGCAGCGTCCCCTCCGTTTCGTTGTAGTCCATGATGAAGTGCTGTCCGGTGAGGGCCAGCATTCCCTCAATGACCATGTGGTAGAGCGTCACCGCCTCGACCAGGGCCTCGGTGTCCTCGGGTTCAGCCGAAAGACGATCGGTGCGCTTCTTCAGCATCTCGTCGAAGAGACGGCCGAAGTTGTCGTTTAGGTGCTCGGAGGTCTCCTCGAGCATCTGGGAGAGACCGTCGGACTCGAGCACGCCGACCTCGCGGTAGAAGCGCTCGAAGAAGCGGACGTGGCGAGCCTCATCGGCGATCTGCGTGCAGAGGAAGATTTTCTGGTCCTCGGTGGGGGCAGCACGCATGATCGGGCCGAGCTCCTCGGCGACTTTCTGCTCGCCGATGAAGAACGAGGAGAGCCCGTACATCCTTTGGAAGCGCTCTTCCTCGCTGATCCGCTCGTCCCAGTCTTCGCGGTCCCTGGTGAAGTCGAGCTCCTGGGTCTGCCACTGCTGGCGCTCCCAGAGCAGGTAGAGCTCCTCATAGGTGAGCAGCTTGACGTCGGCGGTGCGGTCCGCCGCCTCCATCAGCGCCGGATCGGCGGTGGCTTGGAAGTCGGCGCGCTCGGTCCTCAACTCGGTCCCGGATGCCTCAGTGGTTCCCATCGCTCCTCCTCAACTCCGCGGGTGCAACGTTTTATCCCCTATCGCGGGGACAGCGCGTTGCACCGGCGCCGGTTCTGGGGTCCGAGCGAGACTAGCACCGGACTGGCTGGTCAGCCAGTCGCGTGGGACGCGCCTGGCTCGAGCACGACGACGGTCGCCGAAGTCTTCTCTTCGACCTCTTTCCTGAAGGCCTCCGCGTCGGCCTCGATCGCCGGGAAGGTGTCGTAGTGCATCGGGATCACGGTGCCGGCGCCGACGAACTCGGCGGCGATGGCGGCGTCGTGGCGATCCATCGTGTAGTGGCCGCCGATCGGCAGCAGCGCGACGTCGATGCCGGTTCGCTGCGCGATCAGCTTCATGTCGCTGAAGAGGCAGGTGTCGCCGGCGTGGTAAACGGTCGTGCCGCCCAGCTCGATCACCAGGCCGGCCGCCGGGCCGATCGCGATTCCGTGCTCGGCGCTGAAGGGCGACTCTTCGGAGCCGGGAACCGTGTTGGTGTGCCAGGCCGGGACGAGCCTGACGTACCCCCAGTCGAACTCCACCGTACCGCCGAAGTTGGGGTCGCTGACGTTCTCGATGCCCTGGCCTTCCAGCCACTTGGCCAGCTCGACGATCGCCACGCAGTGGGCGCCGGTCCGCTTGGCGACCGGAACGGCGTCGGCAACGTGATCGGCGTGGCCGTGGGAGAGCGCGATGTGGGTGGGCTCGACTTCCTCGCCGGTCGTGACCGCGACCGGGTTGTTCGGCTTGAGGAAGGGGTCGACCAGGACCCGGGTCCCGCCATCGCTCAGTTCGAAGCACGACTGGCCGTGGAACTTGATCTCCATCTTCAGCTCTCTCCTTCTCTTTGCTCGGTGTCGTTCAGCTCCTCGTGGAGTGCCCAGCCAACAGCAACTCCAACCATCATCCCCATTCGCGCCTCCTCGGCGAGCAGCGAGCGAACCGCGGTGACTCGCTGCTCCGGATCCGGCGTCGTCGCCGCTTTCAGCGCCTCGGCATCGTGGGACTCGCCGAACCAACCGCCCTCGGCGAGCGCCGCCGCGAGGACCTTCTGCAACTGCGGCGCGGCGCGGGTGACGATCTGCTCCGCCTCGGCGAAGCGCTCGGCGTCGATCAAGCGCTCGATCGCGGCGTTCAGTTGCTCGTCGGTGGGCACAGACCGGGAGGCTAGTGCGAATCGCGCAGGGCGGCCGCGGCAAGTCCGGCCAAACCGCCCACGGCGCCGCCGACCAGGCCGGCGAAAGGGTCGGCGGCTGAGTCGAAGATCGGCAGCGCCAGCAGCACCGCGGTCGCGACGAGGACGCCGATCGCGTCGAAGTCGTCGTCGATCGCGTGATGCACCTCGGAGCGGCGGATCGCGAACCAGGCCGCGACGGCGCCCAGCGCCATGCCGTTGCCGCCGGCTATCACCTCGAAGTCGCCGCGGGCGTTGGCGATGCCGCTGGCGACCAGCATGCCGAGCACCCCGCAGGCGAGGAGCAGCACGGCCGTGGGCGCCGTGCCGAGGCGACGCTCGAGGCCGGTGGCGAAGATCGCCAATCCGATCGCGACGACGAAGAGGTAGCCGACGTCGACGTATGCGAACGGCGCGGTGAAGAAGCGCCACCACTGGTCCTGGAACGGCACCACGAGACCGCCGAAGCTGTCGAGGGCGTCCCCGGTCGCCTTCTGCAGGAGCAGCAGCCCGGCCGAGCCGAGGATCACGGCGATCGTCGCGTAGGGGCGGAACGCCGCCGTCCCTTCGGTCTCGCGGCGGCGCAGAGCGCGCAGCCGTTTGCGCCGGCGTGGCTTCGCCTCCAGCGCGTCGCCGCGGCGCTCCAGTTTCGGTGCTCGCTTGCGCAGTCGGGCGCCGCAGTACGGGCACTCGGTCACGTAGGGACTGACCTCCGAGCCGCAGTTCTTGCAGATGACGCTGAGCTCAGTCTCACTCATGACTATCCGAGGATAACCCCCCGGTGGGGAGCCCTTGCAGCCCCGCCGCGGTGGCATACTGCCCTGGCACCCATTTCGAGTGGATCACTAGGAGGAAAAGCGTGGAGTTGAAGAGCCTGACCGAGCAGAAATCGCTGCTGGCCACCCTGGCCCCCGGCAAACGAGCGCGCCTGCGGCGCCTGCTCTTCGAGTTCGGGCCGGGCAACGGCACCCTGATGCTGCTGCCGATCGACCAGGGCATCGAGCACGGCCCCCGCGACTTCTTCCCCAACCCCGCTTCGAAGGACCCCGACTACCAGTTCCGACTCGCCGCCGAGGCCGGTTACTCGGCCCTCGCCTGCCAGATCGGCATGGCCAGCAAGTACTACCCCGACTACGCCGGCCAGGTGCCGCTGATCCTCAAGGTCAACGGCAAGACCGACGTTCCCTCCTCTGCCCATGCTTTCTCCTCTTGCAACGCCAGCGTCGAGGACGCGGTGCGGCTCGGCGCCGACGCGGTCGGCTACACGCTCTACGTCGGCTCGCCGCGCCAGGACGAGGACCTGGCGCAGTTGCGCACCGTGCGCGAGGATTGCGACCGCTTCGGCATGCCGCTGATCGTTTGGTCCTACCCGCGCGGCGAAGCGATCGAGGCCAAGGGCGGCCAGAACTCCTTCTACGCGATCGACTACGCGGCACGGATGGCGATGGAGATGGGCGCCGACGTGGTCAAGCTCAACATGCCGAAGATCGACGCGGGCAAGGACAAGGACGCCCCCGCCCCCTACAACGAGATGCAGGTCGACGGGGCCGAGGCGATCCGCCAGTGCGTCGAATCGGCCGGGCGCTCGCTGGTCGTGCTCTCCGGTGGCTCCAAGGTCGACGACGCGACCGTGCTCAACCACACCCGCGAGATCATGGAGGCCGGCGGCTCGGGCGTGATCTTCGGGCGCAACGTCTGGCAGCGCGAGTGGAACGACGCGCTCGAGATAATCGCGTCGATCAAGGAGACGCTCTTGTCATCCGTGAGGCGTATCCCTTAGGCGCCTGCAAACCGGCGCATCTCGGGGTCTTCATCCCCCGACCTGCTTGGTTTTCGGCGCCTTTCATGAATAGGGGAACAATCGGGAGCTGCCTGCTGATCGCGGCGGCGGTGCTGCTCATCCTGCGACCCTGGGAGGACGGCGTGGTCGAGGCCGGTCCAGCCGCCGCACAAGCCTTCGTCGTTCGCGTCGTCGACGGCGACACGATCGAAGCGCGCATCGGCGACCGGGTGGAGGACGTTCGTTACATCGGCGTCGACACGCCGGAGACGGTGAAGCCAGGCGCACCGGTGCAGTGCTTCGGCCCACGGGCGTCGGTATTCAACCATCGCCTCGTCGAAGGTCACCGGGTGCGGCTCGTCTTTGGCGTCGAGCGCCGTGACGTCTACGGCCGGCTCCTTGCTTACGTCTACCTGGGGCGGCGGTTCGTCAACGCGGCGCTGGTCCGCCGGGGCCTCGCCCGCTCGCTGACGATCCCTCCGAATGACCGCTTCTCGCCGCTGCTCAGGCGCCTGGAGCTGCACGCGGCGAGGGCCGGACGCGGCCTCTGGGGCGGATGCGCCGCCTGATCTCTAGTGACGGATCGCACATTTCCTCCACCTGCAAGCCATTGTGCAGCTTTGCTACGGTGCCCCGCGGCCCTCGGGCCACCGACCTATGCGAATGCGTCAAAGCATCTCCCAGTTCGAGACGGCCTTCGAGCAGGAGACCAGTCTCGAGCGTCGCCGGCGCGAGCAGCTGCGCCGGCGGGCGGCGAACCGCTCGCGCGCGCGGCGGATCACCCGCAGCGAGCAGGCGAGCAAGGTGCGCTTCAGCGTCCTGGCCGTCTGCCTCACGGTGACGGTCGTCGTCGTGGTCGTGTCCATGTTCGAGGCGCTCGCCTTCCTGATGGCGTAGTGGTGGCCGTGCGTACGACCGCCCCGGTTGAATAGACTCGCGCGCCGATGGCACGACGTTCCCTGAAGCCACAGCTGAACCAGATCCGCGCCTGGGTGCGCCAGGGTCGTACCGACGCCTGGATCGCCCACCAGCTCGAAGTCAGCACCTCGGAGCTGCGCGAGTTCCGCAAACAGCATGGCTTCACGCCGGACGAGGAGGACGCCGGCTCGGGCGAGCTCGACCTCCGCGACGAGATCGAGGCCGAGATCGAGGCCGCCACCGCTGAGGAGGCCGAGGCCGAAGAGGCTGAGGAGCCCGATGAGCCCGAGTCCGACGAGGACGAGGAGAAGGAGCGCTCCGCCGGCGACGAGGACAAACCGAAACGGCGCCGCCGCCGGGGCCGCCGGGGCGGGCGCGGGCGCCGCAAAGAGATCGAGGCGAGCTTCGATCATGGCGAGACCGACGGCTACGGGCTCTGGCTCGATCCTTCGGTCAAGGACAATCCCATCTACGCCGAGCATTGGGCGGGCAAGCGCGAGGTGACGGTGCGGATCGACGCCGATCAGATCGTGATTCGGCGCGCCGGCGCGCCTGAGTCTCAGTCCGAGTCTGACGACGACTCAGACTGAGCGCCAGTCCCAGTAGGTCTTCGCTTAACTTTTTCGGTGGGGACTGGGTGGCTGGCGCCGCTTGGAATTGCCGAAAAAGTACAAGACGCTTCGACCTACTGGGACTGGCGCTGAGGCGTGTCGGGGATCCGGCGCAGAGGCGCGTTGTCTACCGAATTGCAGGTGGTCGGGTCGAGCCTTCCCTTGAGCTTCCAAACGACTGTGGAATCGCTGCGAAGAATTGGGGTCGCGGCTGGGTCGCCGTGGAGCCAGTTGGACTCGGGTGAGGGGATGGGGTTGCTGGTGTGGAGGAAGTTGAGGAAGGGCGAGGTGACAAGGTAGTCGAGGTCCGCGGTATTGACGGCGGTGCGGAAGGCACGGCAGGTTGGGATTGCGTTGTAGGCGCCGTGGGGGCCCTTTTTGCCGAGGTAGATGACGCGGTTGGAGAGGTCGGTGCCGTAGAAGCCGTAGCCGAGGAAGCCGGCCGTGGTGCCGGCTAGGCCGATCCGCGTCTGGCTCTTGTCGCGAGCCCACTGGTAGGCGCTGTCGAGGTGGAGACCCGGGATGTCCGACTCAGGGCCGAAGCGGGCGCGGAGGTAGTGGCGCTGGACTGGGTAGCCGAGGGCGAGGATTAGCAGGATTAGAGCTATCGCCGGGACGAGTAGGGACCAAGCGAACCGGCCGGCGGGTCCTGTCGCCGCAGGGGACCCCCCACCGCCTGCGGTGCGGAGGTGCCAGTAGAGCAATCCGGCTGGCACCACCACCAGGAGGAAGGCAAGCACCAAACCGAAAACGCGAGCCGGATCGCGGAGGACGGCGTCGGCGCGGTCGGTGAGCACGAGGACGGCTAGCAAGGCTCCGATCAGCGTCCACTCGCGCCAGCCACCAAGGCGACGGGGGGCGAGTGGCAGCAAAGTGAGGCCGAGGAGCAGGGGGGGGATCGCGTAGCGGATGTTGATTCCGAAGCCGACCGGTTCTCCCTCGGCGCCGGCGGCGCTGAGCGGGGTGAAGACGTAGGCGACCAAGCCCAGAAGCGCCACGGCCCCAGCCCAGCGCACGATCGAGTCGCGGCCTCGGAAAAGCGCCAGCAACCCGCCCGCGATCGCGGCGACGATCACCAGGGGCCAGAACGCTCCGAACGCCTGATGCAGGCCGGGCTCGAAGTAGTCGCGCCAGACACCGGTGTCGGTGGCGTAGTGGACGATGCTGAAGTCGGGACGTCCCTCCTGGAGGCGCTCGGGGTGCGGCAGCGATATCGGTCCCAGGCTCGTTGCTTGAGGCAGCGGGTTGCCGGCGACGATCAGGTTGCGCAGGTACCAGTAGGCGCCGCCGAGCAGGGCGGGGATGAACCACCAACCGGCAGCTGCCCACCTCCGTCCAGCGGGTGCCATGACGATCGCCGCGACGGTCAAGGCTGCGGCCATGGCGACCGCCGTCGACTTGGTTCCCACTGCAAGTCCTGTGGCCAGGCCGGCTGCCGCCAAAGGCCAATGCGTGGCGGCCAGCGGGTCCTGTCGTGGGGGAGGGGGGCCTGCGGGCAGTCCACGGGCTGTCCTCGACCCCCCTCCCCCACGCCACCCGCTGGAGTCGCGTATTAGGGCATTGACCAGGATCGCGACGGCGGCGAGCAGGAGTGCTGCAGCAACGAGGTCGTTCTTGGCGGCCCCGGGCTCTCGCACGACGAGGGTGTGACACTCGAGGACGATTGCGGCGGCTATGACGGTGAGATGGCCTCGCCCGTAGGGCCGCCCGATGCACCAAGCTGCTAGGAACGCGAGGCCTAGGAAGCTGAAGTTCAGGAACAGGGACAGCGTGTCTCGATGCGTGAGCAGGATCCCCATGGCATGCAGAAGCTCTGAGTTCTGTGGGTAGAACCAGTTCGTGAAGACTGTCTCCGTGTAGTGCAGCCCCGTTACGGAGTGGCTCTGCACCATGTCCGCCGCGAACGGCATGTGGTACCAGAGCGAATCGAAGTTGAAGATCCCTCGGTCCAGCGCGTCCTTGGTGGTCAGCCCCCAATGCGCGAAGACGAGACCGATCACTCCCACGGTCACGACCCACGCCAGCCACGACCCTCCTCCCGCGGGTGGCGTGGTGGGGGGAGGGGGGTCGAGGACAGCCCGTGGACTGCCCGCAGTGCCCCCCTCCCCCTGCGACAGGACCCGCGGCCAGGCGGCCGTTGCTGCCACGAGTCCCACCGCCGCGATGACGAGTGCCCACGCGTAGAGGAGACCGACGGTCCCGAGGATCTCGCCGAGCCAAATGAGCAGCGCAATCGCCACAACCGCCTCCACGAGTCTTGCCGGTGCTCCCGTCCAGTTCGGCAGCAGTCGCTGCCGAAGCGTGTACGCCGTGAACCCGATCGAGGCCCCAACGACGACCAGGGCTATGGCGCTGAGGATGTAGGTCCCGGCGCTAACCACCGGAGGCTCCGAGGAAGGCTGCTAGAGGCCCCGGACGACGATCGGCTTCTCGTCCGGCGCAACCATGCCCTGCGCCCGCGCCTTGGCGTCGAGCACGATCGGATCGTCGGCGTGCTGGACGCGCCAGTGCAGGCGGGTGTTTTCGCGCTGCGCTTCGTGCAGCTTCACCCGCGCCTGCGTCGTCGCCGTGTAGGTCTTGACGAAGTCGATCACCGGGTTGAGGTAGGAGTAGAGGACGGCAGCCAGCACCAGCGTCAGCGCAACGCGACCGACGCGGTCCCAGTGAACGCGGCTGGCGCCGCGCCGGGCGGCGGGTTTGCGCCGGGCGGCGGGTTTGCGGCGCGGCGACGGACGAGATTTGGCGCCGGCCACCGGCCTTCTCCTCGCCTGGGCGCGTGCTGCCATGCCCGCTCCTACGCGGTCGGGCGCCGCATTCCTTCACTAAGCGGACCGCTGGTGGAACGCCTGCAAACCTGGAAATTTGGCCGCTGAGCCGAGTTCCTCCTCGATCCGCAGCAGGCGGTTGTACTTGGCGACGCGATCCGAGCGCGAGGGGGCGCCGGTCTTGATCTGGCCGGCGCCGGTGGCGACGGCCAGATCGGCGATCGTCGTGTCCTCGGTCTCGCCCGAGCGGTGCGAGATCACCGCCGTGTAACCGGCCTCGGAGGCGATTCGGATCGCCTCCAGGGTCTCGGTCAGGGTGCCGATCTGGTTGACCTTGACCAGGATCGAGTTGCCGACGCCGAGCTCGATGCCGCGGCGCAGGCGCTCCGGATTGGTGACGAAGAGGTCGTCGCCAACCAGCTGCACGCCCTCCCCCAGCTTCTCGGTGAGCAGCTTCCAGCCGTCCCAGTCCTCCTCGTCCATGCCGTCCTCGATCGAGACGATCGGGTAGCGCGAGCAGGCGTCCTCCCAGTAGGAGGCCATTTCCTCCGAGGAGAGCGAGCGGCCCTCATGCTCGAGCACGTAGGCGCCGCCCTTGAAGACCTCGCTGGTCGCCGGATCGAGGGCGATGAAGACGTCCCTGCCCGGCTCGTAGCCGGCCGCCTCGACTCCCGCGAGCACCGCCTGCAGCGCCGCCTCGTTCGACTCCAGGTTGGGTGCGAAGCCACCCTCGTCGCCCACCGCGGTGGCGTGACCCGCAGCAGCGAGGCTCTTCTTCAGAGCATGGAAGACCTCGGTGCCGACGCGCAGGCACTCGCTGAAACTGGAGGCCCCGGCGGGCACGATCATGAACTCCTGGAAGTCGACCGAGTTGTCGGCGTGGGCGCCGCCGTTGAGCACGTTCATCATCGGCACCGGCAGCAGGTTCAGCTCGTCGCCCCCGTAGAGCCGGGCCAGATAGCGGAAGAGCGGCTCGCCGGCGAGCATCGCCGCCGCCTTGGCCGCGGCGAGCGAGACGCCGAGGATCGCGTTGGCGCCGAGACGACCCTTGTTGGGCGTTGCGTCCAGCTCGATCATCTTCGCGTCGAGCGCCGCCTGGTCGTCCGCGTCGGCGCCCTTGAGCGCCGCGGCGATCTCACCGTTGACGTTGGCGACCGCCCCCGAGACGCCCTTGCCCGCCCAGGCCTCGCCGCCGTCGCGCAGCTCTACCGCCTCGAACTCGCCGGTGGAGGCACCGGAGGGGACCGCGGCGAGGCCCCGTGCGCCGGACTCGAGCTCGACTTCGACCTCGATCGTCGGGTTGCCGCGCGAGTCGAGGATCTGGCGCGCGTGGATGGATGCGATGCCGCTCACAGGGAGCAGCATCCTATTCAGCGCGGCGGCGCTACCCCGGTGCCGGAACGCCGGCTATTCGCCGGGTGCGCCCGGAATGACGCCGCCCGGGACTTCGCCTTCGGGCACTGCCGCTTCGAGTCCCGACGGCGTCGGCCGCTGGGCCAATCTCTGGCCTTCGGGATTGAGCGGGCTGACCGTCCCCGGCATTGCCGGTTTGGCCTGGGGGATCAGTGCCGGGCAGGCTTCGGCCGGCGTTTTGGGGTCTGCTTCGTAGCAGGCGGGATTGGCTTCCGGCGGACGACCGTCGCCCTTGAAGTTGTTGCAGCGTTTGTTGAGGAAGTCCCCGGCGCAGAAGGTGCGCGATTTCCACCTGCTGCCGTAGGCGCTCAGGAAGGCCGTGAGTTCCTGCTGTTTCTGCTGTTCGGCCAGCTGGGTGCTGATCTGCGGTTTGACTTCGTCGAGCGACTGGACTTTCTCCGGGGTGATCTTCATCACCTCGAAGACCGTGTAGATCGTCCCTTCGCTCAGCGGGCCTTCGAGCTCACCCTGGGGAGCGGCGAACACTTCAGTTTCAAGCGGTTTGCCCAGCGTGCCCGCGCCTTCGGTCACGCCGGTCTGGAGGCCGCCGGTGTTTTTGGTCGTGTCGGTCGAGTACTTCTTGGCGACCCTTTCCCAGCTCTTGTTCGAGTCGTCTTTTTCGAGCGCTGCCTTGGCTGCTTCGACTTTCGCCTTGTCTTTGTTTTTGATCACGCGGATGTCGCGCGATTCAGGCGTCGTGAACTGGCTCGACTTGGCCGCTTCGTAGTAGTCCTCGATTTCGCTGTTGCTCGGCACGATCCCGGTTTCGGAGACCTGTGCCTGGATCTGTTCGCTGAGCATCTGGATCGTCACTCGCTCGTTGACGTCCGCCAGCGTGTAGTGGGCTTCCTTGAGGAATTCCTTGTATTCCTTCTCCGTTTTGAAGGCCTGTTTTTTCAGTTTGTCCAGTTCTTCGGCGACTTCCTTCTTGGTCACCGAGATGCCCATTTCTGCCGCCTGGCCCTGGATCCAGACGGAATTGAAGAGTTCTTCGAGCGCTTTTTCCTTCAGTTCTTCGTATTTTTTGCTGCCCGGTTTGGGGACCGGTTTGACCTGGCTCGTCGCGGCGATCTGGACGAGGGCATGCTGAAACTGCTTTTCGGTGATCGGGCTGAGCTCCGAGGGAGCGTCTTCGATCACCGCGACGTCACCGGACGACACGCTCGGATTGCCGATCCCCTGGGCGATCGCGAAGATCGCGAAGAGCAGGATGAGGAGGGCCGCGAAGGCGAGCAGGGCAAGGCGCTGCAGCCCCGCCGACTTCCCTCCCTTGGCGCTAGTGCGTGCCACCGATCGGGCAGCATAAATCAAATGCTCCGAAAGGGCGCTGCTCAGCTCGCGAGGCTGGCCTGCTGGGCGTCAGCTTGCGCCCGCCTCGCCTCGCGAATCGCGTCGGCCATCGCCAGTACCGCGGCCAAACGCGCCTCGGCCTCGTCGGGTACGCGCACGGCCGCCGTCTGCTCTCGCCACTCGTACACGGCCCCCTCGAGCTTCTCGCTCAGCACCCCGGCGGCCTCGGAATCCAGCTCGACCCCGGTGACGCTGAGCCGGCCGCCGCGGAACTCGACGCTGCGGGCACCGGCCAGACCGAGCTCGATCCGCGCGCGCTGCAGGGAGAGCAGGTTCTCCGCCTGCGCCGGCGGTGGCCCGAAGCGATCGCTGAGCTCGTCGCGGATCGCCCGCAGCTCGCCCGGCTCGCGGGCGGCGGCGATGCGCCGGTGCACGTCGATCTTGGCCGCCTCGAAGGGAATGAAGGACGCCGGCAGGTAAGCGTCGACAGGGACGTCGAGTCTGACCGGCTCGGGCGCCTCCTCCTCCCCGCCCTCGGCCTCGCGCGCCGCGCCAACCGCCTCGTCGATCATCTGGCAGTAGAGCTCGAAGCCGACTGCGGCGACGTGACCCGACTGCTCTTCGCCGAGCAGGTCGCCGGCGCCGCGAATGTCGAGATCGCGCATCGCGATCTTGAAGCCGGAGCCGAGCTCGGTGTGGTCGGCGAGGGTCGAGAGCCGTGCCGCCGCCTCCTCGGTCAGTGCCTCGGCCGAGGGGTAGAGCAGGTAGGCGAAGGCGCGCTCGCTAGAACGGCCGACGCGACCGCGTATCTGGTAGGCCTGGGCCAGGCCCAGCTGGTCGGCGCGCTCGACGATCAGCGTGTTGGCGCTGGGGATGTCGAGGCCGGACTCGATGATCGTCGTCGTCACCAGGCAGTCGGCGTCGCCGCGGAGGAAAGCGAGCATCGTCTCCTCGAGCTGTTTCTCCTCCATCTGGCCGTGGGCTTCGAGGAAGCGGGCCTTCGGCACCAGGCCGCGCAGCCGCTCCGTCACCTCGGGAAGCGAGTCGATCCGGTTGTGCAGGAAGAAAGCCTGGCCGCCGCGCTCGAGCTCGCGGACGATCGCCTTCGCCACCAGATCCTCGTCGTAGGGACCGACGTAGGTGCGGACGGGCCGGCGGCCCTCCGGCGGCGTCTCGATCGTAGAGATGTCGCGCAGGCCCGCCAGGCTCATCTGCAGCGTGCGCGGGATCGGTGTGGCGGAGAGCGCCAGCACGTCGACCTTCAGCTTCAGCTGGCGCAGCAGCTCCTTCTGCTTGACGCCGAAGCGCTGCTCCTCGTCGACGATGACGAGGCCGAGGTCCTTGGCGCGCACGTCGCGCGAGAGCAGGCGGTGGGTGCCGATCAGGATGTCGACCTTGCCCGCCTCGAAATCGGCCAGCACCGCTTTCACTTCGGCAGGCTTGCGCAGGCGCGAGACGCCCTCGACGACGAAGGGCAGGTCGGCGAGGCGCTCGCGGAAGGTGCCGAAATGCTGCTGGGCGAGGATCGTCGTCGGTACCAGCATCATCACCTGCTTGCCGTCGGCGGCGGACTTGACGGCGGCGCGCAACGCCACCTCGGTCTTGCCGAAGCCGACGTCGCCGCAGACGAGCCGGTCCATCGGCTGCTCAGCCTCCATGTCGCCCTTGACCGACTCGATCGCTTCCACCTGGTCGGCCGTCTCGCGGTAGGGGAAGGCGGCCTCCATCGTCATCTGCCACTCGCCGTCGGCGCCGAAGGCATGACCCCTGCGGGTGCGGCGCTCGGCGTAGAGGTTGAGCAACTCGCCGGCGAGGGCGCCGGCGGCACGGCGCGCCCGCGCCTTCATGTTCTCCCAGCGTTTGCCGCCCAGCGCGGAGAGGCTCGGTTCGCCGCCGGCTCCGACGTAGCGGCTCAGCTTGGCGAGCTGGTCGGTGGGGACGAAGACGCGGTCCTCGCCCTTGTATTCGAGGTAGAGGTAGTCGCGGGTCACTCCGCCGACCTCGCGCGTCTCGAAGCCGGCGAAGCGAGCGACGCCGTGGTCCTCGTGGACGACGTAGTCGCCGACCCGCAGGTCGCTGAACGCGAGCCGCCCGCGAGCGGCGCCGGGAGCGCGCGCTTCGGCGCGGCGGCGCCGGTGAACGAGGCGGCGGAAGGGATAGACGGCGAGGCGCAGCTCGGGGCTGACGAAACCCTCGCGCAATCGCGCCTCGGCGAAGGTGAGGGCTGGATCGGGCGAGAGCCGGCCACCTTCGAGCAGGGTCGAGTCGAGACGGTCGAGGCCGTAGCGGGCGCGCTCGGCCTCACCGCGATCGTCGAAGGCAACCACGGTCCGGTAGCTCGAACGGACCTGCTTCTCCAGCTCCGCCTCGGCCTCCTTGACGCTGCGGGCGGGCGACTCGGCGCGGGCGGCGCGGAAGGCGTCTTCGTCCTCCTCGCCGGCGGCGCGGAAGGAGAGCGCCGCGCGCTCAGCGAGGGGGGCGGCGACGTCGACGTAGAGATGGCGGGCGTCCTCGGCGTGCATCGCCGTCGTCGCGTCGTCCCAGTGATCGCGCAGGGCGGGCTCGATCTCCTCGGTGGCGGCGAGGATCACCGCCGCCTTCTCGGGCACCAGGTCGAGCGGCGGCCCGAACCGATCGAGCGGCAGGATCTCAGCCAGGCTCGGCGTTTCCCTCTCTTCTTCGGCCGCCTCCATCGCGGCGAGCTCAGCAAGTTCACGATGCTCGGCGTCGAGCTCCGCCGCCGGCGCCAGCTCCACCCGCTCGGCGTCGCCCAGCGAGCGCTGAGTGAAGGTGGAGAACCAGCGCATCGACTCGACCTCGTCGCCGAAGAGCTCAATCCGGGCGGCCCGCTCGACCGTGGCACCGAAGACGTCGAGGATGCCGCCCCGCACCGCGAACTGACCGCGCTCGGTGACCTGCTCGACCCGTTCGTAGCCGGCGGCGCCGAGTTCGCGCGCGACGCCGTCGAGGTCGATCTCCTCGCCGACCGAGATCGCGAAGCCGGCCGGGCGGAGGGCAGCGTCCGGAACGGCCTCGGCGAGGGCGGTGGCGCTGGCGACGACGACCGCATCGGGCTCGTGGCTGAGCGCGTCGAGAGCGTCGATCCGCAGGCCGATGAGGTGGGGCGGCGGCGTCACGTGCGAGGCAAAGCCGGTGCCCCGGGAGGGGTAGAGCCGCACGCGGCGCGGCGCCAGGTAGGCGCGCAGGTCGGCGGCGAGATCGCGGGCGGATCGATCGTCGGCGCTGACCACCAGCGCGGGTCGATCGGCGAGGCCGCGCTCGTCCTCGAGCAGCGCCGCCAGCAGCAGCGGCCGCAGCATCGTGGACGCCGGCACATCGACCGTCTCGCCGCCATCCGCCGCCTCGCGCGCACGGCCGACGAGCGCGTGCACGCGCTCGTTTTCGGCGGCTATCTCAATCAGGGGACGCAGGGACATTGGGCGGCAGAACCTAGTATCTCGATCACGATGTCCGCGCTGGGAGACGTGACGGCGGCGCTCTTGCCGCCTGAGGCCGGGGGTCCGGACCCGGAGCGGGTCGCGGGCGTGGCCAGGCGGATGGTGTCGCGGATGCCGGTGGCGTCGCAGGTGGGTCTGGGCGCGGCGCTGGTCGGCCTCGAGGCCTTCGCGTTCGCCCGCACGGGACGCACGCTCGGCGGCGCTTCGCCGCAGCAACGCGAGGAGGTGGTCCGGCTGGTCGGTCGGCTGGGAGGGACACCGGCGCTGGACGCCTTCAAGTCGATCGTCCTGCTCGCCCACGGCACGGACGCGCACGCGGCGGAAATCGCGGCCGTCGGCTCCCGCCAGGAGCCCTCGCGACCCGATCCGGCGATGAACATCACGCCGGCGGGCGAGTGGCCCGCGTCCAGCGGCTGCGACGCGGTCGTGATCGGGTCGGGCGCCGGCGGCGCCTTCGCCGCCCGGGCGCTCGCCCGCGCTGGCCTGGACACGGTGATCCTCGAGGAGGGCGAGCGCTGGACGGTCGATCGCATCCGCTCCTCCCACCCGCTCGATCGCTTCGCCTCGATCTACCGCGACGCCGGCACGACGATGGCGCTCGGCAACCCGCCGATCGCCCTGCCCCTCGGCCGCGCCGTCGGCGGCACCACCTTGATCAACTCCGGCACCTGCTTCGCGCCGCCGCCCGCCGTGGCGACGGCCTGGCACGAGCGGCATGGCCTCGCCCTGGCCAACCCGGAGCTGCTCGGCCCTCGCGTCGCCGACGCGGAAGCCACGGTCGGCGTGGCCCCCGCCTCGATGGAGGTGCTAGGACGCAACGGCGAACTGGCGCTCGAGGGGGCCGCCGCCCTCGACTGGGAGAGCGCGCCGCTGCGCCGCAACGCGACCGGTTGTCGCGGCGCCTGCCAGTGCGCGATCGGCTGCCCGAACAACGCCAAGGGCGGGGTCCACCTCAACGCCCTGCCGCAGGCCTGCGAGGCGGGGGCGAGGATCGTCAGCGGGCTGCAGGCCCGCCAGGTCCTCAGCGAGGACGGCAGGGCGGTCGGCGTGCTGGCGAAGCGGTCCGACGGCAGCGAGGTGACGATCTCAGCCCCGCTCGTCATCGTCGCCGCGGGGGCGATCCCGACGCCGCCGCTGCTGCGCCGCAGCGGCCTGGGCGGACACCCTCTCCTCGGCCGCAACCTCTCGATCCACCCGGCGACCGGCATCACCGCCAGCTTCGAGGAGGAGGTGTTCGCCTGGCGCGGCGTGATGCAGAGCGTCGGCATCGAGGAGCTGCACGAGAGCGAGGGCGTGCTGCTCGAGGCCACCTCCACCCCACCGGGCATGGGGGCTGTCTCGGCACCCGGCTACGGAGCTCACCTGACCGGGCGGCTCGAACGCGCCGCCAACACGGCGACGCTGGGCGCGATGATCGCCGACGAGCCCTCGGGCCGCGTCTTCGGCAGCCGCTCCCCGATCGTCTCCTACCGCCTCGCCAAGGCCGACGAACGGCGCCTGCGCGTCGCGGTCGAGGCGATGGCGCGGGTCATGCTCGCCGCCGGTGCCGGAGAGGTCGAACTCGGCGGCGGCGCACCGCGGGTGCACTCGGAGACCGAACTGCCGAGCGCGATCGAGCGGCTGGACGTGCGCCGCCTCCGCCTCGCCGGCTTCCATCCGACCGGAACGGCCGCCGCGGGCTCCGACCCAGCCCGCCACCCGGTCGATCCGCAGGGACGCCTGCGCGGCATCGACGGCGTCTGGGTCGCCGACGGCTCGATTCTGCCTAGCTGCCCCGGCGTCAATCCCCAGATCTCGATCATGGCAATCGCCGCCGGCGTCGGCGAGGCCGCGGCTCAGGTCTTGTAGGGCAGGCCGGGGCCGGAGCGCTGCCACTCGACCTGGCCTTCTCCCTCAACCGCCGAACGGCCGACGACGTCGTCCCACGTGTGCAGCATCTGCTTGAGGCGCGCGACTGCCTCGGGGGGATGGGCGGCAATTTCGGCAGCGAGCTCCAGGGTGGAGTCCTCGGTGGCCGCGGCCGGCGCGATGCGGTTGACGAGCCCAAGGCGCAGGGCCTCGTCGGCGCCGACCGTACGCGAGGAGAGGATCAGGTACTTGGCGGTGGCGAGGCCGCAGAGCGTGACGAGGCGAGCCGGTCCGACGAGCACGCCCAGCGCCGCGCCGGGGAAGCGCATGCGCAGGTTCGAACCGCCGACCCGCAGGTCGCAGCTAACGGCGATCTCGGCCCCGCCGCCGACCACGTCGCCGTGGCAGGCGGCGATCGTCGGCTTGGGAAAGGCGACGATCGCGGCGTAGAGGTCGGCGAACAGCTGCATGCGCTGCACCTTGCCCTCGCTGTCGAGCTCCTCCTTGACGTCGGCGCCGGCGGAGAAGCCCATGTGGTCGGAGGAGCTGAAGACCAATACCCGCACGGCCTCGTCGCCCCGTGCGACGGCGAGGTGCTCGAGCAGCTCGAGCAGCATCTGAGTATCGATCGCGTTGCGCGACTCGGGTCGTTGCAGGCGCAGCACGGCGACACCCCGCTCGTCGACCTCGTAGCTGGTGCGCCGCTCGGCTCCGTTCGCCTCACTCATCGCAGGGGAATCTATTCGCCCAGCTTGCCGATCAGCGTCTCGGTCTCCGCCGCGGCGCTCTCGACCAGCGCGGCGACCTCGTCGCGCGGCTCGCGGAAGCGGGAGAGCACGTAGGAGGCGACGACGTCGGGGTCGGTCGAATCGGGGCGCCCCACCCCCACCCGCACCCGCCAGAACTCGGCGTCGCCAAAGCCGCGCTTGAGGCTCTTGAGGCCGTTGTGGCCGGCGAGGCCTCCGCCGATGCGCACACGCACCTCGCCGAAGGGGAGGTCGATCTCGTCGTGGAGGACGATCGTGCGGTCGAGCGGGGCCCGCAGCGAGCCGCGAGCGGGGCCGGCGGAATCCCCCGAGGCGTTCATCTGCGTTTGCGGCAGCAGGATCGCCACACGCGGGCCGCCCGGCTCGGCTCGCCCTTCGCTGAACAGTCCGCCGAACTTCTGCTTGGCGCGCGGCATGTCCCAGCGTCGCGAGAGCTCGGCGGCGACCTCGAAACCGACGTTGTGCCGGGTGCCGGCGTAACGGTCACCCGGGTTGCCCAAGCCGACGATCAGGATCCGATCGCCGCTTGCCTCGCCCTCGCCGCGCTCTGCCCGGCGGCGGCGAAAAATCGACAGGGCTACTCCCCGCCGCCCTCGCCCGACTCGGCCTCGCCCTCGCCGCCATCCTCGGCGGCCGGGGCCTCACCCTCCTCGCCGACAAGCTCGGCCTCCTCCTCGACCTCGGGCTCGGCGACCTCTTCGACGCGTGGCGGCGAGAGGGTGGCGATCGTCACCTCGTCAGGTTCGTCGGCGACGAGCGTGACGCCCTCGGGCATCGTCAGCGCCGAGAGCTGCAGGGTGTCGTTGATCTCCATCGCCGAGACGTCGGCGACGATCTGATCCGGGATGTCGGTCGGCAGAGCTTCGACGGTGACCTCGCGGGTGACGTGCTCCAGCACGCCGCCGCCTTTGACGCCGGGGGCGGAGTCACCGCCCTCGAGCTCGACCGCGACCTCGGCCTGGATCGCCTCGTCGAGCCGCACCTCCTGCAGGTCTATGTGCTGCAGACTGCCGCGCACCGGGTGCTGCTGCTGCTCCTTGACCACGACGGGGACGGCTTTGCCGCCCTCGATCTCGAGATCGAACAGAGCGGCGCCTTCGCTGAGGACGTGGCGCACGTCGCGTTCGGCGACCTGAAAGGGGCGCGCCTCAGAGCCGCCGCTGTAGACGACGCCGGGCACCAGGCCCTCTCGCCGCAGCCGGCGCGAGGTCCGCGAGCCGAAATCCGTGCGCGGCGCAGCCTTGAGGGTTTCGCGTCCTTTGGCCATTCGGACGGGAGAGGATAGAGAAAGAGGCGCGTTCGGAACCTGTGACAACCTTCGGGGCCGATGAGCGAGGGCTCGAAGATCCCCAAGGGCCGGGTGCGCCGCTCGGCGAAGCTGGGCTCGATCGTCGGCGTGCAGGGCGCCCGCTACGCGGGGACGAAGGCGACCAACGTCGGCCGCTCGGAGGAGTCAAGCAAGGAGCGACTCGAGCAGCGCCACATCGAGACGGCGATGAAGATGGTCGGCGCGCTGGGCCAGATGAAGGGCGCGGCGATGAAGCTGGGTCAGTTCGCTTCTTTCATCGACACCGAGTTCATCCCCGACGAGTACCGCGAGATCTACCAGGAGCAGCTGGCGAAGCTGCGCACCGACGCGCCGGCGATGCCCTGGGAGAAGGTCGAGAAGGTGCTCGAGGAGGAGTACGACGGCGAACCTTTGTCCGAGCTCTTCGCCGAGTTCGAGCCGGAGGCCTTTGCCGCTGCCTCAATCGGCCAGGTGCATCGGGCCGAGCTGCTCGACGGCCGCGCCGTCGCGGTCAAGATCCAGTACCCCGGGATCGCCGAGGCGCTCGACGCCGACCTGCGCAACGCCGGCACGATCGTGCGCCTGGCTCGCGCCCTGGCTCCCGGCCTCGACGCCAAGGAGATCGCCAACGAGCTGCGCGAGCGGGTGATGGAGGAGCTCGACTACGAGTACGAGGCGCAGAACCAGCGCAGCTTCGCGCGCGCCTACCGCGACCATCCCTTCATCTACGTGCCGGAAGTGATCACTAGGCTCTCGCGCCGCCGGGTGCTGGTCACCGAGCTGGTCGAGGGACTGGACTTCGAGCAGGTGAAGCAGCTTCCTCATGATTCGCGCAGCCGCTTCGGCGAGATCGTCTTCCGCGGCAGCTTCGGCTCGATCTACCACCTCCAGCACTTCAACGCCGACCCTCACCCGGGCAACTACATCCTGATGGCAGACGGTCGCGTCGCATTCCTCGACTTCGGCATGACCAAGAAGCTCGACCACGAGCAGATCGTGCTCGAGCAGCAGGCCGTCGACGCCGCCTTCCACGAAGACCCCGAGCTGCTGCGCAAGGCGCTGCACGACCTCGGCTTCGTCAAGAACCCCTCGAAGCTCGACGCCGAACGGCTGATGGAGCACACGAGGGCGGTCAGCGGCTGGTTCCTGGAGGACCGCGAGATCGAGATCAGCGCGCGGCGGGTGATGAAGATCATCGAGTCG
>JASLIG010000137.1 GCA_030152805.1 Solirubrobacterales bacterium
GGTTGGCCCCCGCCCCGCCCGCGGCGCCAAGAGCTTGCCCTCGCGCAGGGCGAGCTGGGGCTCGCCTTGGCTGCCAAGCACCTCGGGCAGCGCCTGCTCTGATGCCTTTGAACCGTCTGTGTCGATCAAGAGGAAGCGCCCGGGGTGCTCGGCCTGGGCGGAGCGGATCAGTCCCCAGGCGGCGGCAAGAGCGGGGTCGGGGGACTCGCTCGCCGCGGTTGCGAGGGCGCCGCGGCTGAGGATCGCCAGGCTGGATTGCTCGTCTTCTGCGAGGTGGGATTGGGCCCTTTGGAGGAGTTCTGAGCAGAGCTTTTGGGCTGCTTTGGCGCGGTCTTTGCCCTTGCCTGGCTTTAGCTCGTAGGTCTCGGTGGGGCGCTCGGCGCTTTGGGGTTTGACCTCTTGCCAGGCGATCGAGAGCAGGCCCTCTGCTTTGCGCTTGGCGGCGCCCAGTTGGGCGGGGTCGATCTCGCGCAGGGTGAGGAAGGCGCGTCCGAGCGGTTCTCCGGCGCCGTCGGCGATCGCCAGCTCCAGCTCTTCTGCGGGCTTGCCGCTTAGCTTTACCCGCAGGCTCTGGGGTGCGGCGAGGGGGAGGCTGACCTCGCGCCAGGCAAAGGGCAGGCGCTGGGGCATCTCGCCTTCGCTTTGGGCGCCGATCGCGTGCAGGGCGGCGTCGAGCAGGGCGGGGTGGATCGCAAAGCCCCCTTGGCGCTGGCCGCCCTCCAGCTCGACCTCGGCGTAGAGCTCGCCGTCTCGGCGGTAGGCGGCCCGCAGGCCGGCAAAGGCCTCCCCGTATTCGAAGCCGGCCTCGGCGAGGCGGTCATAGAGGTGGATGGGATCGATTGGCTCGGCTCCCTCGGGGGGCCACTCCCGCAGTGGCCTTGGCGGCTCGGTGGGCTCGGCGGCGAGCTCGCCCTGGGCGTGGGTCAGCCACTCGCTCTGATCCTCTGCGTCGGGGCGGGAGTGGATCGAGACCTGACGCTCGCCCTGCTCGCCGGGGCCCGAGACGCTGACGCGCAGCTGCAGCGCTCCCTGCTCGGGCAAGATCAGCGGCGCCTGCATGGTCAGCTCTTTGACGGCGGCGGCGCCGGTATGCGATGCGGCGGTGAGGGCCAGCTCCAAGAAGGCGGTGCCGGGCAAAAGGACGTTGCCCGCGAAGGCGTGATCGGCGAGCCAGGGGTGGCCCTCCAGGGAGAGGCGCCCGGCCAGGGTGATGGCCCCGCTGGCGGGGTCCTCGGCGATCGCGCCGAGCAATGGGTGCTCTGGGTCGGCGAGGCCGATCGCGGCGGGGCTGGCGGCGGGCTTTGAGGCAAGCCAGTAGCGCTCCCTTTGGAAGGGGTAGGTGGGCAGGGCAACGCGCTTTGCCCTGGGGGTGAGGGCCTCCCACTCCAGGGAGACGCCGGCGGCGTGGGCGGTGGCGAGGGAGCGGGCAAAGCGCTCGGGGCCGCCTTCTTCGCGGCGCAGGCTGGCGAGGACGGTGGCATCGGCGCCGGCTGCCTCGATCGCTTCTTCGGCGCCGAAGGCGAGCACCGGGTGGGGCGAGAGCTCCAAAAAACAGCTGTGGCCCTGGCCGAGCAAGTCGGTTAGGACCGGCTCGAAGAGCACGGTCTCGCGCAGGTTGCGATACCAGTACTCGGCGTCGAGCTCGGCGGTGTCGATCCGCTCGCCGGTGAGGGTGGAGTGAAAGGCGATCTCTGCGCTTTGGGGGCTGATCGGGGCAAAGGCCGAGAGCAGCTCCTCGCGCAGGGCCTCGATCTGGACCGAGTGGGCGGCGTAGTCGACGGCGATGCGCTGGGCGCGGACGTCTTTTTGCTCGCAGGTGGCGAGCAATTGCTCGATTGCCTCGGGCTCTCCGGAGAGGGCGAGCGAGCGGGGGCCGTTTTGGGCGGCGAGGGAGATGCTCTCGCCGAAGGGCAAGAGCAGCGGCTCGGCCTCCTTGGGGGAGACAGAGAGGGAGAGCATCGCCCCCTGCCCGGCGATCTTCGTCATCGCCCGGGCGCGCAGGGCGACGATCCGCGCTGCGTCTGGGAGGCTGAGCGCGCCGGCGATATGGGCGGCAGCGATCTCACCCTGGGAGTGACCCACCACGGCCGCCGGGCGCACTCCGAGCTTTTCCCAGAGCCTCCCCAGGGCGACCATCACCGCAAAGAGAGCTGGCTGGACGACGTCGAGGCGACCCAGCCAGGCGCCCTCGGGGTCTGCGATCACCTCGCGCAGCGACCAATCGACGTGGGGGGAGAGAGCCTCCTCGCAGGCCTCCAGCTCTGCGGCAAAGGCGGGTGAGCGCTCTAGGAGCCCTGCCGCCATGCGCGGGTGTTGGGCGCCTTGGCCGGCAAAGAGGAAGACGGGCCGCCGCGACTCCCTGGCCCTGCCCCGCAGGAGGCCCTCTTGCTCCTCCCCCCCTGCCAGGGCATCCAATGCCCCGAGCAGCTCCCCTCGCTCTGAGGCAAGCGCCACGGCGCGGTGCTCAAAGGCAGAGCGGGTGGTGGCCAGGGAGAAGGAGAGGTCACCGAGCTCCAGCTCCTCCTCTGTGCG
>JASLIG010000084.1 GCA_030152805.1 Solirubrobacterales bacterium
AGATGTGTCGCGAGAGCAGCTGTTCGACCGGGCGGTAGAGGGTCGAAATCGTGATGAAGACCGCCGACCAGAGCACGGTGATCTGCCCGTAGTCGGGCTTGGAGAGCACGTGCGAGGCGATGAAGAAGTAGACGTAGGTGATCACCCCGGTGAGTCCGACGCCGATCGCCAGGAAGCTCGCCGTCTTGCCGTAGTCGGCGGTCGCCGAGCCATTGCCGCTGGCGGCGCCAGCGCGGGCGCCGAGCAGTTTGCGCAGCGCTCGCATCAGCGCGGCTGGTCGCCGGGCTCGTAATGGGAGGGCGGCACCTCGAGCGCCAGCTCGACCCGGCGCACGCGCTCGAAGACCCGCTGGGTCATCACTCGCTGGCTGGCGAGCAGGTCGCCGATCACGCCCAGGGCGACCAGCTGCACCGCGGCGATGAAGAGCACCGCGCCGAGGATCAGCGACTGGATGTGGCCGGCGCTGTCGCCGTTGAAGATCCAGTCGAGCAGGAAGGGCATCCAGGCGGCGAGGGCGAGGATCGCGACGAGGAGCCCGGCGCTGGCGAACACCCGCAGCGGCTCGTAGCGCGCGTAGATGCGCAGGATCGAGAGCGCGTTGCGGCGCACGTAGGCCCCGGTCGAGTCGAAGAGCCGTGACTCGCGCGTCCGCGGGTTGGTGGCGACCTCGACCTGGTCGACCGCGACCAGCATCTTTCCCGCCTGGATCAGGCTCTCCAGGGTGTAGGTGAAGTCGTCGACGACGAGGACGCTGAGAGCCGCCTCGCGGTTGTAGGCGCGGAAGCCGGAGGTGGTGTCGGCGATCTCGGTACCGGAGAGGCGGCGCACCACCCAGCTGCCCAGTCGCTGCAGCCGTTTCTTCCCCCCGGAGAAGTGCTCGATATCGCTCACCCGACGGTCGCCGACGACCATGTCGGCCTCGCCGGCGAAGATCGGCGCCACCAGCTTGGGAATGTCGGCGCCGCTGTACTGGTTGTCGGCGTCGGTGTTGACGATCACGTCGGCGCCGAGCTTGAGGCAGGCGTCGAGTCCGGCCTGGAAGCCCGCCGCGAGCCCCTTGTTGTTGGTCAGGCGCACGATGTGCTCGACCCCCTGGGCGCGGGCGACCTCAACCGTGCGGTCGGTCGAGCCGTCGTCGATGACCAGGAGCTCGACGGTGTCGATTCCCGGAATTTGGCGTGGGATGTCGGCGATCGTGGCTGGGAGGGTGGATGCCTCGTTCAGGCAGGGGATTTGGACGATCAGCTTCATAAGGCGCGGGCTCAGGGTATCCGCGAGGGGGGTCGGTGCGCGCGAGCCGGACCGCCTTGGCGCGCGGGTCCTGTCGCGGGGTGAGGGGGCCTGCGGGCTGTCCACGGCTGTCCTCGACCCCCTCACCCCACGCCACCCGCGCGAGGAGCCGCTCGGGCACACCGACCCCACCATGTGATGAGTTCCCAGACGCCGAGCCGTGGCGGAGTAAGCTTGGTTGATTGACCAGTCAATCGGTCGCATGAACACGCAGCTCACAGGCACGGATCGGACCCACATGCGCAGGGCGCTCGAGCTTGCGGAGCGCGGACGCGGGCGCGTCAGCCCCAATCCTCTTGTCGGAGCTTTGGTGGTGCGCGACGGCGAGGTAATTGGCGAAGGGTTCCACGCGGAATTGGGGGGGCTGCACGCGGAGCGGGCGGCTCTCATGGATTGCCGGAGCAAGGGAGAAGATCCGGCGGGGGCGACGATGTACGTGACGTTGGAGCCTTGTGCGCACACGGGGCGGCAGCCGCCGTGCACCGAGGCGATCCTCGAGGCTGGAATCTCACGGGTCGTGATCGCCTCCGACGATCCGAGCGAGAAGGCGGCGGGGCGCGGTCCCGGCATCTTGCGCGACGGCGGAGTGGAGGTCGAGTTCGCGGCGGGAGAGGAGGCGACGGCGGCTCGGTTGCTGAACCAGCCCTTCCGCAAGCACGCCCGGACGGGACTGCCGCTGGTGACGCTGAAGCTGGCGATGTCGCTCGATGGTCGAACCTCGACCCCACGCGGCGACTCCCCCTGGATCTCGGGAGAGCGCAGTCGCGAGCTGGTCCACCGCTGGCGAGCCGAATCCGACGCGATCGCCGTCGGCATCAACACCGTCCTCGCCGACGACCCCCTCCTCACCGCCCGCCTCCCGGACGCCCGTCAACCCCTCCGCGTCGTCTTCGACCGCCAGGCCCGCCTCCCCCTCGACGCCCAGCTGCTCGAGACTCTTGACCAGTCGCCGGTGCTCGTGATCGTCGCGCCGGAAGCTGATGCCTCGCTCCTGCGCGACGCCGGCGCGGATGTCCTGGTCGCCGATGGCATCGAAGCGGCTCTCGCCGAACTGGGCCGCCGCAGCATCACCAGCCTCTTCCTGGAGGGCGGCCAGGCTCTGGCTGCAGCGTTTCAGGCAGCCGATCAGCTAGACGAAGCAAGGACTTTCGTCGCCCCGATCCTCCTCGGCGGGGCACAGGCGGCTCCTCGCGTGGGTGGCGCGGATGCGGGGGGGCCGAGAACGGAGGCGCAGCCCCCGCCCGCAGGCCCCCCCGCAGTCGCGACAGGCCCCGCGCGCCTAGCCCCCTTGTCCCACACCGTAGAACGCATCGGCGACGACACCCTGATCACGGCCCGGTTCAAGGAGTGGTGATGTTCACGGGGTTGATCGAAGACATCGGCAGCATCGAATCGGTTGAGTCCGGAACCGACGGAGCTCGTCTGCGGATCGCAACTCGCCTAGCAGGCGAGATCGCCGAAGGTGATTCCGTGGCTGTCGATGGGATTTGCCTGACCGCCACCTCGGTCGATGACAACGGCTTCAAGGTCGAGGCAATGAACCAAACGTTGAACGTCACCGCCCTCGGAAGTCTGGAAGTGGGTGGTCGCGTCAACCTGGAGCTGGCAATGAAGGCCTCCGATCGACTCGGTGGCCACATCGTCCAAGGGCACGCCGACGGCGTCGCCGAAGTGCTGTCGGTCGGGGAGGACGGGTTCGCTCGGCGATTGAAGGTGAAGCTCGGTCCAGAGCTGATCCGCTACCTGGTCGAGAAGGGCTCGATCGCGCTCAGCGGGGTCAGCCTCACGGTGGCAGTGATCGGCGAGGGCTGGGTTGAGGTCTCATTGATCCCCGAGACCTTGGAGCGGACCAATCTTGGTGAAGTCGAGCCGGGAGACAAGCTGAACGTCGAGTGCGATGTGGTGGCTAAGTATGTTGAGCGATTGGTGGCGCCATTCGCCGGAAAGGAGCAGGCGTGAGCCAGATGACGGAGCGCCAGAAGACAGAGAAGCCGGTCGAGCAGGAAGCCGAGAGCCCGTTCTCGACGGTCGAGGAAGGCATCGAGGAGATCCGCCGCGGCCGCATGGTCGTCGTCTGCGACAGCGAGGATCGTGAGAACGAGGGCGACCTGGTGATGGCCGCCCAGTTTGCGACGCCGGAGGCGATCAACTTCATGGCCAAGGAGGCGCGGGGCCTGATCTGCCTGGCGCTGACCGCCGAGCACTGCGAGAGGCTCGGCCTCAACCTGATGGCGGCCAAGAACGAGGCGCCGCTGCAGACCGCCTTCACGGTGACGATCGAGGCGGCCGGCGGGGTCAGCACGGGCATCTCGGCCCACGACCGCGCCCACACGGTCCAGGTCGCGATCGACCCCAGCTCGGGGCCGCGCGACATCGTCGTACCCGGCCACATGTTCCCGCTGCGCGCCAAGGACGGTGGCGTGCTCGAGCGCACCGGCCACACCGAGGCCAGCGTCGACCTCGCCCGCCTCGCCGGCCTCACCCCCGCCGGGGTGATCTGCGAGGTGATGAACGACGACGGCACGATGGCGCGCGTCCCCGACCTCGTTCCCTACTGCGAACGCCACGGCCTGAAGATGATCACGATCGCCGACCTGATCGCCTACCGGCGCCGCACCGAGAAGCTGGTCGAACGGGTCGTCGCCACCAGCCTGCCGACCGAGTTCGGCGATTTCAGCGCCGTCGGCTACCGCTCCCTGGTCGACGACAAGCACCACGTGGCGATGGTCAAGGGCGACGTCGACGGTGCCGAGGACGTGCTCGTCCGCGTCCACAGCGAGTGCCTCACCGGTGACGTCTTCCACAGCATGCGCTGCGATTGCGGCGAGCAACTGGTCGCGGCGCTGACCCAGATCGAGCGCGAGGGGCGCGGCGTCCTCCTCTATCTCTCCCAAGAGGGTCGCGGCATCGGCCTGCTCAACAAGCTCAAGGCCTACAAGCTGCAGGAGGAGGGGGCCGACACGGTCGAGGCCAACCTCAAGCTGGGTCTTCCGGCCGACCTTCGCGACTACGGGATCGGCGCCCAGATCCTCGGCGACCTCGGCTTGAGCAGCATCCGCATCCTCACCAACAACCCGAAGAAGATCGTCGGGTTGGAGGGCTACGGCCTCTCGGTCACCGAGCAGGTGCCGATCGAGTCGACGCCCAACGCCCACAACGAGGCCTACCTGCGCGCCAAGCGCGACAAGATGGGCCACTCGCTGCACCACCAGGGCCTCGCCCTCGACGAGGAGATGATCCGCGACGAGGACGAACGCGACGCCGCCAGTGAGAGCGAGGCGGCGGGTGGCTGAGTCGGGCGCCTTCCTCGAGGCGTTCGGCGAGGAGGAGCGGGCGGCCCTCTCGGAGCGCCGCTTCGCCGTCTGCGTCGGCCGCTTCTACGAGGACCTCGCCGAACGGCTGCTCAGCGGCGCCCGCGAAGGCTTCGAGATGGCGGGGGTGCCGGCGGCGTCGGTCAGCGAGGTCTCTGTACCCGGCGCCTACGAGCTGCCTTTCTCCGCCAAGCTGCACGCGACGACCGGCGCCTTCGACGGCGTCGCCTGCCTCGGCGTCGTCATCCGCGGCGAGACCGACCACTACGACGTCGTCTGCGCCGAGGCCGCCCGCGGCATCCAGGACGTGCAGCTCGAAACCGGCGTGCCCTGTGCCTTCGGCGTGATCACCTGCGACACGATGGAGCAGGCGCTCGCCCGCGCCGGCGGCGGCAAGCGCGACCAGGGCCGCAACGCCGCCCTCACTGTGGCCCGCATGGCCCTGCTCAAACAGGCCGTCAACCCGTACCGCTGGCAGGTCCGCGACGGCTAGATCGCGGGGAGGACGGCGATTGGGTAGCGACGCATCGTGCGATCGGAAGTCACCAGCGTGAGATCGTCGAGATGCGCTTGGCAGACGAGCATGCGGTCGAACGGATCGCGGTGGTGATCTGGCAGCGACTCCACCGCGAGGGCATGTTGCAGCGACACCGGCATCGTCTCGAAATGCTGTTCCTCGAGTGCCTGCTCGAGGTGTGGCGGAAATTGAAGCCTGCCCCGAGATGCCTTGATCCTCATCTCCCAGACGCTGACTACGCTGACGTAGACGGCGTTTGCTCTGTCTTCGATCCGCGCCAATGCTGTGGCGGACAGCCGCTCTGGCTCGGACAGAAGCCAGATCAACGCATTGGTGTCGAGGAGGAGCTTCACTCGGATGTGCGCTTCCAGTCCTCGGGCCACTCCTCCTCGGGACCGTAGAATTCTTCGGCGATTTCCTTGTCGACCTTCGCCATCTCCTCGTCAGAGGCCATCCAGACTTGGCCTCGCCAAACACCAAGGGTCCGCTTGCCGGGCTCCTTCTGAGGGACGGGCACCAGCTTCGCTGCCGGCTTCCCCGCGCGGCTGATCACGATCTCCTCGCCTTTCTCCACCCGCTCGACAAGCTTCGAGAGATGGGTCTTTGCCTCGTGCATGTTCACGGTCTCCAAGTCCTTGGCGCTCATTTCTCTTCCCCTCGACAAGAAATGCGGAAATTCAGTTCAGCATTAGTCCACTTAGCTAACTAGCGATCACGGTACCATGCCGGACCCGATGGCCAAGGTATGCCACAGCTGCGGCAAGGGACCGGCGTTCGGCCAGTCTCGCAGCCATTCGATGGTCGCCACCAAGCGCCGCTTCGACCCGAACCTGCAGAAGGTGCGGATCGTCGAGGACGGCCGCCGGCTGCGCACCTACGTCTGCACGCGCTGCCTCAAGGCCAACAAAGTCACCAAGGCCGCCTAGGCCCGCGCCTCACCGGCCCGAAGCTTGGGGCAAGCCCGACGCGGTTTGGCCGAGGGCCCGTGGGTTGATTTTGTGCCCCCGGGGAAATCGCTATTAGGGCCTGACGAACGAGGCAGGTCCGCCGTTTTGGGACCGAATGCAAATACCAGAAGGGGGACCCATGTGGCGCTGGTGGATATTTGCGATCACGGCGATGCTCGTATCTGTTTTCGCGGGCGTCGGGGTGGCGGCGAAAGCGGGATCGGCGGACCTGTCCATAACCAAGGCCGATGGCACCGACCCGGTCACCGTCGGATCGACCCTCACCTATTCCATCCAGGTGCAGAACCTCGGGCCGGACGTCGCGACGGGCGTCACCGTCACCGACCAGCTTCCGAAGGGCGTCGACTTCGTCTCCGCCACCGCGAGCACGGGCAATTGCGCGCGCAAAGGGAAGAAAGTCACCTGCGATCTCGGTCAGCTCGGCGTCCCGGCGGTGGACTATTCCGTCCCGCCGACGGTAACCCTGGCGGTCATCCCCCGCCAGACAGGGGTGATCAAAAACACCGCCTCGGTGAAGGGAGATCAAAAAGACCCCGTCGCATCGAACAACAAAGCCACGGCGACGACCGGCGTCGTCGGTCCGCCGCCAACCTGCCGCGGCGTCGTCGTCTCGATAGCCGGGACGGCGGGAGACGACACCATCGCCGGCACGGCCGGTCGCGACGTGATCGCCACCTTCGGCGGCAACGACACGATCGTCTCGCTCGCCGGCCGCGATCTCGTCTGCGCCGGGAGCGGGGAGGACTACGTCGGAGCAGGATCGGCGGCCGATCGCGTCTTCGGCGGCGCGGGCAACGACCGGCTCCGCGGCCGTGGCGGCCCGGACGTGCTGAAGGGCGGGTCCGGCGACGACGTCATCAAGGGCAACCGTGGCGCCGATCGCCTGCGCGGCGGCCCCGGCCTCGACCGCTGCCGTGGAGGCGCCGGCATGGACTCGATTCGGGGATGTGAGCGATAGCGAGAGAGCGGGGAGGGGCACCGCGTCCCCACCGACCCGTGCTTCGCAGCTAGGCGCTCTCGACCACGGGATGCTCGCCCGTGGGTGCTGGGTCTCCCTCAGCAGGCTCCACGTGCAGCCGGGGGAGGATGCGGTCGAGCCAGCTTGGCAGCCACCAGGCGCTCTTGCCGAAGAGCTGCATCAGCGCTGGGACGAGGACCGAGCGGATGATCACTGCGTCGATGAAGACTGCGGCGGAGAGGCCGAGGCCGAAGAGCTTGATGATGCGGTCGTCGCCGATCATGAAGGAGGCGAAGACGGTGATCATGATCGCCGCCGCCGCGGTGATCACGCGGCCGGTCAGCGCCAGGCCGCGCGTGACCGCCATGGTCGCGTCTTGCTTGTGTTCCCACTCCTCGTGGATCCGCGACATCAGGAAGACCTCGTAGTCCATCGAGAGTCCGAAGATGATCGCGAAGAGGAAGACGGGGAAGAAGGAGATGATCGGCCCGGTGCCGTCGATGCCGATGATGCTCGCGCCCCAGCCCCACTGGAAGACGGCGACGATCAGGCCGAAGGCGGCGCCGATGCTGAGCAGGTTCATCACCATCGCCTTCAGCGGCACCAGCACGGAGCGGAATACGGCCGTCAGTAGCAGCGCCGAGAGCAGCACGACGACGCCGATGAAGAGCGGCAGCTTCTCGGCGATCGCGTCGCCGAAGTCCTCGAAGATCGCGGTGATGCCGCCCACGTGCAACTGGGCGCCGGTCTGCTGTTCGATCGGCGGCAGCACCTCGTCGCGGATGTGGTCGAGCAGCTTCGTCGTGTCCTCGCTCTGCGGCGAGCTCGTCGGGTAGACCTGGAACACGCCGGTGTTTTCGGCGGGGTTGAGCGTGATCGAGGTGGCCTTGGCCACGCCGTCTTCGCCCTCGAGCGTGCGGCGCAGTGCCACTAGCGCACCGTCGTCGCCCTTGCTCGGCAGCGCCGCGACCATTACGAAGGGACCGTTGAAGCCGGGGCCGAAGCCCTCCACGAGCAGGTCGTAGGCTTCGCGCGTCGAGGAGCCGGCCGGGTCGGTGCCGGCGTCGTTGGATCCGAGTCGCAGCGAAAGCGTCGGGATGCAGAGCGCCAAGAGCAGCGCGCCCGAGAGCACGGCGGAGAGGATCGGGCGCTTCTGGATCTCGCGGCTCCAGCGGAACCAGCGGGTGTCTTCGGCCGTCGACGGCCCGCGCTGTCCCAGCCCCGGGATGCGCAACCGGTCGACCCGCCGGCCGGCGATCGTCAGCAGCGCGGGCAAAAGCGTCAGCGCCGCGATCATCGTGAACAGCACCGCCAGGGCGGCCGACATCGCCACCCCGTAGAGGAAGCTGATGCCGAGCAGCAGCATCCCCATCAGCGAGATGATCACGGTGACGCCGGCAAAGAGCACGGCGCGGCCTGCCGTATCGACCGCGGCGATCGCCGCCGGGCGCGGCTCCAGTCCCTCGTCGAGGCCGTTGCGGAAGCGGGTGAGGATGAAAAGCGCGTAGTCGATGCCGACGCCGAGGCCGATCATCGCCGCAAGCTGCGGCGCGAACTCGGCCGTATCGAAGACGTGGGTGCCCAGCGTGACCAGGCTGAGCCCGACGCCGAGTGCGAAAAGGGCGGTGAGCAGCGGCAGGCCCATCGCAACCACCGAGCCGAAGGTCAGCAGCAGGATGATGACCGCGGCGAGCAGGCCGATCGCAAAGGAGGAGTCGCCTTCTTCTTCGTTGCGGATTTCCTCGACCGGCGCGCCACCCACCGCGACCTCGAGCCCGTCGCCGCTCGCCGACTCGCCGATCGAGACGAGCTTCTTGATGTCGTCCTTTTCGAGCTTGTCGGTGGTGACGTCGTACTGGACCGTCGCGTAGGCGATCTCGCCAGCGCCGCTGATAGCGGCGGCGCCCCCGTTTTCGTAAGGACTGGCGACTTCGCTGACGTGGGGCAGCTTGGATGCTTCGGCGAAGACGCTTTCCATCTTCTTGCGCACCGCCGGAGAGTCGGCCCCGGCCGAGTCCTTGTAGACGATTTCGGCGGTGACGCCGGATTGCTGCGGGAAGCGTTCTTCGAGCAGGTCGAAGGCTTCCTGGGAATCGGAGGAGGGCAGCTTGAATTCTTCGGTGAAGTCCGAGCCGACCGAGCCGGCGATCATCCCGACGCCGAGCAGGGCGACGATCCAGCTGAGGATCACCGTCTTGCGGTGCCCGGTGGTCCAGGTGGCGAAGCGTCTCATCGAGCGTCGCACCGTAGCGAACTCAGCGGCCCGACCCGGCAGTTAGATTTCGGACCGATGTCCGATCCCTCGATCGTGCGCTTCCGGCGCGTAATCAGCTCCGCCTACGCGCACCTGGAGGCCCGCCGCCAGGAGGTCAACGACCTCAACGTCTTTCCGGTCGCCGACGGCGACACAGGCGACAACATGGCGATGACGATGCGGGCGGTGATGGAGGAGCTCGATCGCCTCGACGGGATGGAGGTCGACGAGGTCGGCCGCACCCAGCTGGTCCAGGCGCTGGCTCGGGCCGCCCTGATGGGAGCGCGCGGCAATTCGGGCGTGATCCTCAGCCAGATCGTCCGCGGCGCCGCCGAGGAGCTGGCGAGCCGGCCCGGAGAGCTGATCGACCCGGTGCTCGTCGCCTCCGCATTCGCCAGCGCCGCCGACGCCGCCTACGACTCGGTGCGCGAGCCGGCC
>JASLIG010000085.1 GCA_030152805.1 Solirubrobacterales bacterium
GCCTTCAAGGACCACCGCGTTCGCCTGCTGGTGGCGACCGACATCGCCGCCCGCGGGCTCGACATCGAGCACGTCACCCACGTGATCAACTTCGACGTCCCGGCCTCCTCGGAGGTCTACGTCCACCGGATCGGCCGCACCGGCCGGGTCGGGCGGACCGGCCGCGCGATCACTTTCGTCACCCCCGCCCAGCGCGACGAGATCGGCCGCATCGAGCGCGACGTGAAGACGACCATCGGCGAGTGGGAAACGCCCGAGGAGCGGCTCGAGCACGCCCCGCGCCCGCGCCGCCGCGAGCGCGGCGAGGCAAAGCCCGATGCCGACGGCGCCGGGCGCCCGGCGGAGGCGGGCAAGGCGGTCAAGCTCTTCGTCAATCGCGGCGAGCGCAGTGGCATCACCGAGGAGGACCTCCGCTGGGCCCTGCGCGAGGGCGCCGTCCTGCCCGAGGAAGCGATCCACGACGTCCACGTCTTGCACCGCTTCTCCTTCGTCCACATCGACCCCGACGAAGCGGACCGCGTAGTTGAGTACCTCAACGGCACGAAGCTAAAAGGCCGCGAGATCCGGTTGGAGGTTGCACGGAACTAACTGGTACGTAACTCAGGCCCCGCCCGCCGCTACCTACCAGTCAATTCCGCGATGCACCCAAACAGCCGGTCGAAGTCGATCGGCTTGGTGATGTAGCCGCTGACCTCGACGTCGGTGGGGGCGCCGGCGTCCATCTCGTCCTGGTGGGCGCTGACGATGAGGACGGGGGTTTCGACGCCGGCGGCGCGCAGCTCGCGCAGGGCGTCGATGCCCGACTTGCGCGGCATCATCGCGTCGAGCAGGAGGATGTCTGGCGCCGGGCCGGCGCGCATCACGTCGATCACCTCGACGCCGTCGGCAGCGGTGACGACTTCATACCCCTCCATCTCCAGCCGCGTCCGCAGAAGCAGGAGGATCGTCTCCGAGTCGTCGGCGATCAGGACCCGCGGGCTCATCGTGCTTCGACCTCGGCGGCGTGGGGCACTTGGGCCGGCGCGGCGGGCAGCGCCGGCAGCCAGATGCGGAAGGTCGAGCCCACGCCGGGCGTCGATTCCGCGCTGATCCTGCCGCCGTGCAGCTCGACCAGCGACTTGGAGATCGCCAGGCCGAGGCCAGTGCCCCCGACGTGCTGGGTCAGGCCGGCGTCGCCGCGCGTGAAGCGCTCGAATATGTGCTCGAGTTGATCGGGTGCCATCCCAGGTCCGTCGTCGCTGACTGCCAGCTGCACTCCAGCACCATCGCCGGTCGCGATCGCGCGGATCGAAGCCCCCTGCGGGGAGTACTCATGCGCGTTGGTAAGCAGATTGACCAATACTTGGCGAATCCTGTCCCGATCGACGTTGACCGGCGGCAGGCCCGGCACGATCTCCTGGGTGAGCGATTGGTCCTTCGCCTCGGTCTGGCTCAGCATCGTCCGCACCGGGTCTTCGAGCAGCGAGGCCGCGTCGGTGGGCGCCGGTTTGATCGTCAGGCGGCCGGCGTCGCTGCGCGCCAGGTCGAGCAGGTCGTTGAGCAGCCGCACCAGATGGCGCGTGTTGTCGAGGATGATCTCGACCGTGTCGGCCTGCTTGGGGCTGAGCCTGTCGCGCTCCAGCATCAGCAGCTCGGCGAAGCCCTGCACCGAGGTGAGCGGGCTGCGCAGCTCGTGCGAGGCGGTGAGCACGAACTCATCCTTCATCGTTTCGAGCTGGTCGCGTTCGCCGGCGCGGCGCTGCAGTTCGGCGGCCATCTCGTTGAAGGCGGAGCCCAGGGCCGCGGTCTCGGAGAGGCCGCCGACGGTGACGCGGGCGTTGAGATCCCCGCCGGCGAGGCGCCCGGAGGCTTGGACCAGCTCCTCGAGCGGGCGCCGCATCGAGGCGATCAGGCCGCTGAAGAGCAGCGCGGCGCCGGTCAGTCCCGCGATCAGGCCGGCGCCGACCAGCAACGCCGTGTCGCGCGTCTCGCCGCTGATGTCGTCGCGCAGCGCCTGGCGCTTCTCCTGCTGGGCGACGATCGTTGCCCGCGAGGCCGCGGGGTGGACGCCCCTGGCGAGGCGGTTGCGGGCGGCGATCTCCACCTGGTAGGAGCGCGCCGTCGCGTCCTCGAAGTCCTGGCGCTGCTGCAGGAAGCGGGCGACCCCGACCACGGCGAGGCCGGTGAGCACGGCGAAGGCGATCGCGAAGCCGATCGTCAGCCGGTTGGCGAGCGACGGGCTCAGGCGAAAGCGGCGTCGGGAATATGCTTGCCCCTCGATGGGGGACGAGGCTACAGACACGGCGGACGGGACCGCGCAGGCTCCCGAAGGCATCGATCGTGCCGGCGTCGAGGCATGGTTCGCCGAGCACATACCCGCCGCCCGGCCGCCCCTCACCTTCGAGCGGATTTCCGGTGGCCACTCGAACCTCACCTACGGGGTGCGCGACGGCGACGCCGGGCACTGGGCGCTGCGCCGGCCGCCGCTCGGCAAGCGGCTCGGCTCCGCCCACGACATGGGCCGCGAGCACCGCGTCGTCTCGGCCCTGGCGGCAACGCCGGTGCCGGTCGCGCCGGTGGCCGGCTTCTGCGAAGACGAGAGCGTCAACGATGCGCCCTTCTACGTGATGGAGTTCGTCGAGGGGCCGATCCTGCGCGGCCTGGCCGAGGCCGGTGCCTTTCCGGACGAGGACGACCGCCGCGCGATCGGCGAGCGCGTCGTCGACACCCTGGTCGAGATCCACGCGGTCGATCCCGACGCCGTCGGACTCGGCGAGCTCGGCCGCAAGGAGGACTACGTCGCCCGCCAGCTGCACCGCTGGCAGGGCCAGTGGGAGAAGTCGAAGACGCGCGAGCTGCCGGCGGTCGACGCCGTTCACGAGCGCCTCGCCGCCCGCATCCCCACGCAGGGGCCGGCGACGATCGTCCACGGCGACTACCGCCTCGACAACATGATCCTGACGCCGGGAGGCGAGGTGGCGGCGGTCGTCGACTGGGAGCTCTGCACGCTCGGCGACCCGCTCGCCGACGTCGGCCTCCTGATGGTCTACTGGCCCGAGCCCGGCGAAGACACCCTCGCCCTCGGCCAACCGGCGACCCTGGCGCCCGGCTTTCCCAGGCGCGAGGAGCTGAGGGCCCGCTACGCCGAGCGCTCCGGCCGCGACCTCTCCCAGCTCGACTTCTTCGTTGCCCTCGGCTACTGGAAGCTGGCGATCGTCCTCGAGGGCGTCTACGCTCGCTACGCCGCCGGCCAGTACGGCAAGGTCGACCCGGGCATAGAAGCCTTCGCCCACCTGGTCGAGCGCCTCGCCGAAGCCGCCGAGCAGGCGGAGCGCGGCGGGCGTTGAAGAGAGTCCAGCTCAGCTTGACAGCGCTGCGTCGGACCTGAAAGGGTCTGCTTTTTGCAGCAGGAAATCTGAGCAGATACACGCCTCCAGTCCCTCAACCTCCAAGGAGAGAATTCGTGAAGCAGATTCGCAAGCGAATCACGTACGCAAACGTGATGTCCTCGCTCGCCGTCTTCCTGATCCTCGGCGGCGCCACCGCCTTCGCCGCGCAGAAGATCGGCAGCAACGAAATCAAGGGCAACTCGATCACCACCGGCAAGATCAAGAAGGAAGCGGTGACCAAGGCCAAGATCAAGAAAGCTGCTGTCGACTCGTCGAAGCTCGCCGATAACGCTGTGACTACTTCGAAGATCGCCAACGACGCGGTCACGGGCGACAAGGTCAAGGAGTCGACCCTGGGTGAGGTTCCCAAGGCGACGATTGCCACGACCGCCTCCAATCTCGAAGCCCCGGAAGCGTTCCACACGGTTGGTGCTGCCGGTCAGCCGCCATTCCAAAACGGATTCGTGAACTTCGGTGGTGGATTCGAGACCGCCGGCTTCTACCGTGACAGGCAGTGCGTCATTCACCTGAAGGGCGTTATTTCGGGAGAATCGAATATCGCGTTCACCCTCCCGACCGGCTTCAGGCCCGCGGAAAGCACGTTCTCGGCGATTCCCGCGACCGCCGAAACCGGCAACCTCGAGGTGAGGACGAACGGGACCGTCGAAGTGAGCAGCCCGACGGCTGGAGCGAAGAATTTCGGTCTTTCAGGCCAGACGTTCCGGGTAGCCGGCTGCTAGCACGCCGGACATTTTTGTGTCCAATCCTTCAGGCAACCCGCGCTTTGGCGCGGGTTGCCTGATTTTCATGCGGCGTTTTCGCACAGTTCATATCTGCGTGCTCGCGGCGCTGGTTGCGGTTGGATCGGGATGCGGCGCGTCTGATACGTCTCCCGATTCCACCACCGTGCGCTCGGAACCTCAACCGGGAGGAGAGGCTCAACCGCCGCGGAAGCCGAGCAACGAGACGCCTCGAACATCCGCCAAGGTAGGCGACAAAAAGGATCACGGCGAAGGCGGATCGACGCGATCGGCTCAGCCCCACGCGGACTCGGACGGATCGTCACATGCGGGGAAGTCGAAGCCAAAGCCGAAGCGCAGTAACGCCGCCAAAACTCCAAAGAGCAATGACCCTGGCACGCCCAGCGGTCCCGTTTCCCAGACCTCTAAGCCCCCCGCGGAAAGCCGGAGTCCTTCATCCGACCCCAGTGTCGCTCCGGCTGGAGATGGGGGCCAGGAACCGCACCAGGGGTCGGCGAGCGACCAAGCCGACAGCAGCAACCCCGCGGGTTGATCGCCCCCGCAAGGGGGATGTGACGGACCGTTCAGATCGCCCGGCGGGCGTGCTTTGGATCGAGTTCGCCGCTGGCCTCGGCCTCGGCGCGTTTTGCCCAGCGATTGAGCTCGCGGCGGGCCAGGACCATCTTGTGGACCTCGTCGGGGCCGTCGGCGAGGCGCAGCATGCGGCTGAAGCGCCAGAGGGCGGCCAGGGGGGTGTCGTCGGTCATGCCCAGGGATCCGTGGACCTGGATCGCGCGGTCGAGGACGTCCATGACGATGTTGGCGGCGACGATCTTGATCGCCGAGATCGCCTGGCGGGCGGCGCGCTTGCCCTCGGTGTCCATCTTCCAGGCGGCGTAGAGGGTGAGCAGGCGGGCCTGGTCGATCTCCATCCGCGAGGCGGCGATCGCCTCTTGGACGAACTGCTTCTCGCCCAGCGGTCCGCCGAAGGCCTGGCGCTCGTTGGCGCGGTGGCACATCATCTCCAGCGCCCGCTCGGCGGTGCCGATCGCTCGCATGCAGTGGTGGATGCGGCCCGGTCCGAGACGGTCCTGGGCGACGACGAAGCCCATTCCCTGGCCGCCGAGCAGGTTGGCGGCCGGGACGCGGCATTCTTCGTAGCGGATCTCGCAATGCCCCGGCCCTTTGTCATGGCCCATCACCGGGATCGGGCGGACGAGGTTGAAGCCCGGGTTGTCGGTCGGCACGCAGATCATCGAGGCGCGCGCGTAGGGGTTTGCCTCGGGATCGGTGACGACCATCGCGATCGCCAGCTCGGCGCCGACGGCGCCCGAGGTGAACCACTTGTGCCCGTCGATCACCCACTCATCGCCGTCGCGGACCGCGCGCGCCTGCAGCAGGGTTGGGTCCGATCCGGACACGTCGGGCTCGGTCATCGAGAAGCAGGAGCGGATCCGGCCCTCGAGCAGCGGCTCCAGCCACCTTTCGCGCTGCTGGTCGCTGCCGTGCTCGGCGAGGATCTCCATGTTGCCGGTGTCCGGCGCCGAGCAGTTGAAGGCCATCGGCGCCGCCGCCGGGCTGCGCCCCATCTCCTCGCAGAGCAGCCCGTACTCCCAGTTGGACAGGCCCGGCCCGAAGCGCTCGTCGGGCATGAACAGGTTCCACAGGCCCTCGCCCTTGGCCCGCTCGCGGATCTCGACCAGGATCTCCGGGTAGGGCACGCCCGGCGCCACCTCGTCGTCGAGCGCTTCCATGATCTCCCGCTCCTGCGGGTAGATCTGCTCGTCCATGAAGTCGAGGATGCGCTCGCGCAGCGTCTCGACCTGGGGGCTGGGGGTGAAGTCCATCGGGGAAACCTAACTCAGCGCCGCCGGTAGCGGGCGAAGAGCTCGCCGCCCTGCTCCAACAGCCAGGCCAGCTCCAGCTCGGCGATCGCCGGCAGCGCCTCGCCCTCGAGGATGCGCGGCGCATCGGCGCCGGTGAGCTTCGGCGCGATGGTCAGGAACAGCTCATCGACCAGGCCCGCCGCTTGGAGGGCGCCGTGAAGCGTTGGTCCGCCCTCGCAGAGCAGCGCCCTGACGCCCTCCTCGCGGAGGGAGCGCAGGAGGGCGCCGAGGTCCACCCGTCCTCCCGGCCCGCTCTCGACCACGACCAGCCGTTTCTCCAGCCCGCCGTAGCGCTCGGCCCGCATCGTCCCGGCGCCGATCATCACGGCGTCGAACCGGGTCCTCAGCGCGACCAGCATCGCGGTGTCGGTCTCCGAGCCGATCGGTCCGGAAACCCCGCCGATCGTCGCCCGCCCGTCGACGGTCGCGGCGAAGTTCATCGCGACGAACGGCCGCTCCTCGTGCGACTGCTCCCAGGGCCGGTAGGAGTCGAGCTGCTCCTCGACCGTCGTCTCGCCAGGATCGGGAATCAGGCGATGCATTAGGTGAGAGCCTAGCCCCGTTGGCGCCGCGGACCACAGGCGCGCACTGCGGCGCGCCGCGCCATCAAGGAAGGGGCTGGATCCGCGTCAGGGACGGCAGATCGCCAAATTCATTGCGCGCGTAGTAAGGCGAGGAAATCGCGCTGGCGAAAGCCGCCTGCGACGCGGCCGTGGACTCGATCGGCCAGTCCCACCGCCCGCCGTCTTCGAAGACGTTCCAGTTGAACCAGTTCACCGCCTTGATCTTGGGGAAACTGGATGGAATCGCGTTGGTGAGGGAGTTTGTGATCCAACTCGGCTTGGATCCTCCGAACTCCGTGGAAGACGTCTCCCCGATCATGATCGGCTTCGTAGGCGCGAGCGAGATCAGCGCGTTGTATGTCGGTGAAAACAGTTCGTAGAAACTCGTCCATCGCGCGGGCCTGAGTGGATTCAGCCCAAAGTTGTAGCCGTCGATGCAGGTCCAGTCGACGTACGAGTCGCCTGGGTAGAGCTGGGCCAGCGAGGTGCTGCCTTGAAATATCGCGTTGGGACACCACACCCAGGTGATGTTCGTTGCACCCTGTGCTTCGGCAATGTCGTGGAAACGCCGCCAGGCGCTGACGTAGATGGCCGGGTTGGCGGCCGCCTCCGAGCCCCAGGGGAACCAGGTGCCGTTCATCTCCCACAGCCAGCGAAAGAAGAATGGTTGGCCGTAGTTCCTGACCGCTCTGGCCCAGCTGGTCAGATACGAATCGTAGGAACCGCTGGCGATGCTCTGCAGCGATGCTCCGCTATTCCCCATGTCCATCAGTGGAATGGCGCCGCGTTTGTCGGTCAGTTCAAGCGGTGAGGGGTAGAAGATCTGCGCCCAGGGAGCCGGTTGCCCAAAGTGGACGATCGACGCCGGCTTGCCGGCGTGGCTTTCGAACGTACTCCAGGTCGTGCCGTCCCACGGGGCATCGGTCAGGCCGCCGCCATAGACGTCGCCATCCATCCACGAACCCCAATAGACCCGCGGCGCGGGACTGCTGCTGGGGGGCTCTGGACGATCGAGGCGCAAACGGAGGAAGGCGGCGTAGACCGACGCCCTGCCGGACCCGTAGGAAGTTGCTCCCCGCAGCAGGATGTACGCGTTGTCGAGCTGGGATTGACCACCGTTCATCGGAACCGATACCGCGTGCCACCCGGCGCTCGCAAACCTCCCCGTCGCCAGGCGATTATCAGCGCCGTCCCGCACCTCGAGTGTGACTTCGTTCGAATTGGGCGTGTATATCCAGGCGCTTGCCCCTTTTACGCTCGCGCCCGCCATCGAGGTCGTTCCAAGGCCAACCCTGAGCGACCATTCTCCGCTGAGCACATAATTGGAGTTGGTGGGGGCGTTGAACTCGGTGACATTGTCATTCAGCGCATCCCAGGCGCGGTAGGCGCCCACGATCGACCATCCCCCGAGGCGAATGTCGGTGTTGGGTCGAAGGTAGGTCGTCGTCACAGCCGCCGTTGCGCTGCCGGTGCAAGCAAGCAGCGCCATGGCGGTGAGACAGATTACGAGTGAGTAACGGCTTTTTCGTGGGTTGGAATCCACATCGTTCTTGCCATTGACCGGGCAAGCCCCCTGCAACTGGATTCCTATCAGCCGCGCCCCCGCGATTAGAAGAGCGCCTTTGTGTGATCCTGGGATGGCGATTTGGCCATCTGGGTTTTAGCCAGTTAGTAGTACGCGTTCCACCCTGCGAACTCCCGTCCGGCGAACTTCTGCAGCTCTGCGACATCAGTACCGAAACGGCCACGCACAGTCTCAAACAGGTCATCGGGGAGCTTTGGCTTGGGCGCGGGGGGCTTCTCGGGGTCGTGGACGACCTTCTCGACGATCCAGCGCATCGACTCCGGTAGGCGGTCGAAGTTGCGGTCGAAGGAGCGGAAGCCCGGCAGCTTGATCAGCTTCTCCATGAACTGGTATTTGTCGCCCTGCTTGGCGCTCGACTTCTCCCACTCGCGGTCGAACTGCTCGGAGGTGAAGCCCTCGTCGACGCCGGCGAAGGCGAAGGCCTTGCGCATCGTCTCCTCGCGTTCGGTCTGCAGCTCCTCCTGGGTGATGATCTCGATCTGCTCGCGATCGAAGTGCTCGAGGTAGGGCTGCAGCTGCATCCAGTACTTGGAGCGGTTCATGTAGGAGCTCTCGGGCTGGGAGAGGACCTCGACCAGATCGCCGGTCTCATAGCCCGCGCCGGTGGCGTGGACCCAGTGGGAGAGGATGCGCTTGATCGGGTCGCGCACCATGTAGAGCAGGCGCGCGTCGGGGCAGTGCTCGCGGATGCGCTCGGCGACGCCGCTGAAGCGGGGCAGGTTGGTGTAGTGGGGGGAGGACTCGCCGCGGACCTCGAAGCGGTCGTCGAAGCGGCTCGCGTACCAGTCGAGGCCGAGGTCCCAGTTGAGCTCCCGGGCGAAGAAGTTGAGCTCCTTCGGCTTCGACATCTGAATTTCGGGATGGAGGCCGAGGTAGTGGTGGATGCTCGTCGTGCCGCACTTGAGCCCGCCGATGATGATCAGGTTCGGCAGCTGCGCGTGGCGCTTGCGACGGCGCCGGAAGCGGCTTTTGCGGTCCGCCGTGTAGCGCTCGCGGGCACGCGCGCACATCGCCTCGTCGGCGGGGTCGCGGGGGGCCTGCGCAGTGGCGATCTGGGTCTCGGCCTCTGACACGAGCGGGCTAGTGTAACTGCGATGCCCTTCGCTGATCTCGCATCCAGCTTCGAGTCGTTCTTCCACGCGACCAGCTCCTTCTTCGAGCACCTCTCCGACATCAACTGGACGCCTTTCGCGATCGCGCTCGGCTGCCTGCTCGGCATGCAGCTCGCCCGCGCCTGGGCCTGGCGCAACGTGCTCTGCGCCGCCTATCCGGACAAGAGGATCTCCTTCCTGCAGCTCGGCGCGGCCTACCTCGCGGGGGCCGGGATCAACGCGATCGTTCCCGCCCGCGCCGGCGACGTGACCAAGGTCTTCCTGGTCAAGCGCCAGATCCCAGACTCCTCCTACCCGGCGGTGACCTCGTCCTTCCTGGTCCAGTCGGTCTTCGACACCGCCGCGGGCCTGCTCGTCTTCCTCTACGCGGTCACCCAGGGCCTGCTGCCCGAACCGCCGCAGCTGCCCCACTCGCGCGCCTTCGAGATCTCCTTCTGGGTCAATCATCCGCGAACGCTCCTGATCGTCACCGGCGCGCTGCTGCTGGCCCTGGCCATCGGCGTCTACTACCTGGCCCACCACGTGCGCCGCTTCTGGGCGCGGGTCCGCCAGGGGCTGGTGATCCTCACCCAGCCACGCCGCTACCTCCGCCAGGTCGCGGCCTGGCAGGGACTCGGTTGGCTCTTCCGCTTCGCCGCCTTCTGGTTCTTCCTCGAGGCCTTCGGCATCGGTGGCTCGGTGCCCAACGTGCTGCTGGTGATGAGCGTGCAGGCGATCGCGACGATCGTCCCCTTCACGCCCGGCGGTGCCGGCGCCCAGCAGGCGCTGCTCGTCGCCACCCTGCACGGGCCCTCGCGCGCAGCCGTGCTCTCCTTCTCGGTCGGGACCCAGATCGCGATGGCGGCCTGGTCCGTCGTCCTCGGCTTCGCCGCGATCCTGCTCGTCTTCCGCACGACCGACTGGAAAGGCCTGATCCGCCAGGCCCAGGACGAGGCGGAGCGGGAGGAAGCGGCCACACCGAGTCCTTCCACCGCGGGAACGCGCTGACCTCGCGAAGGCGTCCTGACGCGGGATAAGGATTGGCGTGTGGGTGACGTGACCGACAGCCCGGCAAACGACCGTCCCAACCCGCGCACGGTGACGGCGCTTCTCGAGGAGGTGCGGCGGACTCTCGATGACGAGCGCGCGCACGGCGAGGGACTCGATACGAGGCTGGGGCAGCTGACTGGATTCTCCGGGGTGATCCTCACCCTGATCGCTCCGCTCGGCGCCGCCCACCTCGGTGATGGCAACGGGACCCCGTTTGAGATCTTCTACGCCGCCTCGGTGCTGCTTCTCGCGGGAGCCGCCTTGATGGCTGTCACCAGCGGGGTCAGGAGGAGGGTCGTGCTGATTGGGAACAGGGCGGTGCGGGTGCCGTGGGAGCGGATCGGCGTTGGCGTCAAAGTGCTCGATGACTTCAGTGGGCCTTACACGGTCCGGGAGACCGTCTCGATCGAGCAGAAGATGATCGCCTCGACGGTGAAGGCGATCAAGGACCAGCGAGAATTGAACAGCCTCAAGAACGACCTGATGAGATGGGTGACGTTCGGCCTGGTTGGCGGCCTGCTCGCCGTTGCCGCTCAAGCCCTTACACTTGCGTCATGATCAATTTGCGCCAAGCTCAGCTCCTTCCGCCAGATCCAGTCGAGCCTTGGCCGATGGAACCGCTGGGCAGCTAGCCCCTCACCGGCCGGTGGAGGCCGGTTTTCAGCTCGACCAACCTGGATAGGCGCCGTGGATGCGCCACTGCCATGGTGGGCGTTCGGAGGCGGGGAACCCGTAGTGGTTGCGGCCCGGGAGGGTCTCGAGCGGGACGAGCGCGGGATCGTCTCCGAGCAGGACGGGGACGTCGTGGGCGGCTTCGATATCGGCTCGCCCGGCCCGGCGCACGATCCGTGTCCAGCCGAGGCCGGGGCGGTAGAGCCAGTAGGTGAGTTCGACCCAGCCGAGCGTGCGGCGACGGTCGCGCAGCTCGGTGAAGGCGGTCGTGCGCCGGCGCGAGGCGGTCAGGTGCGGGCCGGCGGCGACGGCGCAACTTTCGCGGCGGCAGTAGCGGAAGTCGACCGGGACCAGGGGCAGGCCGCTGGGACCTGGCTCGGCCAGGGGCGACGGCGCCAGGGCGCGGGCGAGGCGGGCCAGCGGCCAGCCGTAGGCGGGCACGAGCGGATGGTGCCGGCAGTTGTCCGGCAGGCGTGGGGCGCAGGCGAGGCGGCGGGAGATCGTGCCGCCGAGATCGCGGCCGGCGTCGACTTCCCCGCCTGCCGCGACGGCGGCGATCGCGGCCAGCGCCAGCAGCGCGATCAGGGTGACCAGGCCGGCCTGCTCGACGCTCGCCGCGCCGCTCTCGGCGTCCCGCTCCAAAAGCCACGCCTGCCCGCGCCCGTCCTTTCGCTCGCCGTGCATTGCCGCGACGATAGGTCCGGCGGGCGCACGCGTGGCGCGCGGGATGTCGCGGCTTTGCCCCGCAACCGCCTTCTGCTATTCATGTGGTCAATGGAGGGCAGCCCCTTCAACCTCTTTGGCGACCCCGACGAGTTCCGCGCCCGCATGGAGGAGCTCTCGGAGCAGATGCAGTCCTCCCAGCGCGTCGCCTGGGCCGACAACGCGATCAAGCTCGCGGTCGAGATGACCGTCGCCTCGATCGGCCGGCTCGACCTCTCCGGCGGCCCAGACCAGCAGGCGATGCAGGTGCGCGACGCGATCCGGGTCCTCTTCCCCGAGGCGGTTACTTTGGTGCGCGAGGCTCGCGAAGGGCTCTCGTAGCGTCGGGCCTGTCCCGGTAGGGGTTTCGCTTAACTTTTTCGATGTAGAGGATGCCGCTGGCGCCGCAAGGTTGGCGCCGAAAAAGTACAAGACGCTTCACCCCTACCGGGACAGGCCCTACCGTGTTCTGCTTAGAGGAGCTCGAAGCGTAGGGTGATCGTGCCGCCGCGCTTCGTAGCTGCTGCGATCAGCTCCAAGGGGAGGGCGGCGAGGAGGGCTGGGATCGCTACTACTACGCTGATCAGGGCGTCTAGGCGGCGCTGCCAGGGTTGCTCCGCCGGGGCGGCTGTGCCGCGGCCGAGGGCGGCTAGGGCGACGTTGCGGCCGAAGGTGAAGCCGTTGAGGATCGTCTGCCACATCGTCGCCAGCCCGGCGGCGGGCGCCCAGCGGGCGCGGGTGACCACTTGGTCGCGGTTGGCGACAAGCCGCCGCACCGCCTCCTCGGTGAAGAGGTAGCGGCCGCCCGGTTCGAGGCCCGCCCAGCCGGCGCCGCCGATCCAGGCCGCGAAGCCGGCCCGGTTGACGATCCTTAGCTCGCCACCGGGCCCGCAGCGATCGAGCGCGGCCAGCGCGTCCTCGACCCCGCCCGCCTCGCCGGCCACTCCCAGCCCGCAGCTCTCGCAGCGCCGCACCGGCCCGGCGAGGCCAGGTCGCCTATCGATCCACCCGAAGAGCGGCTCTCCGCAGGCGGGGCAGGGGGGATTCTCGGGCCCGGCACCTGCCTCGAGCGGCACGACGGGAGTTCGCTGGCGGCCATCTGGCGCGGAGTTCATCGCCGGTAGCGTACGCCCAGGTCGTCGATGCAGATAGGCTCGCCGGCATGAATCGCAGGCAGCTGCTGGCCTGGGAGGAGCGCTGGTCGACACCGGCCGCCCTCGGCGCCCTTGGCGCGGTGATCTTCGTGATCGCGGCGATCGTCGTCGCCACCCAGGGCGTCGGCACCAGCAGCGGCGATTCGGAGTTGCTGCGCAACGTCCAGGACCACCGGGGCGCCGAGCTGATCTCCAGCATCCTGCAGGCGATCGGCGTCGGGCTTCTCGCCCTTCCGCTGGCCTTCCTCTTCCGTGCTGCCAAGGGGCGCAGCGAGCAGATGCGCGGCCAGCTGATCGGCGTCGTCGTCGCGGCGCCGCTCTTCCTCGCCGTGCTGGCCATCCTCAGCGGCCTCACCACCCTGCACGCCGCCTCGGACTTCGTTTCAAGCGAAGTCCCGCACCTGATCGCCAAGGGCGTCAAGCTGAACAGCGATCGGGCGGACGAAATCGCCAAAGAAACGATCGACGATGCGCCGCTGCGCGGACTCGCGGCCGGCTTTGGCCTCGCCGGTCAGCTCGGTTTCGTCGCCGCCATGGTCTACACCTGCCTCTACGCGATGCGAGTCGGCCTGCTGACCCGCTTCTGGGGCTCGCTCGGCATGGCCCTCGGCGCCGTCTCCTTTCTCTTCTTCCAGTTCGCCCTGCTCTGGTTCATCTACCTCGGCATCCTCCTGCTCCGCCGCGACAGCCAACCCCCCGCCTGGTCCACCGGAGAACCCACCCCCTGGCCCACCCCAGGCGACAAAGCCGCCGCCGACCTCTCCCCTCCAGCGGAAGACGGGGAGTCCTCTAACGGGGCTGCTTCGCCGCCGCCCGCTTCCTCTGAGTCCGAATCTCGCTGAGGATCCGCTCGAGGCGGGGCTCCTGTGAGGTGTCGACAAAGCTCATCGCCTCCGCGACGCCGGGGTGGATCGCGGCGATCCGCTCGTGCATCGCCTGGGCGACGGCGCGGTAGGTGGGGTGGCCCTCGCGGCCGGAGCGCAGCTCGATCAGGTGCATCGCCTCGCGGGCGTTGAGGTCGAGCGTGTAGCGGATCCGGTAGGCGAGGCTGAGCGCGTAGGGGGCCTGCTCGGGCAGGCCGGCAGCGAGGAGGCGCTCGTACTCGGTGCGCGAGACTTCCAACGCCCGCTCGAACTCCCCTCCGGCGCCCGCTTCGCGCACCTCGTCGGGCACCCCAGCGCCGAGGTCTGGCCCGAGCCGCTGCCACTGGCAGGTCAGCATGCGATGGCGTTGCAGGTCGCGGAAGGCACCGTAGTCGGAGACGATCTCGAAGCGGTAGCGCAGCGCCTCGAAACCGCGCCCGGGCCGGTGGCGGCGGTTCCGCCGCTCGCCGACCATCGCCGCCAGCAGCTCGGCCCGCTCGCCGCGGTCGAGCACGTCGAGGCGGGCGAGCAGCTCGGTCTCGGGAACGGAGGCCGACTCGAAGAGGCAGACGGCGAGCAGGTCATCTTCGGAGCCGTCGACGTGGACGAGCTCGACCGAGGGTGCCGCCTCACCGGCCTCGCGCCGGTCGAGCCCCAACCGCCCGACCCACTGCTCGGTGCGCACGCGCCGCTGGCGCAGGTAGTCGACCCACTCGCCGCCGCGGTCGGGCCGCTCGACCCGCGAGACGAAGCTCGGCATCACCTGCTTCAGCTCGGTGAGGACCATGCCGCCGTACTCGCGCGCCTCGGGCAGAGGGGAGGACATCAGCCGCAGCAGCAGTTGCTCGTAGGCCTGACCGGAGGCGTAGATGCCGACGTGGCTCAGGGTCGCCGCCGGCAGCAGGCCGCGCAGCAGGTCGAGCGCCTTGGCGCGGATCGATCGCTGCCAGGGGCCCTCCGGTTCGCCCTCGCCGCGGGGCCAGCGCTCCGCCGCCCACTCCTCGACCTGCCGCAGCGAGCGCGAGTAGATCGAGAAGATCTCGTCCATCGCGGCGCCGAACTCGGGCCCGAGCTCCTCGTCGCGGTAGTAGCGGAAGCCACCCCCCTCCTCAATCGGCTGGTCGTAGGGGATGTAGCGGGTCGACTGCTCGAGGTAGGCGGCCAGCCGACCGCGCTGCAGGAGCTTGGTGAGGATGTTGGAGACCCACTCGCAGGCGACGTGCGCGCCGCCAACCTGGGCGATCGAGTCGTCGCCGTAGCCGAGGAAGACCCGCTCGTAGAGGCCTGCCGCGCGCTCGCCCTCGGCCCCGTCGAAAGGGCGCGCCCCGGCCTGGGCGTCGGCGGCGAACTCCTCCAGGTAGAGCCTGCGCACGGTCCCGGAATAGCGCGAATAGCGGGCAAAAAGCGCCCCCTTGACCGTCTCCGGCAGGTTGACGAGAGCGAAGACGGGACGGTCGAGGTTGGTGAAGTGGGGGGCGAGCAGAGCTCGCTCCTCGACGGTGAAGGACTCAACCGGGTAGCGCACCGGCGCATCGTAGTGGCCCCTCCGGCGGGGGCGATCCACTCGCGAGTCCGCGAAAACCCTTGTTGAGGACGGGCTGACGCGGACTCGGTGCCGTATCGACGTTTAGCTGCGTGCTGACGGTGGCCCGGCCATCAGCTCGATCCGGTGACCGCTCGGGGAGATCACGACCGCGCGCGGCTGCCCCCAGTGTTCGCGTCGCCGCTCGATCTCAAAGCCGTGCGCCCCGAGCTCGCCGAAGGCGCGCTCGAAATCACCGACGACGACTGCCGTGTGGCCTCGCGGCGGAACGGTGGGCTCGTCGCTCGGCATCAGGTGGATCTGGGTGCCGCCCCGTTCCAGCCAGGTGAACTCGCTCAGCGTTGCCGGCGGCTCGACCAGCTCGAAGCCAAGCAGCTGCCAGAGCTCGATCGTGCGCTCGATCTCGGCGGGGGAGACCTCGATCCCGACATGGTGCAGCATCAGAACAAGAGGGATAGCAGGGCGGCGCCGACGACGATCGCGGTCGACCAGGTGACGGCCTCGGCGGTGATCTCCATGTCGAGGCCGTAGGCGTGGGCGATGACGAGCGAGTTGAGGCCCGAGGGCATCGCCGAGAGCAAGCGGTAGGCGGCGGGCAGGTCGATCAGCGGGGCGGCGAGCAGCATCAGCAGGCCGGGGACCACGGCGAGACGGGTCCCGATCGCCAGCGCGACGGGCTTCGTCATCGGTGGCGGCATCGGCAGCTCGCCGTGCTCGGCGTTCTCGGCCAGGGTGGCGCCGACGGCGAAGAAGCCGATCGGCAGGATCGCCACGATCAGCGCCTGTGAGACGTCGACGAGGACGTCGGGGGCGAGCGCCTGCGGCGCCAAGATGCCGGCGATCGCGGCGTAGAGCGGCGGGTTGCGGGTAAAGAAGGCGCCGACGCGCTGGCGCGGGGTTTCCCCGGCCTTGGTCCCGAAGGCGGCGCCTACGGCGAAGGCGCCGAGCATCAGGCAGGGCCCGGTGACGAGCACGTCGTAGAGGACGGCGGTGGAGAGCTGGTCGCGGCCGAGCAGGGCCACCGCGAGCGGGTAGCCTAGATAGCCGGTGTTGACGCTGAGCACGCAGCAGACGACGGCGCCGACCTGGAAGCGCGGCAGCTTCAGCACCCGGCTCGCCACGAAATAGGCGAGCAGCGCCCCGAGCGAGGAGGCGACGATGCCGAGCGCCAGCCCGACCCCGTGGCCGACGTCGATGTTGCTGGCGGCGATGTTGAAGAAGACCACCGGCGGCAGGAAGACGTAAAGCAGCAGAGTCAGCGCCCGCCGCGCCGCCATCGCCGCACCGGCCGGCCAGCGGCGCTCGGAGGCGACCCCGATCCCGACCGAGATCGCGATCGCCGCAGTTGTCAGCAGGACCCCGATGGCGGGGACCCTTTCAAGCTCAAAGGAGAAACGGCTCTGCCGTAGCCGTTTCTCGCAGCGGGTGGCGTGACAGGACCCGCTGCGCCGAAACGGCTATGCGTACAGCGCTTCGATCTCGGCTTCGTACTTGCGCTCGATCGGGCGGCGCTTCAGCTTCATCGTCGGCGTCAGCTCCTCGCCGCCGGGCAGCCACTCGCCGCTGAGGATCTCGTAGCGCTTGATCTGCTCGACCCGCGAGAGGCGGGCGTTCGCCTCTTCAACCGCTCGCCCGATCTCTTCCTCCACGTCGGCGTCGTTGGGGCTCAGCCCGCGCGCCGCCAGGCTTTCGCCGTCGAGCGCGATCAGCGCCACGTTGTAGGGGCGGTTGTCGCCGATCGCAACGGCCTGGGCGATCAGGGTCGAGGCCGCCTTCAGCTTCGCCTCGATGTTGGCCGGAGACATGTTCTTGCCGGCCGCGTTGATGATCAGCTCCTTCTTGCGGTCGACGATGCGCAGGTAGCCGGCCTCGTCGAATTCGCCGACGTCGCCGGTCAGCAGCCAGCCGTCCTCGGTCAGCGCTTCCGCCGTCTTCTCGGGCATGTTGCGGTAGCCGGCCATCACCTGCGGCCCGCGCACCATCACCTCGCCGTCGTCGGCCAGCTTCACCTCGGTGTTCGGGATCGGCGGCCCTACGGTCCCCACCCGGGTGCCGCCGGGCGGGTTGAGGGTCGCGATCGCGGTCGTCTCCGACATGCCCCAGGTCTCGCGGATCTCGATCCCGAGCGCGAGGAAGAACTCGAGCACCTCCGGCGGCGTCGGCGCCGCCCCGACCACGAACGATTCGACTTGGTCGAGCCCCAGCATGGCGCGGATCGTCGACAGCACCCGCTCATCGGCGCGCTGCCATTCGGCCTCGAGCTCGGTTGGCACCCCGCCGTCCATCAGGGCGCGGGCGCGGCGACGACCCAGCTCGATTGCCGCCACCGTCGCTTCGCGTTTCGCCTCGTCGGCCTCGGCCGCGATCCCCACCTCGATCGCCGCCTTCAGCTTCTCCCAGATGCGCGGCACGCCGCCCCAGACCGTCGGCTTGACCTCGATCGAGTAGGCGACCATCTGACGCGGATCGGGGCAGCAGTAAACGCAGTTGCCGTAGAACATCTGGGCGTAGAGCCCGGCCCAGCGGTCGGCGATGTGGGCGCTCGGCAGGAAGGAGATCATGCGCCCGCCCGGTTTGGTCTCCTGGACCGCATCGCAGGCCCGCCAGACCGCGACCATGTTGCCGTGGGTCAGCTGTACGCCCTTCGGCGGGCCCGTGGTGCCGGAGGTGTAGATCAGGCAGAGCACGTCCTCGGGTTCGGCTGCCTGCCAGGCGGCCTCGAAGTCGAAGGCGGGATCGCCCATCGCTTCCAGCTGCTCGACGGAGATCGTGCCCTCAGGCACCGCGCCGTCGACGACGATGACGTGCTCGAGCGTGTCGACCGCCTCGCGTGCCGCCAGCACCGTGTCGAGAAACGCCTGCTCGGTGACGAGCACCCGGTTCTCCGCATCGCGAACCAGGTATTCCACCTGCTCCGGCGATGATGTGTTGTAGACGGAGAAGCAGGTGGCGCCCAAATGCATCGCTGCTGCATCGGTGAGATGCAGCGCTGGCCGATTCACCAGCATGAAGCCGACGGTGTCCCCCCGTTTCACCCCAAGCTTCGCGAGCCCAGCGGCCCGCTTGCGCACCGCTTCCGCGTAGTCCGCCCAGCTTGCCTCGTAGTCGCTGTCCTTCAGTCTCAGCGCGGGACTGTCCGCCCGCTCCTCGGCAGTCAGCTGAAACGCCTCGCACATCGTCGTTGCCGCAAGAGCTCTCGGCCGTTCGCCCATGTCCTGACCATACGTCACTCGCGGGGGGTGGCGCCGTAGGGGGCCCGCCCCCCCGAGGAAGCTTTAGCTACCGCAGGGGGGTGGGGGTTCCTGCGGCGACAGGACCCGCCGCGCCGAGACGTTCGTCAAAACAGGGACGAGCCCGCGTGTTCGGCGAACTCGACCAATGGCTGTGGGATGACCCCGAAGAAAACAGTCGCTGCAGCCGCTAGTAGCGCCGGGACGACTAGATATGGTCGCCGGCCAGCGTCGGGGTCGATCGGATCGGCCTCTGGGGACGCTCCTGCAATCGCCGTTTCAACGCCGGCCGACTCGGAGCGCATCCACATCGCCGCCACAACCCGAAGGTAGTAGGCGAGCGAGATCATCGTGCCGACGGCGATGAAGACGGCGAGCCAGGTGTAGCTGCCTTCGACCAGCGCCTCGATTAGGTAGAGCTTGCCGATGAAGCCCGCCGTGGCCGGCAGGCCGGCGAGGCCGAGCATCGAGATCGTCAGCGGCCAGGCGAGCTGCGGGCGCTGGGCGCCGAGGCCGCGCACCGACTCGATGTCGTCGCCGTAGATGGTCTCGCGCTCGCGGGCGATGACGACGGCGAAGGCGGCGAGGTTCATGAAGGCATAGGCGGCGAGGTAGAAGACGATCGCGTTGACGCCGGCCTCGCTGGCGACGACGAGGCCGCCGAGGACGTAGCCGGCCTGGGCGATGCCCGAGTAGCCGAGCAGGCGCTTCAGCGAGTCTTGGCCAAGGGCGCCGACGTTGCCGACGACGATCGAGATCGCGGCGAGGACAGCGAGGGCCGGCTGCCATTCGTCCGCCTGGGGCAGCAGGGCGACGTCGAAGAAGCGGACGAAGACGGCGAAGGCGGCCGCCTTGGTTGCCACCGCCATGAAGCTGGTGATCGGGGTCGGCGCTCCCTCATAGACGTCGGGCGTCCACTGGTGGAAGGGCGCGATCGAGGTCTTGAAGGCCAGCCCGACGGCGGTCATTCCGATCCCGACCAGGACCAGCGGGTCGCCGAGAACGCCCTTCTGCGAGATGCCCGCGGCGATCCCGGCGAAGTCGGTCGAGCCTGAGCCGCCGTAGAGGAAGGCCATGCCGTAGAGAAGCGTCGCCGAGCCGAGCGAGCCGACGATCAGGTACTTGAGCCCCGACTCGAGCGACTGCTCGCGGCGCAGGTTGGCGGCGCAGAGGATGTAGAGCGGGATCGAGAGGGTCTCGATCGCGACGAAGAAGGTGACGAGGTTCTGCGCCTGGGCGAGCAGGACCATGCCGAGCACCGAGCCGAGCAGCAGCGCGTGGTACTCGCCCGAGCCCGCTTCCTCGCTCGCGGGCTCTCGTATTGAGAACAGCACAGCAAAGCCAGCCGTGAGGATCGCGATTAGCGAGATCGAGATCGCCAGGTCGTCGAGGCGCAGCGCACCGGAGACGAGGTCCTGCGGATTGTCCCAGCGCCAGATCAGGAGGCCGGTGGTGGTGGCGAGCGTGATCAGGGTCAGGCCGGGCACGGCGGACTTGAGCTGCTTGAAGACGCCGCTGAGCAAGACGACGCAGAGTCCGACCGTCAGTGCGAGGACCGGCGAGAGCGCCGCGTAATCGACGTGGGGAGCGTCGAAGTTCATTGGCTGCCTTCAGGGGTGATCAGACGCTTGGCGATCGAGCGAGTGACGCAATCGGGAGGAACGACGAGCGCTTTCTGGGCCGGTGTTTCGGATGCGGCAGGGAGATCAATCGCCCGGCAGGTCGACATCACTGCGAGAGTCGCCGACGTATTCGTTCGCTTCAGGATCAACTGCGGATACAGCGCCAGCCCCAGGATGCAGAGCACCAGCGGTGCCAGCACGACCCCATCGCGCCAATTGATCTCGCGCGATTCGAGCCCCTCCGGCCGGCGGTTGTGCATCGTTCGCTGGTAGAGCCTCAGCGCGTAGTAGGCGCTCATCGCCACGCCGGAGATGGCGACGAAGGCGAAGACGATCTTCGAGTCGAAGAGGCCGTTGAGGATGTAGAACTCGCCGACGAAATTGGCCGAGCCGGGCATTGCCAGCGTCGCCAGGGTGACGATCAGGAAGAGTGCGGCCAGCACCGGGGCCTTCATCGCCATCCCGCCCATCTCGCGCAGGTCCTCCGTGCCGCTGCGCTCGGCGAGGATCGCGACGATGACGAAGAGCGGCGCGACGACGAGGCCGTGGTTGACCATCTGCAGGATCGCCCCGTCGGCGCCGTCGGCGGAGAGGGCGAAGATCCCGGCCGTTATGAAGCCGAGCTGCGCCACCGAGGAGTAGCCGGCGATCAGCCGCACGTTGGTCTGGGTGAAGGCCATCACCGAGCCGTAGAGGATCGAGGCCAGGGCGATGACCAGGACCACCTCCTGGAATTCGACCGTCGCATGCGGGAAGAGCGGCAGAACGACGCGGAGGAAGCCGTATGCGCCGACCTTGGCCAGCACGCCGGAGAAGACCGCCAGCGCCGGCAGCGGCGCCGCCCGGTAGGCGTCGGGCATCCAGCCGTGCAGGAGGAAGGCCGGCATCTTGACCAGGAACGCCGCGGCGAAGAACCAGAAGATCCAGCGCTGGCTGCCCTCGGCGAGCGGGTGCTGGGCCAGTTCGGCGATCGAGAAGGTGATCTTGCCGCCGTCGGCGGCGATGATCGCGGTGGCGATCGCCGCGACCAGCATCAGCAGCGAGCCGATCAGCGTGTAGACGATCATCTTCAGCGTCGCCGCCGAGGCGGTCGGGCCGTCCTCGCAATCCGTGCCCCAGGCGCCGAAGAGGAAGTAGAACGGCACCAGCATCAGGTCGAAGAAGAGGACGAAGAGCAGCAGGTCCTGGGCCAGGAACGAGCCCAGGGTTGCCGTCTCGCCGAGCAGCATCATCAGGAAGAAGAGATGGGGACGGTCCTGCTCGCGAAAGGCGGCGAAGGCCGTGCCCGCTGTCCACAGCACCGCCGTCAGCAGGATCAGGAAGACGTTGAGCCCGTCGAGCCCGAGGCTGTAGTCGACGCCGAGGCCGGGGATCCAGTTGACGTCGACCGTGTCCTGCAGGACGGCCGCGCCCGAGTCGAAGCCGGCGACGAGCGAGATCGCGATGCCGAGCGTCACGGCGGCGCCCAGCGTCGCCCACCAGCCGGCGTAGCGGCGCGGCACGGCGAGGCCGACGAAGCCGAAGACCAACGGTGTCCAGAGCAGCGAGTTGATCATGAGCTGGAGAGCAGGAAGTAGAGGGCGAGGCCGGCGAAGCCGACGATCAGGAGCAGCGCGTAGCTGCGCACGAAGCCGCTCTGCACGACGCGGACGATGCGGCCACCACCGCCGACCACGTCCTCGGTGCCGCTGACGAGGCCGTCGACGACGAGGCGCTCGAAGGTGCGGTTGGCGAAACGGCCGATCGCCAGCGCCGGGCGCACGATCAGGAAGTCGATCGCCTCGTCGAAGTACCACTTGTTGTAGAGGAAGGTGTGGAGGGGGGCGAGACGCTGCTGCAGGGCGGCGGGCATCTCCGGCCGCGCGACGTAGAGGAAGTAGGCGATGCCGATCCCAGCCAGCGAGATCGCCGCGCCGATCGCGAGGCCGAGCCAGTCGGCGGCGATCGAGGGGTGGATCGCGGCCAGCGGCGAGTCGGCGAAGACCGGATCGAGGAACTTGGTCACCACGTCGTCGACGCCGGGGACCTGGACCAGGCCGGCGAACAGAGCGCCGAAGGCGAGCACGCCCATCGCGATCCGCATCGGCAGCGACTGCTCGGCGATGTGGTGCTCGGCGCCTGGGAAGCCGACCCCGGTGTCCTCCTCCTCGCCGGTCGCCGGATTGAAGGGATGGGCGTGGTGGACGTGTCCCGTGTCGATCAGCTCCTGCGCCTCGGGGCAGGGCTTGCCCGGCAGCACCCGGAAGATCAGGCGGAAGGTGTAGATCGCGGTCAGCAGCGCGCCGAGGTAGCCGAGCACGGTGAAGATCAGGTACATGCCGCCGCGGGCGCTCGCGTAGGCGAGGATCTCGTCCTTGGAGAAGAAGCCCGAGGTGCCGGGGAAGGCGGCCAGCGCGAGGCCGCCGCAGAGCATCGTCACCGAGGTGAAGCGCATCGCCCTGCCGAAGCCGCTCATCCGGTCGATGTTCTGCTCGTTGGCCATCGCAGCGATGATCGAGCCGGCCGCCATGAAGAGCAGCGCCTTGAAGAAGGCGTGGGTCATCAGGTGGAACATGCCGGCGCTGTAGGCGCCGATCGAGACGCCGACGATCATGTAGCCGATTTGGCTCATCGTCGAGTAGGCGATCGCCCGCTTCAGGTCGGTCATCACCAGCGCGATCGTCGCCGCGACCAGCAGCGTCGCCAGGCCGACGAAGGCGGCGATGTCGGCGGCGGTGGGGGCGAGGACGAAGAGCGCGTGGGTGCGGGCGATCAGGTAGACGCCGGCGGTGACCATCGTCGCCGCGTGGATCAGCGAGGAGACCGGCGTCGGGCCCTCCATCGCGTCGGGCAGCCAGGTGTGGAAAGGCAGCTGCGCCGACTTGGCGAAGGCACCGACGAGGAGCAGCAGGCAGATCGCCGTGATCGTCCACTCGTTGGTGCTGAACACGTGAGGAGCCTTGGCGAAGACCTCGCTGTATTCGAAAGTCCCCAGTTCGCGGAAGATCAGGAAGGCGGCGAGGACGAGGCCGATGTCCCCGACGACATTGATCACGAAGGCCTTCATCCCCGCCTTGGTCGCCGTCCCCCGCCGGTACCAGAAGCTGATCAGCGCGTAGGAGGCGAAGCCGACGAAGGCCCAGCCGACGATCAGCAGGACGAAGTTGCCGGCGAGGACGAGCAGCAGCATCGAGAAGACGAAGAAGTTGAGGTAGCTGAAGAAGCGGTGGTAGCCCTCGTCGGACTGCATGTAGCCGAACGAGTAGAGGTGGATCAG
>JASLIG010000100.1 GCA_030152805.1 Solirubrobacterales bacterium
GCCGCCGCGGAAGATCTTGCCCTCCTTGGTGTTCCAGGCGAGGATCGAGTCCATGTTGTCCTCGACGCTGAGGATGAAGCAGGCCGAGCACTGCGGCCGCTCCTCGAAGCCGACGTTGAACCAGACCGGCGAGTTGAAGGCGGCCTTCTGATTGAGCAGGATCGAAGTCAGCTCCGCTTCGAAGGCGTCGGCGTCCTCGGCCGAGGCGAAGTAGCCGCCCACCCGTCCCCACTCCGAGATCGTGCCGGCGACGCGACCGATCATCTGCTTGACCGAGGACTCCCGTTTCTCGGTCCCCAGCTGGCCCCGGAAGTACTTCTGGGCGACGATGTTGGTCGCGTTCTGCGACCAGCTCACGGGGAACTCGACCCCGCGCTGCTCGAAGGCCGGGCTCTCCGGATTGCCGATCACCGCATCGCGCGTCTCCCACTCGATCTCGTCGAACGGATGCGTCCCCGCGGAGGAAAACCGCCGCTCTATCGAGAGGCCCTGCAGACCGGTCTGGGGGGCGCTGGTAGCGGTCTTGGACATCAAACTTCTCCTCTCGCGGCGACTTTCAGGGGTAACACAGCAGGATCGTCACTGAGTCGGACGTCATTCGTTGCGCCCAACGTCGCAAATGCCGCAGATTTCGCTTGCCTCCTATGTATGGTGACAAGGGTGGCTGTTGGGCGAAAAGTTGCGGCCCGGGAGGCGATGGGGGAGCGAGCGAACGCTGCCAGGGAGGCAGCCAGCGACGCGATCGCGGCCGTCAAGCCGAAACTGCGCGGGGTCTCGCACGAGTGGGCCTTCTTCATCTCGCTCTTCCTCGGCGCCGGGCTGATCGTCGCGGCGAAGACGCCGAAGGCGACGCTGGCGGTGGCGATCTACGCGGTCAGCCTCTCGGCATTGCTCGGGACCAGCGCCCTCTATCACCGCGTCAACTGGAAGCGGCCGAACGTGCGCCGCTGGATGCGGCGGCTCGATCACTCGATGATCTTCTTCCTCATCGCGGGGACCTACACGCCCTTCGCCCTGCTCGTCCTCAACGGCCCCCTCGCCGACGCGATCCTCGTCGTCGTCTGGATCGGCGCGATCGCCGGCGCGATCGTCGAGATGGTCTGGATCGACCACCCGAAGTGGGTCGCGGCGCTGATCTACATGGCGCTCGGCTGGGTCGCAGCCGTCGCCTTTCCCCAGCTCTGGAACGACATGGGCGTAGCTGGCACCCTCCTAGTCGCCGCGGGCGGCCTCCTCTACACCGCCGGCGCCGTCGTCTACGCCACCCAGCGCCCCAACCCCAATCCCCGCGTCTTCGGCTACCACGAGATCTTCCACCTGCTCGTCATCGCGGCCGCGGCAGCTCACTTCGCCGCCGTAGCGTTCTTCGCGCTGCCAGCTGCCTAAGAGCCCGTCCCGGCAAGGGTGGAACGTCTTGTACCTTTTCGTCACGAGCTAGAGGCGCCAGCCACCGGGACGGGCTCTAAGCCGCAACGGCCAGCCCGGACTCGATCTCAGCCTCAGAGATGAGCTCGGCGAGGATGCCCTCGAGCTGCGCTGCTTGCTCGGGATGGAGCTCCAGATGATCGCCTGAGAGCTGGTCACCGGCGTGGCCGACCGGCAGCTCGGCCTCGACCACGCGGCCGCCCATTGCGCCGAGGACTTTGCGCAGCTCGGCTTGGGCCCACACTGCTCCGAACATCCCCGTCGAGGCGCCGATGACTGCCGTCGGCTTGCCGTTCAGCGCGCTCTTGCCGGCCGGCCGCGAGACCCAGTCGAGCGCGTTCTTGAGCTGGCCCGGTATCGAGTGGTTGTACTCGGGGGTGGCGATCAGGACCGCGTCGGCGTTGCGCACGGCCTGGCGCAGCTCCTCGACCACCGTGGGGGTCGCCTCCAGTTCGGCGTCCTCGTCGTAGGGCGGCACCTCGCGCAGGCGGTCAAACTCGACCAGCTCCGTCCCGGCGGGCAGCCGCTCGGCGGCCGCCCGCAGCAGGGCACTGTTCAGCGAGCCGCTCCGCAGGCTGCCGGATATGCCCAGCACCCGCATCGCTACTCGGCCTCCTCGACCAGCTCCAGCTCGACCGCGATCGCGACCTCGTAGTCGAGCACCTCGCCGCCGCTCGGCAGCTCGGCGTTCCAGTCGAGGCCGAAGTCGCGACGGTCGACGGCGGCGGCCACCGAGAGGCCGACGCGGGCGTTGCCGGCGAGGTCTGCGCCAAGCCGCCCGAACTTGCCGCTCGCCTCGACCTCGCGCACCTCGCCGCGGATCTCCAGCTCGCCGCGCAGCTTCACCGAGCCGTCATCCGCGACGCTCAGCTCGCTGGAGGTGAAGCGGAGCCGGGGGTAACGCGCCGCGTCGAAGAAGTCGGGAGAGAGGAGGTGGCCCTTGAGCTGCTCCTCGTCGATCTCGATGCTGGCGACGTCGACGGCGCCCTCAAGGGCCGGTGCCTCGCCGCCCGTAAGTCGGGCCTCGTAGGAGGCGAAGCCGCTGCGGAACGTCGCCACGCCGTTGTGCGTGATCGCAAAGTTGATCGAGGAGTGGACGGGGTCCACCGCGTAGGTGCCTGCCGGGATTCTCTGAGCGATGGTTTGCGTGCTCATTGCTCTGTCCTTCCTGTAGCTCGTTGCCGTTTCAATGATTGACACAGAAATCATCTTAGCAGAAACACTTGTAAATACAACTATTGCTTTGACAACATTCATCTGCGATCATTGGATGGATGGAGCAGGCAACCGCCGACAGAGGCCGGAATGTGAAGGTCGCCAAGCAGAGCCCCCACGGCGAGGCCTGGGGCGCCCTCACCCGGACCCACGCCGCGATCACCGGACGGCTCCAGGAAGCGTTGGCGGCGGCCGACTTTCCGCCTCTGCCCTGGTATGAGGTGCTGGCGACTGTGGCGGAGGCGCCGGAGCAGCGGATGAAGATGGGGGACCTGGCGGAAGCGCTGGTGATTACCCGCGGCGGGCTGACCAAGCTGGTCGACCGCCTGGTCAAGGCCGGCCTGCTGGAACGGACGTTCTGCGAGACGGATCGGCGCGTTAGCTACGCCACGCTCTGCTCCGCCGGGGCCAACCTGCTCGACGAGATGCGTCCGGTCGTGGTCGCCGAGCTGAAGGTCGCCTTCGCCGCGAGGCTCAGCGCCGCCGAGGCCGACGCACTGCGCGAGACGCTCGAGCGCGTCCGCGTCTCAGCCTGCGCTAGCGAGTAGGTGTGGCGAGTTACCCGTCTATATGACGGGGAAAGTCGCCACACCTAGGCGAAAGCAGCAGCCGCTCGCTCCTTGGCCACCTCGATCAGGGCCAGCAGCTCGACCTCGCGGTCGTCGCGGATAAGCGCCACCGGGTCGGGGTCGCCGTTGACGATTCCCTCGAAGAACTCCTTGCGGTCTTGGTAGGTCGGCAGCGTGCCCTTGGCCCAGCCGCGGGCGTCGTTGAGGATGATGGCCAGGCGGGCGTACTCCTCGCCGAACAGCGCGGAGATCTCGCGCTTCATCCGCTTCGCCAGGGCGGGCGAGGCCCCGGCGGTCGAGATCGCGATCGCCAGCGGGCCGCTGCGCACGATCGCCGGCAGGATGAAGTTGCAGAGCGGCGGCACGTCGACCACGTTGACCAGCATCGCCCGCTTCTCGGCGTCGTCGAAGACGCCGATGTTGACCTCGCTGTCATCGGTGGCGGCGATCGCCATGAAGGCGCCCTCGAGGTCGGCCGCGCCGGCGTAGGCGCGCTTCTCCCACGTGATTGTGCCCTCGGCCGCAAGGCTCTCCAGCTCCGGATGGGCGACCGGCGCGATCAGGGTCACGTCGGCGTCGCAGGCGAGCAGTCCCTCGACCTTCTCGAGGCCGATGTCGCCGCCGCCGACGACCAGGCAGCGCCTCCCCTTCAGCTTCAGGCAGGCGATGTAGAAGGGCGTCTCCAGCATGTCGCGCACGCAGGACTGGTCGCAGATCCCCTTGCGCAGCTGACACACGCACTCCTTGCCGGCGTAGGCCTGGGCGGGCATGTCCAAAGCCTAGTGATCGCCCGTCCTGACCCGACGTGCAACGCGTTACCGATCCACCGGCACGGCAGCACGTTGCACCTAGATCGAGTCGAGGGTGACGCGCAGGCCCTCGGAAAGGCTCATCTCCGGCCGCCAGCCCAGCTCGCGTTCGGCGCGGGCGGGGTCGATCGAGATGCGCTGGACCTCGCCGGTGCGGGGAGGGGCGAACTCGGGCTCGAAGTCGCTGGAATCGCCCAGCTCGCCGAGTTGGCGGACCAGCTCAAGCACGTCGGTCTCGGCGCCGGTGCCGATGTTGAGCGGCCCGGCCGTGTCCGACTCCGCCGCCGCCAGCATCGCCGCCACCACGTCGCCCACATATATGTAGTCGCGCGTCTGCTTGCCGTCGCCGAAGACGGTGGGCCGCTTGCCCTCGCGCAGTCGCCCGCAGAAGATCGCGACCACGCCGGCCTCGCCGAGCGGGTCCTGGCGCGGGCCGTAGACGTTGCCGAGGCGCAGGGGCACGCCGGAGAGTCCGTATAGGCGCTCGTAGAGGGCCAGGTAGCCCTCGCCGGCGTACTTGCTCTGGCCGTAGGGCGCCTCCGGCGCCAGCGGCGCGTCCTCGGCCAGCGGCAGTTGCTGCCCCTCGCCCTCGCCGTAGATCGCCCCGCCGGTCGAGCTGAAGACGACCCGGCGCGTGCCGGCGACCCGGCCCGCCTCGAGCACGTTGGCGATGCCGCCGACGTTGATCGAGGCGTCGAAGGCGGGGTCCGCGATCGACTTGCGCACGTCGATCTGGGCGGCGAGGTGGAAGATCGTCTCGGGCCTCTCCCGCCCCGCCAGCTCCTCCAGCGCGGCGCGGTCGCGGATGTCGGCCTCGACCAGCGTCGCGCCATTGGCGAGCCCGGCCTCGAGGTTCTCGCGGCGGCCGGTCGAGAGGTCGTCGACGACGATCACCTCGTCCCCGCGCGCGAGCAGCGCGTCGGTCAGATTCGAGCCGATGAAGCCGGCCCCACCTGTGACAAGAGCTCTCACCGGGTCGCGATCCTACAGGCGCCGCTGAGCGCCCCTGCTACCCTCGCCGCCCCATGAGGCTCATCGTCACCGAGAAGAACAACAGCGCCGAGAAGATCGCGACCTTCCTCAGCAAGGGCAGCGCGACCAGCGACAAAACCTTCAAAGTCCCCTACTACACGTGGACGGACGCTGACGGCGAGGTGCAGCGCACGATCGGACTGAAGGGACACGTGCTCGGCCCCGCCTTCCCAGAGGGCTACTCGAACTGGCAGAAAACCGACCTGCACGACCTGATCGACGCCGAGCTGATCAAGGAGCCGACCGACAAGAACGTCGTCAAGGCGATCCGCAAGGTCGCCAAAGAGGCCGACGAGCTAGTGATCGCCACCGACTTCGATCGCGAGGGCGAGCTGATCGGCCTCGAGGCGCTCGAGGAGATGCTCGACGCCAACCCGGAGCTGGGCTCGCGCGAGGAAACCAAGGCCGGCACGCTGCGGATCAAGCGCGCCCGCTACTCGGCGCTGACCAAAGAGGAGATCGAGCGCGCCTTCAACGAGCTCGACGAGCTCTCCTACCCGCTCGCCAACGCCGGCGCCGCCCGCCAGGACATCGACCTGCTCTGGGGCGCGACGCTGACCCGCGCAGTCTCCCTCTCCACCCGCCGCTTCGGCTCCAACTTCCTCTCGGTCGGCCGCGTGCAGAGCCCGACCCTGGGCCTGATCGTCGAGCGCGAGATGGAGCGCCGCGCCCACGTCGCCAAGCCCTTCTGGGAACTGTTCGCCAAGTTCGAGCACCCCGACGGCAGCTTCGAGGCCCACCACGAGACCGACAAGTTCTGGGAGAAGGCCGAGGCCGACGCCGCGTTCGCCGGCACCGCCGGCCCCGGCACGGTCAAGTCGGTGACGGCACGCAAGAACACGCGCAAACCACCGACCCCCTACAACACCACCGCCTTCACCACCGACGCCTCCAGCCGCCTTGGCATCACCCCCGCCGCCGCGATGCGGATCGCCGAGGACCTCTACATGGACGGCTTCATCTCCTACCCGCGCACCGACAACACGGTCTACCCGGTCTCGCTGCCGCTGCGCGAGCTGGTCACCTCGCTGGTCCGGGTCAAGGAGTTCTCCGCCGCCGCGGGCCTGCTCGACGGCGAGCTGACGCCGACCCGGGGCAAAAAAGAGACGACGGACCACCCGCCGATCTACCCGACCCAGGCGATCCATCCCGGCGCGCTCGACGGTTCCAAGAAACGCGTCTACGAACTGGTCGTGCGGCGCTTCCTCGCCACCTTCAGCCCGCCGATGATCACCGAGTCCACCCGCGCCGACATCGAGGCCGGCTCGCAGACCTACTTCGTGCGCGGCTCGGTCGTCGTCGACCCCGGCTTCGCCGGCATCTACACCTACGCCCGATCTTCCGACGAGGAGATCCCGGCCCTGCAGGAGGGCCAGACCCTGCAGCTCGACGGCGAGCCCTGGATCGTCGACAAGGAGACCCAGCCGCCCTCGCGGATCTCGCAGGCGAAACTGGTCGAGATGATGGAGGAGCGCGGCCTCGGCACCAAGGCGACCCGCGCCGACATCATCAAGAAGCTCTTCGACCGCGGCTACGTCTACAGCAACCCCCCGATCCCGACCGAGACCGGGATCGCGATGTACGAGGCGTTCAAGAAATACGTGCCGCGGATGGCGACGCCAGAGATGACTGCCCAGCTCGAGGCCGAGATGGACCAGATCGCCGCCGGCGAGATGACCAAGGACAGCGTCGTCGGCGACAGCCGCGAACTGCTCCACAACACCTGGACCGAGATCGACGCCAGCCGCGAAGACCTGGCCAAAGTCGTCTGGAAGGGCATGGACGAGGACCGCATCCTCGGCCCCTGCAAGGTCTGCGAAGAGGCCGGCCGCACCAAGGAGGACGGCTCGCCCAACATGCTGCGCGTGATCCGGGCGAAAAAGTCGGGCAAGCGCTTCGTCGGCTGCAGCGGCTGGGTCCTCGACGATCCCGAGTCCTGCGACCAGACCTTCCCGCTGCCCCAGCGCGGCGACGTCTTCAAACTCGAGGAACGCTGCTCGATCTGCGGCGAGACGCCGCGGCTGAAAGTACAGCCGTTCCGCGGCCGCCCCTGGAACCTCTGCCTCAACGACGACTGCGAGTCGATGCAGGAGATGAAGAAACGCCGCGCGGAACGCGAGGCGGCGAAAGCGGCCAAAGAAGCGATGGCGGAGAAGCCGCTGCCCGAGGGGGACGAGGATAAGGCTCCGGCGAAGGCGAAAAAGACGAAGGTCGCGAGCAAGGCCGACACGGCGACCCGCGGCCGCAAACGCGCCAAGGCCGCGGCCAAATAGAGCTTCCGGTGCGCTTTATGCACCTACACGGTGCAAAAGGAACACCGGAAGGGGGTTGATGTGTTCGTCTCGCTGGAGGGCATCGACGGCTCCGGCAAGAGCACGCAGGCGAAGCTGCTGGCCGAGGCGCTCGGCCCCGAGACGCTGCTGATCCGCGAGCCGGGGGGGACCGAGGCAGCGGAGAAGGTCCGCGGCCTGCTCGCCGACCCGGCGCTGCAGCTCGACCCGCTCGCCGAGCTGCTGCTCTTTCTCGCGGCCCGCGCCGACCTGACCGCGCGGGTGATCCGGCCGGCGATGGAGGAGGGGCGCGACGTCGTCTCCGACCGCTTCGCCGACTCCAGCGTCGCCTACCAGGGCGCGGCCCGCGGCCTCGGCGCCCCCGAGGTGATCTCGCTCACCGACGCCGCCACCGAGGGGCTCTGGCCCGACCTGACGGTGCTGCTGCGCGTCGACCCAGAGACCGGCCTCGCCCGCGCCGACGGGCACGACCGCTTCGAGTCAGAGGGCCTGGAGCTGCAGCGCGTCGTCGCCGAGGCCTACGAGGAAATCGCCAAGATCGCCGCCGACCGCGTCGTCGTCGTCGACGGGAACAGCAGCGTCGAGGAGGTCCACGAGCGCGTCATGGCGGCCATCCACGCCCACCCAAATTGATGTCGCATTTTCCCCCGCATGCCGAAGGGAAGTGCGACCGCAATGCGGTCTTGACCGTCTCAAGTCTGAGGTGTCGCATTTTCCGCCGCAATGCGATGGAAAGTGCGACATCGATGGCGGAGGGGGTTGTTTGAAGGCGCTCGAGGAGAGTGCGGCGCACCAACCTAGGGCGCGGGTGGCGCTGACGGCGGCGCTAGCCACAGGCCCAAGTCATGCCTACCTATTTCGCGGGTCGCGGGGAGCTGGCAAGAGCTCGGTCGCGCGAGCGTTTGCTGCTGAGATCTTGGCTGCGGGGGCTGCAGACGCTGACGACGCTCGTCGCCGCGCCCTGCTCGACCCATCGCCCCACCCGGACCTCGTTTGGCTGCGCCCCCGCGGCGCCCAGCACATGGTCGAGGAGGTGCGGGAGAAGGTGATCCGCGCCGCCTCATACCGCCCCTTCGAAGCCGAGAAGCGGGTTTTCGTGATCGAGGCCGCCGAGCAGATGCGCGACGAGAGCCAAAACGCGCTCTTGAAGACGCTGGAGGAGCCGCCGGATTTCGTCCACATCCTGCTCCTCAGCTCAGAGCCATCGGCGCTCTTGGAGACGATCGCCTCCCGCTGCCAGCCGATCGACTTCGCCCCGCTGCCACCGGAAGCCGTCGAAGCCGCCTTGGGTGCAGAAGCTCCCTCGGAGGAGCGTGCCGCTGCCGCCCGTCTCTCCGCCGGAGACGTGACTCGCGCCCGCTTCCTCCTCTCGGACTCCGGCAGGGACCTCCGTGCAGCGGCCCTAGAGCTGGGAGAGGCCCCCCCGGCCTGGAGTCACCTCCTCAAAGCCGCTGAGGCGGTTGGTGACGAAGCAGAAGCCGCCACTCGCGAGCTCCTGGAGGACGAAGCGGAAGCCGGTGTCAAACGCAGCGCCAAGGACATCACCGACGAAGCGAAGCGCGCCGGGCGCCGCCGTCGCACCGAGACACTCGATCTTGCCCTGGAGCTAAGTGCGAGCTGGTTCCGGGATCTCACCGCGACTGCTTCTGGCGCCACCGAGGTCGTCTATAACCGGGACCATCTGGCTGAGCTTGAATCCAGAGCCACGAAGCTCGACCCCGCTCACCCCCGCCGCGCCGCCGAGCTGGTCGAGGACACCCGCCGCCGCCTCGACCTCAACGTCTCCGAGGAGCTAGCGCTCGAAGCTCTCGCTTTTCGCCTGGCCGCCGTTTTCGCCTGAGAGCGCCTGCGCGCGCGCCTTCTCCAGCGCCCGCTCCTGAGCGAGCCTGGTGATCTGCGCCGCCTGACGCGACATCGTCACGCTGAAGTTGAGCGCCAGGCCGAGCAGGAAAAGCAGCATGATCGAGAAGAGGGCAACGTTGGTGTCGCGCACGCCCATCGCGTCGGCGACCAGCGTCAGCAGGCCGGGGAACGCAGCCCCGGCCAGCATCCCCAGGCCGGCGACGAACCAGACGACGCTGAAGCGCTCCTGCAGCTTGTCGCGGCGGATCAGCTCCAGCACCAGCGCCATGAAGGCGAGCGCCAGGACCGCGGCGATGATCCGCGTCTGCGCGGTGAGGTGGACTTTGGGGCTCTCGCTCGCCGCGAGCAGCAGGACGCTCATCGCTCCGCCTCGACGTGCTTGGGCCGGAACTGGCCGACGAGGAGCACGATCATCCCCTTGAAGATGAAGAAGGCCGAGCGCAGGGGGGTGAGGAAGGAGGTGCCGCCGGCCCGCTCCAGCATCCGCACCGGCAGCTCCTCGACCCGCAGACCCTCGCGAACCGCCAGTTGCAGCGACTCGATCTCGGCGAAGTCGGGCGAGTAATGCTCGCTGAACAGCGCCATCACGCGACGGTTGGCGGCGCGCATGCCGCTGGTCGTGTCGGTGAAGCGCTGGCGCGTCGCCAGGGTGAGGAAGAAGCGAAAGACGCCGGTGCCGATGCGCCGCGATAGCGTCGGTTTGTAGTCGTCGCTCTCGGCTTTGCCTGGGTCGCGGTAGCGCGAGCCGATCACCAGGTCGGCCCGGTCGGCGTTGATCTCCTCCAGCAGCCGCGCCACCTCGGGCGGCGGGTGCTGACCGTCGGCGTCGAGGTGGGCGCAGGCCTCATACCCCTCGCGCAGCGCGTGCAGGTAGCCGGTCTGCAGCGCCGCCCCCAGCCCCTGGTTGAAGGGCAGCGAGGCGACCAGCGCGCCGGCTTCGCGCGCCCGCTCGGCGGTCGCGTCGGTGGAGCCGTCGTCGATCACGAGCACGTCGGCCCCCGGGATCGCACCGCGCACGCCGCCGATCACGTCGGCGACCGAGCCCTCCTCGTTCCAGGCCGGAATGAATACGAGCGTCCGCACCCGCCGATTCTCCCACGCCGCCCGGCAGGGCCGCGCATCCGACTTTGACCCCACCCTAGGGTGGTGAATGTCGGATGCGCGTCGCAGGGGCAATGTGTTAACAACTGCTCATGAGGCGGATAGGCATGCGGCTGTGGCTCGCCGGCGCGTTCGCGGCGGTCTCGCTGATCACCGCCTTTGCCGTCTATCTCTTCGGCGACAACAAGCGGGCGCTGGTCGTCGCCGTGCTGATCGGGATGCTGGCAGGCTTCCTGATCGCGGTCGCGATCACGCACCGAGTTGCCCGCCTCGCTCAGGCGGCGAACGAGATGGCGGCGGGCTCCTTCGACGCGCCGCTCAAGGTCGGGGCGCGCGACGAGATCGGCGAACTCGCCCGCGCCCTCGACTCGATGCGCGCCTCGCTGAAGGAGAGCTTCGGCGTGCTCACCGCCGACCGCAACAAGCTCGAGGCGATCTTCGAGGGCCTCACCGACGCGGTGATGGTGGTCGACGACGAAGGGCCGGTGCGCTTCTCCAACAGCTCGGCGACGGAGCTGCTCGAGGACGGCCGCCCACCCGAGGTGCTGCTGCCGCACCTTCACCGCGCCGCCGAAGTCGGCTTCGCCGCCCATCCGGCTCTGCGCATCGGCGACCGCGCCTACGCGATGCAGGCGCGCTCGCTGCCGGACGAGCGCGCCGTGCTCGCCGTCGTCCGCGACCGCACCGAAGAGATGCGCCGCGAGTTCGCCGAAGCCGACTTCGTCTCCAACGCCGCCCACGAGCTGCGCAACCCGCTGGCTGGGATCTCCGGCGCGATCGAGGTCCTGCAGAGCGGCGCCAAAGACGACCCGCGGGCCCGCGACCATTTCCTCAACCGCCTCGCCGACGACGCCGATCGGATGAGCCGCCTCACCCAGGCGCTGCTCACCCTGGCCCGGGTCGAGTCGCTCGGCGCGGGGGAGACCGAGGTGGTCGACGTGCCGATCGCGATCCGCGACGTCGTCGCCGCTGTCGAGCCGCGCAAGCACGTCGACCTCCACGTCGAAGTCGAGCCCGACCTCGCCGCCAAGGCCGACCCGACGCTGCTGCGCCAGGTGATGATCGGCCTGCTCACCAACGCCTTCAAGAACACGCCGCCGCCCGGCGCCGTTACCGTTCGCGGCCGTCGCGACGGCGACGGCGACGTGATCATGGAGGTCATCGACACAGGAACGGGCATCCCCGCGGCGGAGATCGAGCGCGTCTTCGAGCGCTTCTACCGCCGCAGCGAGTCGCGCAAGCAGGAAGGCTTCGGCCTCGGCCTGGCGATCGCCCGCCGCATGGTCGACGTGATGGGCGGCCAGATCGGCGCCGAGTCCGTCGAGGGGCAGGGCAGCACCTTCTGGGTCCGTCTCCCCGTCGCCAAACCCAGTCCCACGCCCGTCGCATGAGCAGCGGCCGCATCCTCATCGCCGACGACGAGCCCTCGGTCCGCGACTCGGTCGGCTACGCG
>JASLIG010000131.1 GCA_030152805.1 Solirubrobacterales bacterium
GGTCTCCTGGGACACCGGCACGCACCTGCTGCCGATGGTGATCCGGCTCGGCTCCACCCTGCCGCTGCTCGATTCGGCGGTCGGCTACGTCTTCATCGCCCACCTGCCGGCGGCGATGACCGCCGACGCGCTGCGCATCCAGCAGGAGCAGGGAGCGACGCGGACGGCTTCGGCCGGCGAGGTTGAGGCGCTGAAAGAGGAAATCCGCCACGCCGGCTACGGCAGCACCCGCAACCGGATGATCGTCGGCCTGGCGGCGCTCAGCGCCCCGGTGTTCGGCGCCGACGGGCGACTCGAACTGGTGCTCGGCCTGATCACCCCGGCGCGGCTGATGACCGACGCCGAAGCGAAGCGACTGGCCAAGGAGCTGGTCGACCACGCCGACTCGATCTCGCGCGAGCTCGGCTACACCGGCTGACCCAGAGAAAGGTCTGGGCGCGGAAGGGCTACGCGACAGGCGTGGCGGCGCCGATCGCGTGGACGCCGCCGTCGACGTGCACGATCTCGCCGGTAATAGCGCGCGACATATCGGAGAGCAGGAAGAGGGCGACGTCGGCGACCGGGCCCGGGTCCTCGACCTCCCAGCCGAGCGGCGCCCCCTCGGCCCAGGTCTTCTCGAGGTCGGAGAAGCCGGGCACGGCGGAGGCGGCGGCGGTGCTGATCGGGCCGGCGGCGACCAGGTTGGCGCGCACGCCCTGGGGGCCGAGGTCGCGGGCCAGGTAGCGGTTGACCGACTCCAGCGCCGCCTTGGCGACGCCCATCCAGTCGTAGGACGGCCAGGCGACGGTGGCGTCGAAGTCGAGGCCGACGATCCCGCCGCCCTCCTCCATCAAGGGCGCCAGCGCAGCCGCCAGCGCGGCGTATGAGAAGGCGCTGGTCTCGAAGGCGGTCGCGGCGGAGGCGCGCGGCGTCGCCAGGAACTCGCCGCCGAGCGCGTCGGCGGGGGCGAAGGCGATCGCGTGGACCGCGCCGTCGAGCTTGCCCCAGCGGCTGCCCAGCTCCGCGCGCAGCGCCGCCAGGTGCGCGTCGTCGTTGGCGTCGAGCTCGAGCACATCGGGCACCGGGTCAAGACGCCGGGCAGCGCGCTCGGTCATCCGCGTCATCCGGCCGAAGCTGGTCAGCAGCACCTCCGCCCCCTCGGCCTGCGCCCGCTCGGCGATCGCGAAGGCGATGCTGCGGCGGTTGACGACCCCGGTGACGAGGATCCGCTTGCCCGCCAGGATCACAGGTAGACCTCTTCGCGCTCCTCGGCGGCCGGGACGGCGTCGGGCAGCGGCGCGGCGCGGCGCCAGAGCACCCGCACCCTGACCAGGGCGACGACCTCCTCGCGCTGGTTGACGACCTTCCAGGCGAAGACGGCGAGCCCGGCCGCCTCGTCGAGCTCCTTCTTCTCGGCGAGCTTGCCCTCGACGTGGATCGTGTCGCCGATCCGCACCGGCCGCTTGAAGGCGACGCTCTCGAAGCCGCGCAGCGCCAGCACGTGGGCGGGGTCGAGCGGGACCAGGCCGACGCAGTAGGAGAGCAGCAGCATGCCGTGGGCGATGCGCCCGCCGAACTCGCTCGCCACCGCCCACTCGGCGTCGGTGTGGAGCGGGTGGAAGTCCCCGGTCAGGGTCGAGAAGGAGACCAGGTCGGCCTCGGTGATCGTGCGGCCGGGCGAGACGAAGCGGTCGCCGATCGCGAGCGCGTCGAAGTCGCGCGCGAGCGAGCTGTCCATCTGAGGCGACACTTAAGCGGGACCTCCTTGGAAGTCGCCCTGGATTGCGAAGTGGGCGTGCAGCGAGAGGGCGATCTCCTGTGCGGCTCGCTCGTGGCCCTGGGCGGACGGGTGCAGCCCGTCGGCGGAGAAGTTGGCGGGGTCGCTGAGGCCGGGGTGGCCGGCGACGTTGAGACAGGGGACGGCGTGGCGGGCCGCGACGGTGCGGGTGACCGCGTTGAGCTCGGCGAGCGCCTTGACCAAGCGCGCCTTGGTGCGCGGCCGCAGCTCCATGAAGTGCCAGGTCTCCGGCGCGGTCGTGGTCAGGATCGCCGCCCGGGGGGCGCCTTCGCGGAGCCGCTCGAGAATCAGCGAGAAGCGCTCTTCGTAGCCGGCGACGTCGGGTCGCGAGGTCAGCAGGACGTCGTTGGCGCCGCAGATCACCGTGATCAGGTCGGGATCGAGCGCCAGCCCCACCGGCACCTGCTCGAGCACTTCGACGCTGGTCGCGCCGTCGACCGCGAGGTTGGCGTAGGCCAGCTGCGGGTTGACCGCGCGCAGCGAGCCGGCCAGTTGGTCGGCCCAGCGCAGCGCCTCGACCGATTCGCGCCCGGCGGTGAAGCTGTCGCCGAGGGCGACGTAGCTGGAGACGATCCGCCCGCGGGCGCCGCCGCTCAGGACCGGAGCTCCCGCTGCCGGGTCGACGACACTCATCGCCCTCCCATCGAGCGCAGCGCCCAGGCGAGGCGGTCGCGGCTCTGCGCGGGCTCGATCACCTCGTCGACCCAGCCGCTGGCGGCGGCCGCCGGCGCGGTCTGGTGCTCGGCCGCGTAGGCCTCAGCGAGCTCCTCGCGCGAGCGGCCGCCCGCTTCCTTGAGCGCCCGCT
>JASLIG010000015.1 GCA_030152805.1 Solirubrobacterales bacterium
AACGGGGCAGCACCTACCTGATGGTCGGCGAGTCGCTGCCGCGGCGCGGTTTCGCCCGGCTGCGCGAACCGCTGCCACAGCGACTGATGAAGGCGACGCCGGCTGGGGTGGACGTGCGAATCGTGGCCCACCGCGGGTCGAAGGGGGAAGACGAGTGACTCCCGAGCGAATCGGCATCGTCGTCGCGCTGATCCTCGGCCTGGCCGGCGGCTACCAGATCGCCCGCGCGAGGCGGAGGGGCAAGCGCTCGGAGCGGCCGGAAGCCGTGCACCAGATCCTCCTGCCCTTCACCGGCACCGAGATCTCCCGGCGCGCCGTCGACGCCGCCCTGCGCTTGGCCCGGGCCGAGGACGCAACGCTGATGCCGGCCTACCTGGCCGCCGTGCCCAAGCAGCTGCCGCTCGACTGCGCGATCCCCAACGAGGCGGCGAAGGCGATGTCGATGCTGGAGGCGATTGAACAGCGCGCCAACGGCCAGGACGTTCCGGTCGACGCTCGCATCGAGCGCGGCCGCAGCTACCGCCACGCGCTGCGGCGCCTGCTCGAGGAGGAGCAGTTCGACCGCGTCGTCGTCCCGGCGACCTCGGCCGGGGGCGCCGGCCTCTCCGGCGAGGACATGGTCTGGCTGCTGCAGCGGGCCCCGGCCGAGGTGCTGATCCTGCGCCCCGGACCGAGCGACGAGGGCCGCGTCTCCGTCGCCCTCACCTAGCGGCGAGCCCATCCTCCGAACTGCATCAAATTCCCAATCTGCCAGGGAGGGAATTTGATGCAGTTCGGTCTTTTACGACTTTTCTGATCGACAATGTGCTACCTTGCCGGATCACTTTTAGAAGTAAGTCAGTCAGAAAAGCAAGTTAGTCAACATAGGAAGGAATCCGTTCATGCGGAACGCTCGCAAGGTAACCCGGCGGCGAGGCGTTAAAGCGGCCCCCGTGGTCGCTCTTTTCGCCCTGCTGATCGCAGTGCTCGTCGCTGGTTGTGGCAGTAGCTCAGATGACTCCAGCTCAGGCTCGTCGAGTGGAGGCAAGCTCGACGTGGTCGGCTACTCCACGCCCGAATCGGTCTACCAGGAAGACCTGGAGCCGGCTTTCGAGAAGACCTCCGCGGGCAGCGGCGTCAGCTTCAGCAACTCCTTCGGCGCCTCCGGCGACCAGAGCCGCGCGGTCGTCGCCGGTCAGCCGGCTTCGGTCGTCCACTTCGCCCAGGCCGGCGACATGGAACGGCTGGTCGAAGAAGGCGGCCTCGTCGCGGCGAACTGGGACAAGCAGCCCTACGGCGGCATCGCCCAGGACTCGATCGTCGTGATCAGCGTCCGCAAAGGCAATCCGGAGGGGATCAAGACCCTCGACGACGTGCTCAGCAAGGAAGTCGACGTCGTCACCCCCAACCCGTTCAGCTCCGGCGCGGCGCGCTGGAACATCATGGCCGTCTACGGCACCCTGATCAACGAGGGCAAGTCCCCGGATCAAGCTCTCGAAGGGGTCAAGACCCTGCTCGAAAAGACGGTCGCGCAGCCGGGCAGCGCCCGCGACGCGCTCGCCGCCTTCACGCAGGGCCAGGGCGACGTCCTGCTCGGCTATGAGAACGAGGCGATCAAGGCCGAAGACGAAGGCGAAGATCTCGAATACGTAGTGCCGCCTTCGACGATCCTGATCGAAACCCCGATCGCTGTGACCAAAGACGCGCCGGAGCCGGCAGCGCAGGACTTCCTCGACTTCATCTGGTCCGATGAAGGCCAGGAAATCTGGGCCGAAAACGGCTACCGCCCGGTCAACCCGAAACTGGTCGACTCGAACCAGTTCCCGACGCCGAAGGAACTCTTCAAGATCAGCCAGTTCGGCGGCTGGAGCAAGGTCAACGACGAATTCTTCGACGACGAAACCGGCTCGGTCGCGAAGATCGAGACAGAACTCGGGGTCTCGACCTCAGGCTGATGTCAGCGCACCCGGCAAGCGCAACATCAGCTCCAGCACCCCGGGCGGGCATTCGCCTGCCCGGGCTCGGCGTCGGCGTCGGCGGCGGCACGGTCATGCTCTACCTGAGCATCATCGTGCTGCTGCCGTTGGCGGCCGTCGTCAGCGAAGCCTTCACCGGCGGCCTCGGCACCTTCTGGGACCAGGTCACCTCGCCGCTGGCGCTGAAGAGCCTGAAGCTGACGGTCGTCTGCTCGCTGATCGTCGTCGTGGTCAACGGGATCTTCGGCACGATCCTCGCCTGGCTGCTGGTCCGCGACGACTTCCCCGGCAAAAGCGCGGTCAACGCGGTGATCGACCTCCCCTTTGCCCTGCCGACGATCGTCGCCAGCCTCACCCTGCTGACGCTGTACGGCAACGACAGCCCGTTGGGGATTCACCTGGCGGCGACTCAGGTCGCCGTCGTCGTAGCGCTGATGTTCGTCACCCTTCCCTTCGTCGTCCGCGCCGTGCAGCCGCTGCTGCTGGAGATGGACCGTGAGATGGAGGCCGCCGCCGCCTCGCTCGGGGCCGGCAACTTCACGATCTTCCGCCGCATCATCCTTCCCAACCTCCTTCCCGGCCTCGCCGCCGGCGTCGCCCTCGCTTTCGCCCGCGCGCTGGGCGAGTTCGGCTCCGTCCTTCTCTTCGCGGGCGGGTTGCCCGACACGACCGTCTCCTCGGTCTTCATCCGCAACCAGATCGAGTCCGGCAACGAGATCGGCGCCTCCGCCGTCTCGGTGGTGCTGCTCGTCGCCTCGCTCTTGCTGCTCGCCG
>JASLIG010000088.1 GCA_030152805.1 Solirubrobacterales bacterium
CACCTCGCCCGACGCGATCCACGCATTGAAGCTTTCGCTGCTGACCGTCGCCGTCGCCGTGCCACTCAACACGGTCTTCGGCGTCGGCTGCGCGCTGCTCCTCGTCCGCCACAAGACGCGGGCAAACTGGCTGATCGACGCGGTGATCAACCTCCCGTTCGCGGTCTCGCCGGTGGTCATCGGCCTCTCCCTCTTCCTTCTCTACGGCACCGACGGCTGGCTCGGCCCGACCCTCGCCGACGCTGGGATCAAGGTTCTCTTCTCGGTGCCGGGGATGGTCCTCGCCAGCATCTTCGTCTCGGTCCCGTTCGTCGTCCGCGAGACGGTGCCGGTGCTGCAGGAGATCGGCACCGACCAGGAGATGGCGGCCTCGACCCTGGGGGCCAACTCCTGGCAGACCTTCTGGCGGATCACCCTGCCCTCGATCCGCTGGGGCGTGGCCTACGGCGTCGTCCTCACCACCGCCCGGGTTCTGGGCGAGTTCGGCGCGGTGACGATCGTCTCCGGCTCGATCAGCGGCCAGACGCAGACGCTGCCGCTCTTCGTCTCGAAGGAGTTCGAGAACTACCAGATCCCGGGGGCCTACGGCGCCTCTCTGGTCCTGGCGCTGCTGGCACTCCTGACACTTCTCGGAATGAACCTACTCAAACGAAAGGAGGACGCCTGATGGGAATCTCAGTCGAGGGAGCGAACAAGCGCTTCGGTGACTTTCAGGCGCTCGACGATGTATCGATCAATGTCCCCGACGGATCGCTGACCGCCCTGTTGGGCCCCAGCGGCAGCGGCAAGTCGACGCTGCTGCGGGCGATCGCCGGGCTCGAGGAGCTCGACGGCGGCGTGGTCACGATCAATGGCGAGAACGCGACCGGCAAGCCCGCGCAGAAGCGCGGGGTCGGCTTCGTCTTCCAGCACTACGCGGCGTTCAAGCACATGACCGTGTTCGACAACGTCGCCTTCGGGCTGACGATCCGCAAGTGGAAGAAGCCCGACATCTCGAACCGGGTCCACGAGCTGCTCCAGCTGGTCCAGCTCGACGGCCTCGCCGGCCGCACGCCGACCCAGCTCTCCGGCGGCCAGCGCCAGCGCATGGCCCTGGCACGGGCCCTTGCCGTCCAGCCTCAGGTGCTGCTGCTCGACGAGCCCTTCGGCGCTCTCGACGCCAAGGTCCGCAAGGACCTGCGCGCCTGGCTGCGCCGCCTCCACGACGAGATGCACGTGACGACGATCTTCGTCACCCACGACCAGGAGGAGGCGATGGACGTCGCCGGTCAGCTCGTCGTGATGAACGAGGGCAGGGTGGAGCAGTCCGGCAGCGCCGACGACCTCTACGACCACCCCGCCAACGAGTTCGTGATGAGCTTCGTCGGCGAGGTCAACCGGCTCGGCGAGCACTTCGTGCGGCCGCACGACATGGCCGTCGGGCTCGACCGCGAGGACGGCGCCGAGGAGGCGATGGTGCAGCGCATCGTCGCCCTCGGCTTCGAGATCCGGGTCGAGTTCGTGCTCGGCGACGGCACCGAGGTCTGGGCCCAGCTGACCCGCGCCGAGCTGCAGAAGCTCGAGCTGCGTGAGGGCCAGATCGTCTACCTGCGGCCGGGGCAGACCAAGAGCTTCAGCGGTGACTCACCGCCCGACGGCAGCGGGGCCTCGACTCCCCGCGGCACCGAGGGTGGCGACGACGCAGAGGTATCTGCAGCCGCCTGAAGGGGCGACGGGGCGGGGTGCGCTTTGCCGGGTGGCGCCCCGCCCCGACTCGTCATCAAGTCAGGCGCCGCTCGAAGCTCTTCTCGAGCGCACGCTCATCTTCCTTGCCGGCAACCGTCTTGTCGAGCCGCACGGTTGCCTCGCGGCCATCGAGGTGCAGCGTCGCCACCTGGTTGTCGAAGTAGGGGCCGTCGAGCAGGCGCCAGCGGATGCCCGGGTCCGGTGCGCCGGCGGCGCGGGCCAGGCTGCGGGCGAGGGTGCTGAACGGCCGTGAGAAGCCGGCGCGGACCACGCGCCGCTCGTTGGGGTCGAGCGGGTTGCGGTACGGCGAGCAGACCGCCTGGTAGACGGGGCTCTGAACCTTCGCCTCGGGCTTGAAGGCGACCTCGCAGAGGTAGGCGTGGTGGACGTCGCCGGAGAGGATCACGATCGAGGCCGGCGGCTTGCCGCGGCCACCCGAGGCGACCTCTTCGAGCAGCTCGCGCAGGCGCTGGAAGGAGTCCTGGAAGGCGGCCCAGTGGTCGAAGTCGACCGCGCGGCGCAGCTGCTCGCTGGGACGCTCGAGGGCGCGGCCCCAGGCGCCGTCGCAGAGCCGCTCGTTCCAGGCCTCGAAGTGGTGGAAGGCGGGGGAGAGGAGAAAGGGAACTGTGGTGGCGATCAGCAGGTGGTCGAACTCGCCGCTGGCGTGGTCGACGATCCAGCTCCAGGTGTCCTCGTCGAACATCGAGCGCCGCTCCCCGGTGAGCACCCTGGCGGCCCGCGAGTCCATGAAGATCGCCCGCACGCCGTCGATGTCGCGACAGAAGCTCCATCTGGTGCCCGCCGCGGTCGTGTCGATTTCCCTTGCCCAGCCGCGCAGGACCTCGGTCGCGTCCGGATTGCCCCGTACCCGCGCGTAGAGGTCGCTGTCGTCCAGCTCCCGCGGCGAGAGGTTGCCGATGTGCTGGTAGATCCAGTAGCTGGCGATTCCGTCGACGGCGCGCTCGTGCCACCAGTGCTTGCGGTCCATCTCCTCGTGCCAGGAGCGCGAGATGTTCCAGTCGTCGCTCATGTCGTGGTCGTCCCAGACCATCGAGGTGGAGACCGTGGAGAAGAGCCAGCGGATCATCGGGTCGCTCCAGCTCTCTTCGTAGAGCCAGCTGTACTCCTCGAAGTCGATCACCTCCTCGCCGGGCGGCTCGCTCGTGTCGCGCTTGGCGCGGATTCGTTCGCGCGCCCGCGGCGAGCCCTCGTCGACGTAGACCTGATCGCCGAGCAGGAAGAGCAGCTCCGGCCACTCGTCGCGGTCGTCGCGGATCATCTGGCGGGCCAGCACGTGCAGGGCGTCGAGCTCGAAGCCGTCCTCGTCCTCGTCCTTGCTCTTCGTGTAGGGCTCCTCGTGAGGAACGGCGACGCGGCAGGAGCCGAAGCAGACGTCGATCGCCCTGCCGGGGGAGAAGGTGCGGATCGCGCTCGGCGGCAGGTCACGGTCCGGCTCCGGCCAGCGCCGCTCCCCGTCGAGCGCCACCTCGTACTCGTAGAAGCCGTCCGGCTCGAGCCCCTCGATCCGAACCAGGGCGTAATGGTGACCGGCGACGCCGAAGGTCGGCTCGCGGCGGCCGAGCACCTCGACCTCGCAGGGATCGCTGGTCTCGACCCAGACGGTCGCCTCGGTTTCGGAGACGTAGCGGAGCAGCGGACCGAGGACGAGCCGGGGCACCCCGCTCCTGTACCCGGAAAGGCTCGACTGAGCACTTGCCGAGACGTGCGTGCTATTCTTGAGTTAGATGGTCAATAAAACCAAGAAAGGAGGTCGAAAGTGAGCGACGCACCCCAGCACACGAAGTTCGTCTCGCGTGGGAGGCTGAACGGCGTGCTCCGCCAGCAGCCGGGCGGGGGAGGGCCGGCGGATGCCGCCGCGACCCAGCCCGGACGCGAGCGACACGCCGTCGACGACCTCGACACGCAGGCCTTCGAAGCTCTCTACTACCGGGCTCGCCTGATCCTCGGCGAGCCGCTTCCCCGGCCCGGGCGGTTCCAGCTGCGCGGGCACTGAGGCCCTCCCCCCAAGGCCTCGAGGTCCGACCGCGCCTGGGGGAGCTCCGGGCGCGGTCGGACCATCTTTGTGGCCTACTTCGATTTCGTCGTTTCCGTGGCCGGCAGTTCCGGCCGTTCCGGGTAGGCCTGGACCGCCAGGCTCCAGCTTTTCAACGTGAAGGTCACGTTTTTGGCGCCGGCGTACTGGACGGCGATGACGTGCCCGCCCTTGCCCAGGACGGTCGTCTGCATCACCGTGTAGGTGATCGCAGCCGGCGTCGGTGACGCGGCCGTCGCCGGCGCGAAGTTGACTTTGCCGGTCGACTGGCCGTCGACCAGGATCTGGATCGGGCAGGCGAGTTCCGCGGTCGGTTTGGCCGCGGTGCAGGTCGCCGCCCCTGAGAACGTGATTACCGCCGAGCCGATGCCGGGAAGCCCGAACGAGGTGTACGTGGTCGGCGGCGATACGGGCGCGGTGGCTTCGCTCGACCAAGTGGCGGTCCCCGCCGCGATTGCCACCTTGGGCGGAAACGGCAGGTCGGCCTTCTTCGCGTAGGTATTACCGGCGGCTTTCTTCCTCAGGTAGAGCGTCGACGCCTTCTTGTTGGAGACGTAGATGTGGCCGGCCGCTTTCTTCGTGATGAAGGTGCCGCCGATCGAGGGCCCGGCAAAGGACGGCGCCACCGCGATCGTCGCCGCGAGCATCGCCGCCAGTGCGACCGCGGTGGCGGCGCGAGGCGTGGACAGTCTTCTTCTGAGCAATTGAACCTCCGTTTCAGGGCCGCCGGGCAGCCTTTCTTCAGTAAAGAGGTCAATAAAGTACAGAAGATGCTAGGGTGATGTCGAGTTAAAGGATCAACAAACTCCAGTACCCGGCAAGGAAGGAAGCAAAACCAGCATGAGAATCAGGACTCTCGCCATCTCGGCGATCGCCCTCGTAGCGCTCGCGCTGCCGGCCTCCGCCGGGGCAGTGACCCTGATCGGGTCGGGCTCGGTCGCCGCGCAGCCGGTGCTGCAGGCGCTCTTCAGCACTTACACGAAAGAGGTCAACCACAAGGTCCACTTCGTCTACACGGCCAACGGCGGCAACGCCGGGGTCAAGGACGTCCAGAACGGGACCAGCCAGTTCGCCGGGCAGGCGCGCACGCCGCTGCCCAGCGACGCCGGCACCACCTACATCAAGTTCTACCTCGATGGGCTCTGCATCGACGTCAACCCGAAGAACAAGCTCAGCAGCATCACGATCCAGCAGACGCACGACATCTACCGCGGGCTGCTGACCAACTGGAGCCAGGTGCCGGGCTCGGGCCTGGCGACGACGATCGACCCGGTCGGACGCGATACCAACGGAGGGACCTACAACTTCTTCCTCCAGGCCGTCCTCAACAACGAACTGCCGGCCTCCAACGTCAACGCCCTGACGTCCGACGGCCTCGTCGTCAACGCGGTCAAGACGGACCCGAATGCGATCGGTTACGACGGTCTCGCCTGGCAGGGCAAGGGGCAGAAGGCGCTCAAGGTCAACGGCGTCCCCTGCGAAGCGAAGAAGATCAGCGTCGAGCCGCTCAAGTACCCGCTCTCGCGCTACATCTTCCTCGTCCTGCCGGGTGACGGCAGCGGCATCTCGCCGGCCCTGGCGAAGTTCATCGACTGGGCCAGGCGCGACCCGCTCGCCGGTGAAGTGATCTCCAAAGCGGGCGGCGTCCCCGCCTTCAACAAGAAGGCCAAGAAGCACTAGATGGACGAGGGGTACCTCCCCGAGTACGGACCCAAGTGGTCCGACCAGCGCGCTGAGCGAATGCTCGGCGCGCTGGTCTGTGCCGTTGTCGGCCTGTTGCTGGCGTTGATCGTCACCGTCTTCGTCCGCGCCTGGCCGTCGTTCGCCCACAACGGGCTGGCCTGGTTCGGCGCCGGCGGCAACATCGAAGAACAGCTCAACCAGATCTACCTCTCGGGGTTGAGCGGCGCCGGCTACGTCTACACCTTCCACGCTTGGCCGCTGATCTGGAGCACGCTCCTGATCACGGGGGGAGCGGTGCTGCTGGCGCTCTTCTGCTCCCTCTTCGTCTCCGTCTTCATCGTCGAGTTCGCGCCCGAGCGGATGCGCGACGTGCTGCAGCCGGTGGTCCGCTTCCTCGCCAGCGTGCCCTCGGTGATCTACGGCCTGTTGGGTGTCCTGGTGCTCGTGCCTTTTATCGGCAATCACCTGGTCACCGAGTCGCAGAAGTCCTCGGTGGCGGGCGTGATCTCGCTCAGCGGTTACAGCCTGTTCGCGGGGGTGCTGATCCTCACCGTGATGATCGCGCCGCTGATGGTCTCGATCTTCTCCGACGGCCTGCGCTCGGTGCGGCCGGGCTGGCTCGAGGGTTCGCTGGCGCTGGGCGTCAACCGCTGGCGCACGACCTGGAAGATCGCCGTGCGCACCGCCCGTCCGGCGATCGTCGCCGGCACGGTGCTGGCGGTGGCGCGGGCGATCGGCGAGGCGGTGATGCTGGCGATGGTCTCCGGCTCGGTCGCCTTCGCCCCCAACCCCGCCGACGGGCTGATCTTCATCTACGAGCCGTCGCGCCCGCTGGCGCCGACGATCGTCAAGAACATCGACTCGCTCGGCTCGGCGCCCTCGAACGCGACGCTGTTCGCGATCGCGGCGATGCTGCTCTTCTCCGCCGCTCTTTTCTCCCTGGCCGGCTGGGTGGCGCGACGGGCGATGCGCAAATACGGGGCGACCGCCTGATGGACTCATCGGTCGCGGTTCCGCCCGCGGATCGCCCGTCCGCGCCCACTCCGCCGCCACAGCAGCAGCGCAAGCAGGCCGTCGAGGGCAGCGCCACCTGGCAGCTCTCCGATCGCATCGGCCTGGCGATCTGCTGGGGCCTCGGCCTGCTCTTCTGCGCGATCGCGGTGGCGATCGTCGTCTACCTCTTCCTGCAGGGCGTCAAGTACCTGAAGCCCTCGATGCTGGTCACACCGGCCACGGGCGGTTTTGCCCAGAGCGAATCAGGCGGCTTCTCCGACGCCTTCCTCGGCACCCTGATCGTCGCCGTGATGGGGATCTCCCTGGCGCTGCCGGCCGGCGTCGGGGTCGCGGTCTGGCTGGTCGAGTACGGCCGGCCGGCGGCGCTGGCGCGGGTCACCGAATCGACGATTGAGGCGATCGCCGGCATCCCCTCGATCGTGCTCGCCCTCTTCGGCACGGTGATCTTCTCCAGCACCGCCCTTGGCTTCCTCAGCCGCAGCTCAGAAGGCGTCGTCTTCGGCCGCTCCTTCTTTGCCGCCTCGGCGATGCTCTCCCTCGTCGCCCTGCCGCTGGTCGTCGCCAGTACTCGCGAGGGACTGAACGCGATCCCCCAGCACGTGCGCGAGGCCTCCTACGCGGTCGGCAAGACGAAGATCGCGACGGTGAGGCGGATCCTGCTGCCCACGGCTCGCCCACAGGTCGCGACCGGCGCGATGCTCGGGCTCGGCCGCATCATCGGCGACACGGCGATCATCGTCGTCCTCCTCGGCGCCACGCAGAACTTCGCGCCGGTCGGCAACACCTTCCCGCTCAACTACCTGCGTGGGGCGGGGACGACGCTGACCAACTTCGTCTACGAGGCTTCCCCGACCGGGAACCTCAACCAGCCGCAGAAGGCCTACGCGGCGGCCTTCGTCCTGCTGCTGATGGTGCTGGCCCTGAACGCGGCCGTCGATGTCGTCCACCGCCGCGCCCGAAAGGTAGGAACGTGGAGCCACTGACTCCGGACCTGTCCCCCCTTGGTCCGCCGCCGATTCGGCGGCTGCCGCTCGAGGACACGCCGCCCGCGCAGGAGGTGGCGCCACCAGCGGCGACCAGGAGAGAGGGCAACGGGGCGGCGCCTGCCTCCGGCGGCTTTACGGGGGCGCGGCGCTCGATCGGGGCGCCGCAGTTCTCGATCCGGCGTATGGAGATCGACGACGTCTCGGTCTCCTACGCGGACCGCGAAGCGGTCAAGTCGGTCTCGCTGCCGGTGCGCCAGGGCGAGGTGCTGGCCTTGATCGGTCCCTCCGGCTGCGGCAAGACGACCATGCTGCGCTCGCTCAACCGGCTCACCGAGCTGACCCGCACGGCGACCCTGACCGGCCGCATCCTGCTCGACGACGTCGACATCCGCCTGATCGAGCCGACCCTGCTGCGGCGCCGGGTGACGATGGTCTTCCAGCAGCCCAACCCCTTCCCGATGAGCGTTTTCGACAACATCGCCTACGTCCTGCGCGAGCAGGGCTCGCGGCGGATGCGCAAGAAGACGCTCGAGCCAAAGGTCCACAGCGCCCTGCAGCGGGCCGGGCTCTTCGACGAGGTCAAGGACAACCTCGACCATCCCGCGCTGCGGCTCTCGGGGGGCCAGCAGCAGCGGCTCTGCATCGCCCGCGCGCTCGCCGCCGAGCCCGAGGTGCTGCTGCTCGACGAGCCCTGCTCGGCGCTCGACCCACAGTCGACGCAGGTGATCGAGGACCTGATCGTGAAGCTGCGCGACGACGTCGCCGTCGTCATCGTCACCCACAACCTGCAGCAGGCCTACCGGATCGCCGACCACGTCGCCTTTATGTATCTCGGCGAGCTGGTCGAGTACGGCAGCGCGACGTCCCTCTTCGGCTCACCCCGGGAGCAGCGCACCAAGGAGTACGTGAGCGGTGCGTTCGGCTAGCCACACCAGGTATCGGGCGGCGCTGCTGACCGCGTTCGCGCTGCTGCTCGCGGTCGCCGTCGCCGGCTGTCAGACCACGCAGGAAACGGCGGCGCTGAAGCAAGCGGAATCGAAGCGGATCCTCGAAAAACGCGAACGGAGGCACCGCGCCAAGGCCCACGACAAAGGAAGCGAAAAGCGATGAACGTGCCGCTCGATCACCCTCTGGCCGGCCCGGGTCAATACGAGTCCTGCGAGGAGTGCGGAACGCCGCTCGACCCGCAGCAGCGCTACTGCGTCAATTGCGCCGCGCGCCGCGGCAACGGGGCCAACCCGTCATCGCGCTACTTCGCCGCGATGAGCAAGCGCGCCCATCGGCCGGCGCCACGTCCGCCCGCGAAAGCCGCTTCGAACGGCCGGGCGGCTGCCGTTGGTTTCTTCGCCCTGCTGCCAATCGCGGTTGCGATCGGCGTCGTGGTCGGCCGCGGTGGCAACGACAGTGGCGAAAACGAGGCGCTGCTGGAAGCACTGCGCAATCAGCCGGCGACGGTCGCGGGGACCAGCGCCGGCGCAACGAGCGCCGCGAGCGCCGACAAGGCGAAAAAAGCAAGGCAGGCGAAGAAGTCGACCAAGGGCGGAGGCAAGGTCGTGGCAAAGACCAGCAACGGCACCGTTCACCAGGTGCTCGGCTACAAGCCGCCGGCGAAGAAGGTTGAGGAAGACACCCGGCTGGTTGAAGAAAACCCCGAACAGACGGGCGCCAACTACATCAAAGCGCAGCAGAACCTGCCCGACGTGATCGTCGTCGGCGGCGAAGGCGGCTCCGCGCCAGCGGCGGCCGGAGGGGCGGGGGAACCATGAGCGAGGACCTGCGCGCGCAGCGCGATCGGCTGCTGGAGAAGTTCACGATCATGCAGACTGACCTCGGGGGCGCCTTTTACGAGATGGCGATCCGCGACCACGTGCGGATGGACGTGCTCACACGCAAGGCCGCCGAGCTGCAGCGGGTCGACGCCGAGCTGCTGGCCCTGGAGCGGGCACTCGAGCTGCAGCGCTCCGATGCCGCCGGCCTCTGCCCCAAGTGCAGCTCGCCCTACGACGCGGCGGATCGCTTCTGCCCACAGTGCGGGCACTCGCTGACGGCGGTGAAGGCATGAAGGCGACGATCGCAAGCCAGGCCCGCCGTGCAATCGCCGCGGCGGCGACGCTGACCGGAAAGCGCTTCGGCCTGCTCGTTGCCTCCTCGGTGGTGGCGACCTCGGCGATCGTCGCCAGCGCGATGACCGGGACGGGGGGGAGCGGGGCGCTGGCCGCGCTGCTCGGTCGCAGCCTCGCCGCCGCCGGCGCTCCGGCCGCGAGCTCCTCGCCGCCGGCAACGAGCCCCGCGCCGAGTCCGCCGAGCTCTCAGCGGCAAGCGACCTCGCCCGCGCCCGAACCGTCCTACTCGCCACCGGCAGCCCCCGCAGCGGCGCCGGAACCGGCCCCCGCACCGGCGACAAAGCCTGCGAAGACGCCGGCCGAACCGGCCGGGGAAGCGGGGCCGGTCAAGCACGTCTTCGTGATCTCGCTGACCAGCCCCGGCTACGAGCGGTCCTTCGGCGCCCAGTCGCAGATGCCCTATCTCTCGGGCACCCTGCGCCCGCAGGGCGAGCTGCTCGAGAACTACACGCTGCTCGATCCCGGAGCCCTGCCCAACGGGATCGCTGCGATCGGCGGCCAGCCGCCGAACCCGGCGACCGAGGCAGGCTGCCCCGGATACGAAGCGTTCACCGCCGCGCCGAACGCCAAGGGCGTGCTCAGCGCCCCCGGCTGCGTTTACCCGGTCGAAACGCTTACGATCGCTGACCAACTCACGCTGGCCCACCTCGGCTGGCGCGCCTACGAGGCCGGCATGGCCGACGACTCCGGCAAACCGGCGAACTGCGTCCACCCGGATCCGGGCGAGCCGAGCACCGCCGCTCAGGCCGGCGGCTACGCGGCAAGCCAGAACCCCTTTGCCTACTTCCACTCGCTGCTCGACCTCGGCGACTGTGCCGCCAACGACATCCCGCTCGCGCAGCTGAGCAAGGATCTCGCCAAGGCCGAGAGGACGCCGAGCTACTCGTTCATCGCTCCGACCCCCTGCGAATCGGGCAGCGTGGGCCAGTGCGTTGCCGGCGCAGTGGAAGGGGCAGCCGCCGCCGATGCCTTCCTCTCCGCCTGGGTGCCAAAGATCCTCGCCTCGCCCGCCTACAAGGCGGACGGCGTCCTCATCGTCAGCTTCTCCGCCGCGAACCCCGCGAGCCCTGGCGACCCGGCGCCCGCCGCAGAACCCCTGCACACCGGCGCCCTGCTGCTCTCGCCCTTCGCCGCGCCCGGCGGCACCGATCCGGGGCCCTACGACCCGTACTCGGTGCTTCGCTCCAGCGAGGACTTCTTCGGCCTCGATCCACTCGGCCTCGCCGCCGGCACCAAGGTCAAATCCTTCGCACCCCGCCTCACCCAGCAGAACGGCGGCGACTAGGGAGCCGGTGGCGGGCCGCTCTAGGATGGCCCGCATATGCCCGAGCCCTCGCAGCGGACCAACTGGCGCGCCTGGATCGTCGGTGTCCTCGTCGCGCTCGTCGTCATCGTCGCCCTGCAGAACTCCCAGCAGGTGCGGGTCGACGTCCTCTTCGTCACCGTCGATGCGCCGTTGATCGTCATCCTCCTCGCCGCCGTCGCGATCGGCGCCCTGATCGGCTACGTCGCCCCGCTGATCCGCCGTCACCGACGCGACGAGACCAAGCGCCTCTCCTCCTGAGCGCCAGCCCGCCTCAGCGCCCCGCCGCTGTTGGATAGCGGCCGGTTTGCGGTGCGGGATATCGGGGAAAAGCCGAACACGATCCTGGGGAATACCCCTGATGACCGAGGGCCGGACCGGCTGGACAATCGAGCTGATGATTCGAGGGCGAGAGGGTGACACCGGGGCGAGTCGCTTCGCGGACCGCCACGACGCCGGCCGCAGGCTCACGGCCCGGCTCCTGCCCTTGGCTGAGGAGCGCCCGGTCGTCGTCGGCCTGCCCCGTGGCGGGGTGCCGGTGGCCGAGGAGATCGCGATTGCGCTGGGCGCGCCGTTGGAGATCCTCGCCGTGCGCAAGCTCGGTGCTCCGCACAACCCCGAGTACGGCATCGGCGCGATCGCCGAGGGAGGCACGCGCGTCTTCGACCCCGAGGCGCTCGCCGTGCTGGGCATCGACAACCGCGCCCTGGAAGAGCTCGTGGCGCGCGAGAGCGCCGAGCTGCGGCGCCGGGTCGATGCCTACCGCGCCGGTCGCGAGCCCCTGCCGCTGCGGCGACGCACCGTGATCGTCGTTGACGACGGGGTGGCGACGGGCGTAACCGACACCGCCGCCCTGCGCGCGGTCCGCCGCCGTCAGCCCCACCGCCTGATCCTTGCCGTCCCCGTTTGCGCCCCCGACTCGGCCGCGCGGCTGCGCGGCGAGGCGGACGAGGTGGTCTGCCTGCTCGAACCGCACCAGCTCTACGGTGTCGGCCAGTGGTACCGGGACTTCTCGCAAGTCTCCGACGCCGAGGTCATCGCCGCGCTCGGCACGGTGGGGAACGCCGCCGCCTGAGCTGGGTCACGGGAAAGCCGCAACCTATCGGCGGGTTCCTGCGGATGGAGCGTCGCCGCCGCGGCCCTAGGCTCGATGGATGTCGACCGACGGAGATCGCGGCGAGAAACAACGGGTCCTGATCGCCGGCGGTGGTGTCGCCGGCATTGAGGCGGCGCTGGCCCTGCAGGATCTCGCCGCGGGGCGGGTCGCGGTCGACATCTACGATCCGCTGCCCGAGTTCGTCTTCAAGCCGTTTGCGATCGGTGAGCCCTACGGCGCCTCTCGCTCATTTCGCTACCGGACCCGGCGCCTCTGCGAGCGCAGCGGCGCTTCTTTTCACGCCGGCAGCATCGCCTCGGTCGATCCCCGGCGGAAGCAGGCGGTGACCGGGGATGGCGAGCGCCTGTCCTATGACTTTCTCGTCGTCGCCAGTGGGGCGCGGATGCTCTGGGCGGTGCCGGGTGCCGTCACCTTTTGGGGCGTCGCCGACGAAGGCCTCCTCGGCGACGCGATCGTCGATCTGCGCGCCGGCTCCTTGCGCCACGTCGTCTTTGCCATGCCCGCTGGTCACAGCTGGGTCCTGCCGCTCTATGAGCTGGCCCTGCTGGCGGCAACCGATGCGGCGAAGCGGCGTCGCGGCGAGACGCGGGTGACCATCGTCACCCCCGAGGGGGCGCCGCTGGAGGCGCTCGGTCGCGGTATTCGCGAGCCGTTCCTGGCGATGCTGGCCGATCGCGGCGTCGAGGTGATCGCGGGCACGCGGCCGCTCAGATTCGAGCACGGACGCCTGCGAATCGCGCCGGGGGCGCCGATCGACGCCGACGCGGCGATCGCGCTGCCGCGCCTCGAGGGCAGGCGCATCGCCGGCATCCCGCACGACGACGAGGGGTTCATCGGCGTCGACGGGCATTGCGCCGTGCCTGGCTGCGACCGCCTGTATGCGATCGGTGACGTCACCGACCTTCCGGTCAAGCAGGGCGGCCTCGCCACCCAGCAGGCCGACACCGCCGCCGAAGCGATCGCGGCGGCCGTGGGCGCGGACGTTCGTCCCCAGTCCTTCGATCCGATCCTGCACGGGATTCTCTGGACCGGACGCAGGACCACCGCGCGCTACCTGACGCCGCTCGTCGATGCAATCGAAGGCGAGACCGGCCCACCGGTCGGCTTCGCGGTCGGTTCCTTTGGGCCGGCCCAGGCACGTTAGCCGCGCCGTCCGGGCATGATGGAGCGGTGAGTGACCCCGTCGTCCAGCGCTACCGCGCCGCCCGCCGAGACCGTGAGTTGGCCCTGATCGAGGGATTTCACGCGCTCAAGCACGCGTTGCGCTTCGGCGCCGAGGTGATCGAGGCGGTGGCGGTCGACGCCGCCGAGCTGGAACGGCTGGCGCGGGAGCTCGCCCCCGACCTCGAGGGCACGCTGGCTGAGCGGACGGCGCCAGTGGGGGCGGACCTGCTCGCCCAGCTGGTCCCACACGCACCCCGCACGGGCGTGATCGCGATCGCCCGGCGCCCCGCCGTCGATGTCGCCGCCACAATCGCCGACTCGCGCCCGGCGCCGCTGGTGCTGCTCGAGGACCCGCGCACGATGGGCAACATGGGCGCCTGCGTGCGGGTCGCGGCGGCGGCCGATGCGGCCGGCGTGCTGACGACGGGCAGCAACGATCCCTGGCATCCGGAGGCGCTGCGCGGCGCCGCTGGGCTCCACTTCGCGCTGCCGGTCGCCCCGGTCGCCTCGGTTCCCTCGAGCGACCGCCCGCTCGTCGCGATCGATCCCGAGGGCGAGCCGCTCGGCGCCGGCGACCTCGACCCGCGCTCGATTTTCGCCTTCGGCACGGAGCGCTACGGGCTCAGCGACGGGTTGCTCGAGCGCGCCGACGCCCGCCTCGCGATCCCAATGCGGGAGGGCGTCTCCAGCCTCAACCTGGCGACGGCGGTCTCCGCCGTGCTCTTCTCGCGGTCGCTTTGAACCTGGGCGCCCGTGCCTTCGTAGACAGGGCCGATGAAGAGGATCGCTGCCGCCATCGCCCTCGTCATGGTGCTGCTCGCCAGCCAGGCCGCCCCCGCGGCGGGACCGGCGCCGGCCCAGTCCAGTGCCTCGAAAACGGTCACCATCGACAACTTCGAATTCATGCCCGGCAAGCTGCAAGTGAGCAAGGGCACGCGGGTCGTCTTCGCCAACACCTCGGGCACCACTCACACCGCTACCGACAAGGGCGCCTTCGACACCGGTCGCATCAAGGCGGGCAAGTCGGTGGCGGTGCGCTTCCAGCAGAAGGGGACATTCAGCTATCACTGCAAGATCCACCCCTTCATGCATGGCAAGATCGTCGTCGGCTGAGGTAGCGTGCGCATAGCGCTTTTTGCGCATTCCGTAACCAGCCGAAAGGAATCACCGTGCCCCTTGCCGACATCAATTTTGGAGAAGCCCTCCTCGTTGCCTTCGAGGTCTTCTTCTTCGTGATCTGGATCTGGATTCTGATCACGATCCTCACCGACCTCTTCCGCGACCACGAGACCTCCGGCTGGGTCAAGGCCGCCTGGGTGCTCTTCCTCGTCTTCATCCCCTTCCTGACGGCGCTGATCTACCTGATCGCGCGCGGCAGCGGCATGCGCGAACGGACGATCAAGGCCCAGGCCGAGGCCAAGCAGCACTTCGACTCCTACGTCCGCGAACAGGCCCACACGACCCCGGCGGACGAACTGCACAAGCTCAACGAGCTGAAGGAAAAGGGTGCCCTCTCAGCCGATGAGTTCGACAAAGCGAAGGCGAAACTCCTCGCCTAGTCGGCGCCACGCGCGCGCCGAGCGCTCGGCGCGCGCGTGATTTCTCCTGCTTGCAGGCGATTTCTGCAACCAAAGTTGCAAGTTATTAGCAACTCCTAACAATCTCGGCAGCGCTTCGCTACCGTGCGCCGCCGATGCGCGTTCCCCCTCGCGGTAATTCTTGGCGGCTGCTGCTGCCCGCGGTGCTGCTGCTCGTTCTCCTCTGCGCGGTTGCCTCGGCGCCCGCCAAAGACCTCGAAGAAAAGCTGCAGACGACGCAGGGCAAGCTCAGCCACGTGCGCGAAGACCAGAGCGCTCTGGCGGCGACGATCGCCGAACAGAACAGGGCGATCGACTCGATGATCGGCGAAGTCTCCGAGCTGCGTCAGAAGCAGGCGGCGGTCTCCTCCGAACTTGCCGCCAAGCAGGAGGAACTCGACCGGGCCACGGCGGAGCTGGTAGCCGACCAGCGACATCTGGCGCGGGTGCGGGCACGGCTGCGGCGCGCGCTCGCGGTGCTGAGCGATCGCCTCGTCGCGATCTACGAGGCCGGCAATCCCGACATGATCAACGTCGTCCTCGAGTCGGCCAGCTGGTCCGAGGTGAACACGCGCGCCAGCTATCTCAACCAGATTCAGGAATACGACGACGCGGTCGCCTCACGGGTGAAGGCGCTTCGCGACGAGGCGCGCGCCGCGGTCGAGCGGATGACCGCCGTGCGGGCGCGGATCAAAGGAGCGCGCGACGAGATCGCGGTCAAGGAGCGCGAAGTCGCCGCGGCGCGTGAGGAAGCCGAGGCGCGCTTCGCCGAACTGAAGTCGGCGCAGGCCGAGCGGCAGGAAGCGCTCGAATCGCTCGAATCGCGCGAAGAAGCGCTCGGCAACAATCTCGCGGCGATCTCCGAACAGATCGCCAGCACGACCGGCGCGCCGGCGCCGGTCACCGGCACGCCGGCGCCGCTGACCCCCGGCCAGAGCGCCGACTACATCTCCGAAAGCCAGGCCAGCGTGCCGAGCGAGGCGCCGCCGGCGGTCGCGGCCGCGATTGAAGCCGCCAACTCGATCGCCACCACGCCGTACGTCTGGGGCGGAGGTCACGGCTCCTTCGAATCCTCAGGCTACGACTGCTCGGGTTCGGTCAGCTTCGCCCTGCACGGCGGTGGCTTCCTCGAAAGCCCGCTCGACTCGACCGGCCTCGAGACCTGGGGCGAACCCGGCCCCGGGCAGTGGATCACCGTCTACGCCAACTCGGGCCACGCCTGGGTGATCATCGCCGGCCTCGCCTTCGACACCGTCGGCGGCCCCGGCCCCCGCTGGCACCCGGAACCGGTGAGCTCCACGGAAGGCTTCATCGCCCGACACCCTCCGGGCTATTGAGCGACTGACTCGACCGGCGCGGTTGCCTGTGCCCAGTTTGCGGCGTTGCCGCGACTGACGTGTACGACGCCCTCGAACCCTTCGCGCTGCAGGATCGAGGCGGCTAGGCCGCTGCGCTTGCCCGCCTTGCAGATCGTCGCGATCGGCCGCTCGCGAGGTAGCTCGTCGAGGCGAGCACGCAGCTCGGCGAAGGGGATGTGGATCGAGCCGGGGACGTGGCCCTCCGCGTACTCGGCGTCGCCGCGCACGTCGAGGACCTGCGGTCCCTTGCCCGACTCGAGGCGGCGTGCCAGCTCCGCGAGGTCGATCGACTCGATGCGCTCCACCGGTCGATCCTCGGCGCGCCAGGCGGTCATGCCGCCGCCGAGGAAGCCGCGCACCCGCAGACCCACCGCGGCGAGCAGCTCGGCCGCCTCTAGCTCGTTGCCGTCGGAAGCGGCGACGACGAGCAGCTCGGCGTCGACCGGCACCATCTCGGCGACCTTGGTGGCGAACCCCGTGTCGTAAGCCGAGGCGCTGATCGAGCCGGGGATGTGGGCCTCGTCGAACTGCTCGTTGGTGCGCGAGTCGATGGCCAGCGCGCCCGCGGCGATCGCCGCCTCGAAGCCGTGCGGGGTCAGCCGGGTGGGGGCGCTGATGGTTTCGACCAGCGGGCCGCGGTTGAGAGCGACGATGTGCTCGACGTTTGGCGGCTTGCTGCCGATCGTGGCGACCGCGTCCTCGACGAACTCCGCCTCACCATCGAAGCGGAGCGCGCGGTTGTGGCGTCGCTCGAAGCCGATCGTCGATGAGGTCTTGAGGTCGATGCCGGAGCTGCCGCAGAGCGAGCCGCCGAGGTGACCCGGCCAGACCTCGGTTTCCTCGGGCAGCGAAAGCAGCCGCCCGTGCAGGGAGCGGAAGATCTCGGCGGCGCCCTCGCGCGGCTCGATCGCCAGGTCGGGACGGGCGACGTCGCCGACGAAGATCGAGTCGCCGCTCAGCACCGCCCAGGGCTCGCTGCCGCGGGCGGCGTCGCGGAGCAGGAAGGAGGTGTGCTCGGGACGGTGGCCAGGGGTGTGGATCGCCTCGATCGTCGTGCCCTCGCCGAGCCGCAGCGTCCAGCCGTCCGCGAAGCCCTCGTGCGGGTACTCGGCTTCGGCCAGCTCGTGGACGTGGATCGTCGCCCCGCTCGCCCGCGCCAGGCGGCCGTGTCCGGAGACGTGGTCGGCGTGGTTGTGAGTCTCCAGCACGTGCTCGATCCGCACTCCGTGCAGGCGTGCCAGATGCAGGTAGGGATCGATGTCCCACTGCGGGTCGACCACCGCGGCGACCCCCGAGGCGGTATCGCCGACGAGGTAGGAGGCGCAGCCGAGATCCTCGTGGATGATTTGGCGGAAGAGCATTGGAGTTGCCGGTAACGGGGTACCGTTCGCACCAGGGTAGCGACGGGGAAAGGAGCGGAATGGCAACCGAGGCGAACACGGAGCTGGAGCAGGAGCTGAGCGCGCTGCTCGAGGTGGAGCGCTTCGAGCCGCCGCCGGAGTTCCGCGAGCGCGCCCTCTGGAACGATCCAGCCGTCTACGAGGAGGCCGCCGCCGATCCCGAGGCGTGGTGGCTGCGGCAGGCGACCGAGCTGCTCGACTGGGCCGAGCCGCCCAGTCAGGGCCTCGACGAGTCCAACCCGCCCTTCTTTAAATGGTTCGGAGACGGGACGCTCAACGCCTCGGCCAACTGCCTCGACCGCCACGTCGAGGCGGGCCGCGGCGAAAGAGTCGCCTTTCACTGGCGCGGCGAGGAGGGGGAGGAGCGGAAGGTCACCTACGCCGAGCTGCTCGCCGACACCCAGCGCTTCGCCAACGCGCTGCGCGACCACGGCATCGGCAAGGGCGACGTGGTCGGGATCTACCTGCCGATGATCCCGCAGGTCGCGGTGGCCATGTTGGGGACTGCGCGGATCGGCGCGATCCACAACGTCGTTTTCGGCGGCTTCTCGCCGGAGGCGGTGCGCGAGCGGATGGAGTTTTCCGAGGCGAAGGCCCTCATCACCGTCGACGGGGCACGGCGCAAGGGAAAGACGGCGCCGGTCAAGTCCCAGGTCGACGGGGTGATCGGCGACGTGGGCTCGATCGAAACGATCTTCGTCGTCCGCCACACCGGGGTGGAGTGCGAGATGCGGGAGGGGCGCGACGTCTGGTTCGAGCAGGCGTGCGCCGACGCCAACGCCGAGTGCCCGGCAGAGCCGATGGGCGCCGAGGACCCGCTCTACATCCTCTACACCTCGGGCTCGACGGCGAAGCCGAAGGGGATCCTCCACACCACCGGCGGTTACCTGACCGGCGTCACCTACACCTACCGCTACGTCTTCGACCTGAAGCCGGAGGAGGACGTCTACTGGTGCGCCGCCGACGTAGGCTGGGTCACCGGCCACTCATACATCGTCTACGGCCCGCTCTCCAACGGCGCCACCAGCGTGATGTTCGAGGGCGCGCCCGACTACCCCGACAAGGACGTCTGGTGGGAGATCGTCGAGCGCTACGGAGTGACGATCCTCTACACGGCGCCGACCGCGATCCGCGCCTGCATGAAGTGGGGGGCCGAGCACCCGGGCCGCCACGACCTCTCCTCGCTGCGCCTGCTGGGCAGCGTCGGCGAGCCGATCAACCCCAAGGCCTGGCTCTGGTACCACAAGGTGATCGGGGGGGAACGGTGTCCGATCGTCGACACCTGGTGGCAGACCGAGACCGGCCACGTGATGATCTCGCCGTTGCCGGGGATCACCGCGACCAAGCCGGGCTCGGCGACGAGGCCGCTGCCGGGGATCGACGCGGCGGTCTTCGACGAAGACGGCAATCCCGTCGAGGAGAGCGAGGGGCTGCTGGTCCTGCGCCGGCCCTGGCCGGGGATGCTGCGCACGCTCTACCGCGAGGAGGAGCGTTTCGTCGAGACCTACTTCTCGCGCTTCGGCGTGGAGACCTACCTGGTCGGCGACGCGGCCCGGCGCGACGAGGACGGTTGCTTCTGGGTGTTGGGACGGATCGACGACGTGATCAACGTCTCCGGCCACCGGCTCTCCACCGCCGAGGTCGAGTCGGCGATCGTCTCCCACCCGAAGGTCGCCGAGGCGGCGGTGATCGGTCAGTCAGACGAGGACACCGGCCAGGCGATCTGCGCTTTCGTCACCTTGGAGGGGGACCTCGACGGCGACGACGGGCTCGTCGCCGACCTGCGCGAGCACGTCGCCGGGCGGATCGGCAAGCTGGCGCGGCCGAAGCGGGTGATCTGGTCCGGTGACCTGCCGAAGACGCGCTCGGGCAAGATCATGCGTCGCCTGCTGCGCGACATCGCCGAGGGCCGCGCCCTCGGCGATGTGACCACCCTGCGCGACCCCGACGTGATGCGGGAGCTGGAGGCAAAGTTCGCCGCCGACGGCGACGGCTAGCCGGAACGCTTAGCCGCTGCGTTCGTCGACGAGCCGCTGCACGGCGACCTCGAGCGACTGAAGCTGTTCCTGCACGCTGCGCAGCTCGCGCAGGGCAAGGGTCTCGGCGCTGATCTGCTCGGCCGCCAGCTCTTCCTCGACCTCGACGATTTCGGGACTGAGGAAGCGCTGGGCGAAGGCGCCGGTGAGCAGGGCGACGAAGCCGATGCCGACGATCAGGATCACGGTCGAGACGATCTCGCCACCGGTCGTCGTCGGGTAGATGTTGGAGCCCAGGGTGGTCATCGTCGTCACCGACCAGTAGATGCCGTCCCAGGCGTCGAGGTGCTGGCTGCCTCTCTCGAAGGCGACGAAGACGGCGCCGCCGCCGATCGCGGTCAGCACCGAGAGCAGCATCGCGTAGCGCAGCCCCTCCAGAGAGAAGACCTCGCGCGAGAGCTGGGCGAGGCGCAGCAACCGGACGAGCCGCAGCAGCCGCAGCACGCGCAGGCTCTGCAGGCCGGGGGGCAGGAGCGGTGGGGTGAAGACGACGATGAAGGCGTCGAGCGGGTGGTGGCGCAGCCACCTGCGGCGGTCCGGGACCACCGCCAGCATCACCACGAGCTCGATCAGGAAGGCGATCCAGGTGACCCAGTTGAGGACCCGCGCGACGTCCTCGAGCGCGCCGCCGGGATGCGACTCGCTGATCGCCACCATCGGCAACGTCAGCGCCGCCGCGATCATCATCGGCGTGTTCAGCGCTTCCGCGACCCGCGTGCTGCGGGCGTCCATCCCCGGCGCGTAGCGCACCGTCTTCTCGGCGGCGTTCGAGGCCATCCGCGTTCACTTCGACGCGACGACTCGAGTGCCTACTCGGCTAGAGCAGCTCGACCGGGGTGCCGTGGTAGCCGACGCGGGCCAGGCGGCGCTCTTCGCCGCCGGGCCAGACGTTCAGGTCGAGGTTGGCGCGGTCGTCGTTCGGCTCCATCCGCAGCCAGGCGAGCGGCGCCCCGGCACTCGCCCGCTCGCCGGCTTCGCGGATGCCGTCGAAGAGCGCCGCGCGTTCCCCGCCGCTCAGGTACTGGCTGACGATCGAGTGGTAGAGCACGGTCGCCTGCCCCGGCGCCGGCTCGGCCAGCATCCGCCCGGCCCAGGCGGCGGCCGCTTCGCGGTCGAGCGCGATCGGCATGCCGTCGGCGACCTCGAGCGCGGCCTCCATGCGGGCAATCCGCTCGTGCTGGTCGGGCCAGACGTAGGTGAGCAGGGAGAGGCGGCCCTCGGCGGTCGAGGGGTCGATCGGGGTCGCGTCGCAGCCCTGGCGGCTGGCGATCTCGACGGATTGCGGCAGGTCGGGCGAAGGCGGCTGCCCGTCCAGCTCGAACTCGAGCTCCAGGGACGCCTCGGCGCGTCCCCAGGAGAAGCCGTTCGCCCGGTAGCGGTAGCGGTCCCAGCGCAGGTTCAGCCCGGCGCTTGCCCCGACCTCGAGCAGCCGCAGGGGCAGCCCGGTCTCGGCGGACACGGCGAGGAAGCCGAAGAGAAGCGCGCAGCAGCGGCCGACCTCGTTGGTCTGCACCGGTTGCTCGATCGAGCCGCGCAGCTCGGCGGCGTTACGGCGCAGCACCTCGCGGAGCTGCTCCCACGCCTCGGCGACGCGGCCGGCGCGGTAGGCCTCGGCCAGAGCCGGCTCGCGCCCGGTCAGCACCAGGCGGTTGACGGCCCCGAGCAGGCGCAGGCCGAGGACCGAGAAGCGCGGATCGTCCTCGTGGCCGCGCAGGATCTCCCAGGTGGGGCCGGCGTCTTCGACGTCGGCGACCGCGCGTTCGAGCAAGCCCGCGTAGAGGGGCGAGCCGATCATCCGGCAGGCATCCGCCTGCCACTGCAGCTGCGCCGCTATCGCCTGCTGTGGAGCCTCGGCCATTGCCGCCGAGATCCTAGGTAAAGCGCGAGGCCGGCCGGGTCAGCCAACGACCACCAGCGTCGCGGTCATGCCTTTGGCCTCGTGTTTGTAGAGGCTGCAATAGAGGTGGTAGGAGCCGGGAGAGAGGACAAAGTGGGCACTCGTCTGTTCCGCCGCTGCCGCTGTGGGGACTTCGAGCGCAGGGTCTTCGCTGCCTTCGCGTTCGAGCTTCAGGTTGTGCGGGTCTTCGCCCTGGTTGTTCAGCTCTACGATCACTTCGCCCGCGCTAACTTCGGGACGGGAGAGCGTGTAGCTGTACTCGACCGCTTTGACGCCGAGGTGGGCGATCTGGGGTTCGGGATCGTTGCCAGTCGGGGCCGAGGGGAGCGGCGGCGCCGGGATCGCCTGCGGCGCGGAAGCGACCGGCTCCGCATCGCAGGTCCACCAGTGCGCGATTCGCTTCACCCGCCGCGGGCGACCGTGGCGGCGCAGGTGCTTGAAGATCGGCTTCGAGTGCCGGTGCCAGGCGCATCCCTCCGCCGCTGCCGGCGCCGCGGTCCCGGCGGCCAGGGAGCCGGCGACGACCACTGCTGCCGCGGTGGCGAGCCCAAGTCGGATCGACACGCTCATTTGCCCGTCAGGCCTTGACCAGCACCGGCCGTTCGAAGGACGAGGCGCCGGGGATGACCGAGGCCGCGTCATGTCCCAGCCATTCCTCCAGCAGCGAGCAGTACACCGCGCGGAAGTCGCTGGTCACGCGGACGTTGTCGTCTTTGTCGAGTTGGGACAGGCCGGGGAACTCGCCGACCATCTCGCCCTTGGCCCGGGAGCCGACGACGAAGCCGCAGCCGGCGGCGCCGTGATCGGTGCCGAGCGAGGCATTCTCCTCGGGCCGGCGCCCGAACTCGCTCCACATCTCGATCAGGACCCGGTCGGCGAGCCCGCGCGCCTCCAGGTCGCGCTGGAAGGCGAGCACGCCCTCGCAGGTGTCTTTGAGGCCGCGCGCGAGGTCTTCGGCCTCGTCGGCATGGGTGTCGTAGCCGCCCGCGGCGCGGATCGTCACCACCCGCAGCGGCAGGCCGGCGGCGATGAAGGCGGACAGGCCGGCGAGCTGGTGCGAGAAGTAGGTGTCGGGGTAGGCGACCGGGCTGGTGAATTTGCCGATTCCCGCCAGGTCGGTGCGCAGCTTGTCGGTCTGGGAGGTGGCGCGGCGCACCTGCGTCATCGCCGGCGAGTCCGAGGGCAGCGAGCCGAAGCGGGCAAAGCTCTTGTACATCTCGGCCGAGAGCGGTTCGCTCACGTTCGACCAGAGGTCGTAGCCGTCGACGCTGTCGATCGCCGCCACCGGCTTCTCCGCGGTGGCGAGCATCGGCGAGAGCGAGCCGTCGAGCGAGAGTCCCTGCAGCGGGTTGTCTTCGTCGCCGACCTGATCGAGGTAGCGGCCGAGCCAGCCGGTGTGCGAGCCGACGTCGAGCTCGCCGATCTCGTAGTAGTGGCGCGAGGTGAAGTGAGACTGGTCGGGGTGGTCGTAGCCGATCGCCGGGAAGGCGCTGACCTTGCCCTCGGCGTGCAGGGTCGCCAGCCCGGCGGCCGAGGGGTGCCAGCGCAGGCGCGAGTCCTCGCTGAATTCCGTTCCGGCCCCGGGGGAAAGCGCCAGGTTGGGGCGCAGCTGGGCGTAGCGCGGGTCGCCGGTCGGGGCGAGGACGCTGAGCGCGTCGAGGCCGCCGTCGAAGAAGACCGAGACGAGGATCTTGTCGGTGGGGGCGGCCTGGGCGATGCCCTCCTCGAAGGCGGCGAGCGGAATCTTCGAAGCGCCGTAGACGGCCAGCGCCAGGCCGGCGCTCCAGGAGAGGAAGCTGCGCCGCGAGAGCCCCGTGCCGGCGGGTTCGGGCATGCCCGCCTCGATCGCCGGCAGCCCGCGGCCGGCTTCCGCCGCCGCCGAGCGCAGCAGCTGCGAGCGCGTGTAGTCGTCACAGCAGTTCCCCATGCTCACGCCTCCCTCATTGCAGGATCAGGTCGGGGCTGACGCCGATCAGCTGCAGCAGGGCGTTCTGGCGCATCGCCCGGTAGGGGCCCTGCTGCCATTTGGCGATCGCGAGTTTCTCGCTGCGCCGGGCGAGGTCGAGCAGCTCGGACCGGTGCTCGTCGCGCAGCGCAGGCGAGCCCCACGAGGCCAGCGCCCGGCCCAGCGCTTCCTCGGCGGTCTCGGTGGCGCTGTATTCGCTGCCCCAGGCGTCGACGGCGATGTGATCGAGGGCGTAGTCGACGATGTTCCAGCGCGCCCGCAGCCGCGAGGTGTCGAGCCAGCGGCTGTCGTCCCAGCCGGAGACGTTGGGTGGCCAGAAGAGCTGCTGGCCGGCCTGGTCGCAGAGCCAGACCCAGGAGTAGGTGTCGACGTAGCGCCCGAGCGAGCGCAGCGTCCCCGCAAGCTGCACGACCGGCGGCTTCACCATCGGCGGGCCTTCGTAGAGGTCGGGGCTGAGCAGGATCGCCTCCAGCACCGGCCGGATCGCCCAGCCCGATCCCGTGTAGGTCGCGATCAGGCTCTCCCGGGTGCCGGCCGACGGGGGCTGGGGAACGAAGTAGCTCCACAGCTTCTCGACGAAGAAGGAGGGGTGGAAAGGGTTCTCGAGGCAGAGTCGGCAGGCGTCTTCCCAGCTCCAATTGCCGCTCCGCCCAAAGACCGTCTTGGTGCCCGTGTCGTGGCGTTGAGGATCGAAGTGGAAGTTGTGGGCGCCGAGCTCGTTCGACCAGTCGTAGGTCCAGCCGGTCAGCGCCCGCGCTTGTTCGCGGATGTCGTTCTCGGTGTAGGCGCCGCGGTCGGCGCCGAGCGAGAACAGCTCCATCATCTCGCGGGCGTAGTTCTCGTTGGGCGCCTGCTTGGTGTTTTCGGCGCCGTTCAGCCACTGCAGCATCGCTGGGTCGGCGGTGACCGCCTTGAAGAGGTCGAGGAAGGAGCCGAAGCAGGCCGAGCGGAAGAGGTTGGACTGGTCGATCATCTGCTGCTGCTTGGAAACGCCGGCGTTGGAGGTGGCGAACCAGTCGTGGAAGACGAGCGCCATCCGCTCGACCAGGGGCTGGTCGCTGCGCACCATCCGGTCGAGGAACCAGAGGTGGTCGTGGCCGTAGGAGTCGGCGGGAGCGATCGGGTTGTCGTCGTCGTCGACGGGGGGCGGGCCGTGCAGAGCCGCGGCGCCGCTGGGGCGGGTCAGCGACTGGACCGCGCCGAGCAGGCCGAGGGCCGCCAGTTGCTCCGCTTGTCCCGGCACCGCGCCGAAGCCGGCCCGGTCCAGCAGCCGCTTTGCCTGGGACGGCCCGAACGGCCCCCGGTAGGCGCCCGGCGGTCGCGGATCGCGATCGATCGCCATGACCGGCGCGCAGCGCTCGGCCGGCCTCGGCCCGGGACCGCGACGGTGGTTTTGCTTCGGCCTGTGCTTGTGGCGGACCGTGTACTTCTGCACCCGCCAGCCGCAGTCTCCGCCGGGGACCCAGCGATAGTGCACGTCCTTCCAGAGGTGCTTGTGCCGATGGCGACGCCGCTTGCGTTTCGGTGCGCTCGCTGTCGCCTGGGGGATCGCCATGCGGAGTGGGCCTTGCCGGTCCAACCGAACTCCTCGGCATTTACGAGGGGAAGTTGAACCGTGGCGGCCGCCTCTGGACGTCTGATCTAGAGGGCGTTCCTGTCCGAAAGTAGTTTGCTATACTAATTACCAAAGCTAATCAATCATGCGAAATGCTTCCGAGACATCCCTGACCGAGCTCGCCGCGAGGCTGCGGATGGGGATCGTGCGCACGGCGCGGCGGTTGCGCCAGGAGGCGGCGGCCGAGGCCAGCGGCCTCACCCCGACCTCGACGGCGGCGCTGGCGACGATCGAGCTGCATGGGCCGTTGACGCCCAGCGAGCTCGCCGAGCTCGAGCGGGTGAAGCGGCCGACGATCACCCGCACGCTCGCCTGCCTCGAGCGGGAGGGGTTGATCGAGCGCACCCCGGATCCCGCCGACGGCCGCAGCACCCTGGTCAGCGTCAACGCCGCCGGCCGCGAGCGGCTGCGCCGCCTGCGCGGCCGCAAGAACGCCTACCTGGCGCGGCGCATGCGCGACCTGCCGGGCGATGAGCTGCGCACGCTCGAGCGCGCCGCCGAGATTCTCGAGCAGATACTCGAAGGTGAGAGGCGGTGAGCGCCAAGATCGACGCGGTGACTTCCGGGGGTTCGAATCCGCGTCGATCGTGGCGCTCGCCCATTGTTCTCAGACGCAGCTTCGACTCGCTCGCGGTCCCCAACTACCGGCGCTACTTCATCGGCCAGCTGGTCTCGCTATCGGGCAACTGGATGCAGACGGTCGCCGCGATCTGGCTGATCCTCAGCCTCACCGGCAGCGGCGTCGCCGTCGGCCTGACCACGGCGCTGCAGTTCCTGCCGATGCTGCTCTTCGGCGCCTGGGGCGGCCTCCTCGCCGACCGCTTCGCCAAGCGGCGACTGCTGATGGCCACCCAGGCCCTGATGGCGATCCCCGCACTCGGCCTCTTCGCCGTCACCGCCGCTGGGATCGCCGCACCCTGGATGGTCTACGTCGCCGTCTTCGCGATGGGCTCCGTCAACGCGGTCGACAACCCGACCCGGCAGAGCTTCGCGATCGAGATGGTCGGGCCCGACCGGGTCGTCAACGCGGTCAGCCTCAACAGCGTGATCGTGCAGTCGGCCCGGGTCGTCGGCCCGGCCTTTGCCGGCCTGCTGATCGCGGGGCTCGGCGTCGGCCCGTGCTTTGCCGTCAACGCCCTCTCCTTCGTGGCGATGATCCTCGCCCTCTGGGCCATGGACCCAGCCGAGCTGCGGACGGCGCCGATGGCGACGAGGGAGCCGGGCGCGATCCGCGCCGGGCTGCGCTACGTGCGCTCGACCCCGGAGCTGGCGATCCCGCTGGCGCTGATGGCCCTCGTCGGCACCTTCGGTTTCAACTTCCAGGTGGTCCTGCCGCTGCTCGCCCGCTTCAGCTTCGGCGGTGGCGCCGGCGTTTACGCCGCCCTGGTCTCGGCGATGGCGGTCGGCTCTGTGGCCGGAGCCCTGATAATCGGCTCGCACGGACGCACCAGCCCGCGCCTGATCGCCGGCGCGGCGCTCGCCTTCGGCGGTGCCGGCCTGTTGGCCGCGGCCGCCCCGGCGATGGCGGTCGAGATCGTCGCCCTCGTTCTCCTCGGCGCCGCCTCGGTCGCCTTCGCCGCGACGATCAACTCGTCCCTGCAGTTGACGGTGGCTCCCCACATGCGCGGCCGCGTAATGGCCCTCTACTCGGTCGTCTTCCTGGGCTCGACCCCGATCGGCGCCCCCCTGACCGGCTGGCTCTCCCAGACCTACGACCCCCGCTGGGCGCTGATGCTGGCCGCGATCTCCGGCCTATCAGCGGCTTGGGCGGCACGCGTCTGTTTTGCCCGCATGCACGCCCGAAGCAAGCCAGCTGAAGCGCGCGGGGAACCGGCGGCCGCCTGAGCTTCTGCGGGGAGCCGCCGGACGTGTTGGAGCGCCGGGGAGAGGGGGTTCGGCGGACACTCCCCGCTTTTGTCCGACGAACCCCCTCTCCCCGGCGCCTAACCCCTACCCGACGTACCCCGCCGACTTCAGATATTCGCCCGCCACCTGCTTAGCCGACTTCTTTTCGAGTTCAACCCGAGCATTGAGCTCCTGCACGACCGGCAGCGTCAACCCCTTCTGCACCGCGACGATCGTCTTTTCGTAGTCCGGCCCAGCCTTTTTGGCCGTTGACTGATCGGTGATGAAGACGACGTTGCCGGCCGGGAAGACTTCCTTGTCATCTTCGAGGATCACGAACTTGTCTTTCTCGGCAGACAGCTGCGGATCGGTCGTAAAGAGGATCGAGAGGTCGGCCTGCCCCTTTTCGAGGACGGTGTAGCGGAGGCCGATGTCGACCGGGTGGAAGGACTTGAATTTGAGCCCGTAATACTTTTCGAGCCCGGCCAGGCAGTCGATTCGCTGGCGGCACTCGGGCGAGCCGTAGAGGCTCATGCTTTCGGACTTGCCTTCCAGGTCGGAGACCGTTTCCAGGCCTTCTTCTTCGGCGAATTTCGTCGTCGTGCCGACCGCGTTGGCGCTGGAGAACGGCGTCGGCGGGAAGGCGGTCAGGCCGTCTTTTTCGAGTTCCGCCTTCGCCTTTTCGTAGGCCGCCTGGGCGTCGGCCGGGACTTCGCCAGGTTCGAGGCCGAACAGGGACTCGAGGGCGGTGCTGGTGTATTCGGGGTAGCCGGAGATCTCTCCCTGCTTCAGCGTTTTCAGGGCGATCGTTTCCGAGCCGAGGCCCAGATCCGTCTTGATCTTGTAGCCGGCGGCTTCGAGGGCCTGGGCGTAGATCTCGCCGGTGATTTCCGATTCGGCGAAGTTCTTCGAGCCGATCGTCAGGGTGACCTTGCCGTTGGCGGGATTGGAGGCGATCGCCCCCCCTCCACCGCCGCCTTCGGCCGCTGTCGATTCCCCACTGGTGTCGTCGTCGCTGCTGCCGCAGGCGGCGACACCGAGGCTCAGGACGAGCGCGAGCAGCATTGTCCCCAGGGCACTCAACCGGGTTGTCTTGGTCCTCATCGAGTGATCCTCTCTTGGTTGGTTACATCTCATGCGGGCCTCAGCTTCAGCCCCTTCGAAGTCAGGCGGCGCTGCAGCAGGGCGAGCAGGAGCTCGAGCGCCAGCGCCATCACAGCGACGACGATCGCCCCGGCCACGACGCCGTTCTCGCCGTAGACGTTTTCGTTGATGATGTAGTCGCCGAGGGTCAGCACGCCGGCCAGTGGCGCGATCGTGGCCGTGGCGACTATCGCGATCGTCGCCAGCCGGATGCCGGCCATCAGGGTCGGGATCGCGAGCGGCACCTCGACCTTGAAGAGGATCTCGCGCTCGGTCATCCCGATTCCGCGAGCCGCCTCCACCGGGGCGCGGTCGACCTGGCGAATGCCGACGAAGGCGTTGGTGAGGATCGGGGGGATGCCGAGGACGGCGAGTGCGATCGTCAAGTTGAGCGTGCCGACGCCGATCGCCGCCGCCATGAAGGCGATTAGGGCCAGCTCGGGGATAGCCCGCCCGGCGTTGCCGAGACCGACCGCCAGCAGCTCGCCGACTCCCTTGTGCCCGAGGTAGAGGCCGGCCGGCAGCGCCAGGACCATCGAGAGCGCCAGGGCGAAGACGGTCACTTCGAGCTGCGTGAGCGCCAGTTCGAGGGTCTGATCGAGGCCGCCGACCAGCTTGCCACCGGTCACGTTGGACGGCTGGGGCTCGAAGATGAATTCGAGCGCGCCCTGGATCGAGCCAAGCGGGAGCTGCGAAACGATGGTGGCGATCACGCCCGGGCCACCCTTTCCCAGGGGGTGACGAGATGCTGGATCGTGAGCAGGATCACGTCAAAGGCGAGCGCCATCAGGATCGCGATCCCACCGGCGATGATGATGTTGGTCTTGAAGTCGATCCCGCCCTGCAGGATCGGCACTCCCAGGCCGCCGCCCCCGGCGAACACGGCGAGGGTCGCGATCGCGACCGTGCTGACCGTCGCGATCCGCAGGCCGGCGATGATCTCCCGTGTCGCCAGCGGCAGCTCGACCCGCCAGAGGATCTGGCGGTCGGTCTGGCCGATGCCCTTGGCGGCTTCCTTGACGGAGGCTGGGACGTTGGAGAGGCCGACGATCGTGTTGCGGTAGATGACCTGCAGGTTGAAAGCGGTGAGGGCGATGACCGCCGTGTCGACGCCGCGGCCGGTGAAGGGGAGGAGGAGGAAGAAGAAGGCGACGCTGGGGACCGTGTAGAGGACGCCGGTCGCCGCCAGCAGGGGTGACCGCAGCCAGCGGCGGCGATGGGCGAGCAGGGCGAGGGTAAAGGCGATCGCGAAGCCGAACAGCACGGCGAGCGCGACCAGCTCCAGGTGCTGGACGGTAGGCGTCCCGTAGCGATCGATGTTTTCCTTCGCCCAGTTGAAGCAGAAGAGCTTGCCGGTCGCCTGGCAGGGGAGGGTGTCGGAGGTTCGTTCCTGGAAGAAGTCTTTACCGACTTCGCCAACCGCGGCGAGGGTGGTGAAGCTAGCCATGCGGTCGCTCCGTCGCCGGGTGCTCCTCCGTCTTCGCCGCCGGCGAGCCGAGGAACTCGGAGATGATCTCGACCGAGAGCACGCCGGCAATGCGGCCCTCGTGGTCGGCGACGGCCGCGTACTGGGCCTCTCCCTGCAGCAGGTCGGCGAGCGCGTCGCGCATCACGTCGTCGCGGTCGAGCAGGGGGCCGAGCGGGGAGTCCGGCTTGGCGGGGACGTGCTCGGCCGCGAGGTCGCGCTCCGACAGCCAGCCAATCGGATGGCGCTCCCCGTCAACCAGGAGGGGATAGGGGACCTCGGCTCCCGCCAGCTTCGCCCGCACCTCGGCGGTCGGCTGACCGACGTAGGCAAGGGGGGCCTCCCAGAGGTCGATGTCGACGACCCGCATCAGGGCCAGGCGCTTCAGCGCCCGGTCGGCGCCGACGAAGTCCTCGACGAACTCGTCTGCGGGGTCCATCAGCAGCTCGGCCGGGGTCGCGTACTGGGCGACCCTGCCGCCCTCGCGCATGATCGCGATCCGGTCACCCATCTTGATCGCCTCGTCGATGTCGTGGGTGACGAAGAGGACGGTCTTGCCGATCTCCGCCTGCAGGCGCAGGAACTCGTTCTGCAGGCGTTCGCGGTTGATCGGGTCGATCGCGCCGAAGGGCTCGTCCATCAGCATCACCGGCGGGTCGGCGGCGAGGGCGCGGGCGACGCCGACGCGCTGCTGCTGGCCGCCCGAGAGCTGCGCCGGGTAGCGGGCGCCGAGCTCGGGATCGAGGCCGACCAGCTCGAGCAGCTCGGCGCTGCGCGCCGCGGCGCGTTCCTTCTTCCAGCCGAGCAGCTGCGGCACCGCGGCGACGTTCTCGGCGATCGTGCGGTGGGGAAAGAGGCCGATCTGCTGGATCACGTAGCCGATCTCGCGGCGCAGCTGGGCGGGATTGCGGTCGCGTACCGAGCGGTCGCCGATGAATATGTCGCCCGCGGTCAGCTCGACCGTGCGATTGACCAACCGCATCGCGGTCGTCTTGCCGCAGCCGGAGGGCCCGACGAGGACGCAGATCTCACCCGCTGGGACCTCCAGGGTGAGGTCCTCGACCGCGGCGACCGCAGAGTCGCCGTAGCGCTTGGTGGCGCCTGCGTAGCGGACGGCGGAAGCGGCGCTGCTCGACCGTCGGTCAGTCAGCTCGTCGCTGGGCACTCGGCACGAGCCTATACCCCGTGAGTGTTCGGCCTAGGCCTATCCCGGCAGGGGTTTCGCTTAACTTTTTCGGTGGTGACGCACCGGCTGCCGCCGCAAGGGATTGCCGAAAAAGTACAAGACGCTTCACCCCTACCGGGATAGGCCTAGGCGTGGGCCGGGCAGCTTTGAGGCGCGGCGGTGTTGCGCCTGGAGAGCCAGAAAAGGGCTGCAAAGACGACCGTGCCGAGGACGTTGAGCACCAGCTTGTAGTCGAGCTCCACCGAGCCGAAGACGTCCTCGCGGCTGGGCCGCGTCTCCGGGATCAGGCCGGCGGCGCTGAAGAGGGCGTCGACGGCGAGAGCGGCGGCGATCATCGTCACCAGCATCAGGGCGACGATCCGCACGGTGAAGGCCCAGCCGTAGTACTTGCGGTAGATCGCCACGATCGGCAGCACGATCAGGTCGGCGAAGATGAACGCCATCACGCCGGCGAAGCTGATCCCACCTGACCAGAGCACGGCTGCGAGGGGCACGTTGCCGATCGAGCAGACGAAGCTGAGTACCGCGATCAGCGGCCCGACGATTACGTTCTCGAGCGCGTTCAGCCAACCCGGTGCGTCGGTGATGAAGAGACTGTTGAAGAAGTCGTCGCTGAGCAGGCCGATGAAGCCGGCGAGCAGGAAGCCGACGCTGATCTCCTTCCAGAGCATCCGCCAGTCGCCGCGGAAGTTGAGCGCGACCTCGGCCCAGCCGGCGGTCGAGGTGACGCGCTCGCGCCAACCGGGCGCTGGCCTGGCGTCGTCGCCGTGGCCATGGTCGTGGTCGTGTCCGGCATCGGCCCGCTGGGCGTGCGCCCGCGCCTGCTCCTCCAGCCGCGGCGAGACGAAGAAACGCAGCAGCGCCGTCATCAGCACGATCATCACGATGCCGCCGAGGTACTCGGCGAGCGTGAACTGCCAGCCGAGCAGCACCCAGAGCACCAGCCCCAGCTCCCAGACCAGGTTGGTCGAGGCGAACTGGAAGGCGAGCGCGGCGGCCGCGGAGGCGCCCTTCTGGAACAGGCTCTTGGCGATCGCGATCGCCGCGTAGGAGCAGGAGGAGGAGGCGGCGCCGAGGCCGGTGGCCCAGGCAACCGGGCGCGCCCCGTCGCCGGCCATCGTCGCCTCGATCCGCTCGCGCGGTACCCAGGCCTGGACGATCGCGGAGATCGCGAAACCGAGGACCAACGCCCACCAGACCTCGTAGGCCATCAGCAGGGACTGCTTGAGGCCCTCCAGGATCGTGTCGGCGACGTCGACCATGCGGACCACCGTACCATATACCCCCAGGGGGTATCTAGATCAGCCGATGCCGAGGCGCCGCGCGCGCTCCACGGCGCGGGCGGCGATCTCCTCGCCGCCAGGAACCTCACCGCCCCGCATCAGCACCTGTCCGCCAACCACCGTCGTATCCACGATCGAACCGCTTGCCGCGTAGACCAGGTCTGAGTGGATGTCGCCAAGGCTCAACTCCGGCGATCCCGTCCGCAGCAGGAGGAAGTCCGCAGGCTCCCCGACGCCGGGTGCAACGTTTTGCGGTCCCCCTGGGTGCTCAGCGCGTTGCACCTCGCCGGGGTTCCCGTGGAGGAGCGGTGCGCATGCGCCGGTGGCGATTCGCCAGGCCTCCGCAGCCGGGAGCACCGTGGGGTCGCGACTGGCGTGGCGCTGGCAGAGGGCGAAGACCTTGAGGTCGGCGAGCAGATCGAGCGAGTCGTTGGAGCCTGGGCCGTCGCTGCCGAGGCCGACGGCGACGCCGGCTTGCCGGGCGGCGGGGTAGGGGAAGACGCCGCCCACGGCCAGCTTCATGTTGGCGACCGGGTTGGTGACGACCGTGCAGCCGCGCTCGGCGATCAGCGCCAGCTCGGTTTCGTCGAGCCAGACGCCGTGGGCCAGGACGGTCCGCTCGCCGAGCAGGCCCAGCCGGTCGAGGTAGGCGGCCGGGCGCACGCCGTGCTGCTCGAGGCAGTCGGTGACCTCCTGCTCGGTCTCGGCAAGGTGAATGTGGACCGCCGCGCCCCGCTCGGCTGCCTGTTCGCCCGTCCAGCGCAACAGCTCTTCGCTGACCGTGTAGATCGCGTGCGGCGCCAGTGCGGCGCCGATCTCGGGGCCGAACTCGTCGAGCTCGTCGAGGTTGCCCAGGGCCGTTGCCTGCATCGTCTTGGTGTTGCCGTCGGCGTCGAAGATCGGCCCGCCGATCGTCGCCCGCAGCCCGGCGTCGCGCACCGCCCGCGCCGTCGCGCCAGGATGCCAGTACATGTCCCACAAGCGCGCCGTGCCGGTGCGGATCATCTCCAGACAGGCCAGTCGCGTGCCCCAGTAGACGTCCTCGGGCTCGAGCTTGGCCTCGATCGGCCAGACCACCTCGCGCAGCCAGCGCATCAGCGGCAGGTCTCCGCCGAAGCCGCGGAAGAGCGTCATCGCTGCGTGCGTGTGACCGTTGAGGAGGGGAGAGACCAGGGGGGCGCCGTCGGCTGCGATCGTCTCGTCGCCGGGCGCCGGCACGACATCGGGCCCGAGCGCGACGATCGCTCCGCCCTCGCAGCGCAGGCCCACCGTCTCGCCGTCGAGGACGGCCCCCGTGACGGCGAGCGGCTCCGGGCTCACGGCCCGACGGCGCCGAGCCGCGGCAGCACCGCCGCCAGGCCGTCGTGGAGTTGCAGCGCGTTGGAGGCGCGCGCCGCTTCCAGCTCGATGATCTCCAGCGGGCCCTCGCCGACCCCGTTGGCGAGGTTGTCGACGACGCAGATCGCCGCGTAGGCGAGGCCGAGCTCGCCGGCGACGATGCACTCCGAGGCGACGGTCATGCCGACCACGTCGGCGTGCGCGGACATCAGGCGGATCTCCGCCGGGGTCTCGAAGCGCGGTCCGATCGCCTGCCAATAGACGCCGCCGTCGCGCAGCTCGCCGCCGCTGGTGCGCCAGGCGGCGAGCACTTCCCCGCGCCAGCTGGGATCGAAGCGGGGCACCCGGTGGGCACGCTCGTCGACGTAAGTGGAGAGGCCGAGGTGCAGCGCGATGAAGTCGTCCGGGCAGAGCAGGCTGCCGACCGGCAGCCCGGCGTCCAGGGAGCCGACCGAGGCGATCGCCAGCACCCGGTCGCAGCCGTGCTCGAGCAGTGCCCGCATGTTGGCGGCGTGGTCGATCTCGTGGGGCAGCACGTAGGGGCCGTCGCCGTGGCGCTGCACGATCGCCGCCCCCTGACCGGCGGCGGCCGTGGCGATCGTCTCGCCCCCCGGGCCGAGTGCACTGCTGCCGAGCACCACCGCAAGCCGTCCCATCGCCGGCGATCCTAAAGCCCGCCGCTATGGTGAAGGGATGGAGGAACGCCCGTCGGGTCGTGACGAGAGCGAGAGCGAACGCCTCGATCGCAACCTCGGTGAGCTGCTGCAGGAGCTGCGCGTCGCCCTGCCTGGCGTCCAGGTCCTCTTCGCCTTCCTGCTCGCCGTCCCCTTCCAGCAGAACTTCACCGAGATCAACGGCTTCGAGAAGGACGTCTACTTCTTCACCCTGCTCTGCACGGCGGCCTCGGCGATCCTGCTGATCGCGCCCTCCTCCTATCACCGCATGACCTTCCGCCTGCAGCAGAAGCGCGAGCTGATCCAGCTCGCCAACCGCTTCACGATCGCCGGCCTCACCTTCCTCGCCCTGGCGATGACCGGAGCAATCGTGCTGGTCACCGACGTGCTCTTCGGCGGCGTCGTCACCGCGATCACCGGGGTCGGCGCGGCGAGCGCTTTCGCCCTCGCCTGGTACGTGATGCCGCTGCGGCGGCGGTTCAGTCTGACTGGGAACGCACGCTCTTGAAGCGGTCGCCCCAGAGGCCGACCAGCTCGTCTGCCAGCTCGTTGGTCAGCCGCATCTCCGGCGCCTCGTCGAAGAGCATTTCCAGGTCGGCCTCCCAGATGTAGATCTTCAGGTCGAGGGGCACCGCGAGTTCCTCGCTGACGCCCTCGCCGATCAGCGAATAGGCCTCGCGCAGCATCGCCACGTTGGTCAGTTTGTCGGCGGCGAAGATCGCCAGCACCGCCGGGTCGGATTCGGCCACGCGTCGCCGGTGCTCGTCCTTGCGGTCCTCGTAGGAGGGGATCGATTCATCTTCGGTCATCGCCCCGACCAGCCCGCCGACGGCGTCGCCGAAGCGCTCGCGCACCTCGCCGGTCTCGATCTCGCTCTTCTCGACCACGTCGTGCAGCAGCCCCGCGGCGAGCACCTCGTCGCCGTAGCGATGTTCGCTCAGCAGCTCGGCCACGGCGAGCGGGTGGTCGATGAAAGGACGGCCGTCGCTGCCGCGCCGCAGTTGACCCGCGTGTGCCCGCCGCGCGGTTTCCAGCGCGTCCTTGACAAGGTCAGATCTCACGACTGCCGCGTCGATGCCAGGGGTCGACGACATCCCGCGTGCCAGCGTAACGGCAGAGTGCTGACTACGAACGTTCCGGTTTGCTCGGGGTTCTAAGTTGCGGGAGCGGTGCTGGTGGCACGGGCGGGCAGCTCGTATTCGGCCCGCTCGACCGCCAGCTCGATGCCGTCCTCACGGCCGCCGAGCGCCGACCAGTGCCGGCGTGCCTCGTCCCCGAGCTGATCGAGCTGCTCGTCGGAGTGCATCGGGTCGTGGTGAAAGAGCACCGTCCGCTCGGCCTCGGCGCGGCGGGCGAAGGAGACGGCGTGGGAGAGCGAGGAGTGGCCCCAGCCGATGTGGTCGGGGTACTCGACGTCGGTGTACTGGCCGTCGTGGATCAGCAGCGAGGCGCCGCGGGCGAGTCCGAGGCCGGAGATCCAGTCCTCGTCGAGCGCGTCGATGTCGGCGCCCAGGGCGGGCTCGTGGTCGGGGATGTAGGCGAGCGAGGAGTCGCCGTCGTCGATCCGGTAGCCGAGCGTCGGCCCGCGGTGGGCGACCGAGGCGGCGCGGATCCGCGCCGGACCGATCTCCCACTCGGTCTGCGGGCAGTGGCGGAAGGAGACGTCGCAGGGCAGCTCGCGCACCTCGACCGGCGAGAGCGGCGCCGAGATGTAGCGGGCGATGCGGTCGCGCAGCGAAGCCTCGGGCGAGGCCGGGCCCCAGATCACGATCTCGGTTTGGGCGCGGAAGGCGGGGGCGAAGAAGACGAGTCCCTGGATGTGGTCGAGGTGCAGGTGGGTGAGCAGGATGTGCAGGCGGGCCGGCTCGGCGGCCAGAGCGAGGCCGAGGCTGCGGATACCGGTGCCAGCATCGAGCGCCAGCATCGAGCCGTCCGAGAGGGTGACGCCGACGCAGGAGGTGTTGCCCCCGTAGCGGATCGTCTCCGGCCCCGGGGAAGGGATCGAGCCGCGCGTGCCCCAGAGCTTGACTTTCATCTCAGCCCACTACCCCGTTGCCCGAGGAAGCAGGCCAGAAGACCGCGATCGCACCCTGCGAGCCGTGCGCGGTGAGGATCGGGAAGGCCGAGACCTCGACCTGGTGGCGGGCGCCGTCAGCCGAGCTGATCTCGAAGTCGGCGTGGGCGGGGCGGCCGTTGCGCACGGCGATCACCAGCGGCAGCTCGTCGTAGGGGATCGGCTTGCCGTCTTTGTCGAACGGGCCGAAGAGCGAGCCCCACTCCTCGGCGCCGACCGTGCCCAGCTCCTCGAAGCGCTTGCCCAGCATCGCCCCGGCGGCCTCGTTGTAGAAGACGAGGACGCCGCCCTCGTCGACCAGGAAGGCCGGGGTCGAGAGCGCAGACATCAGGTTGCGAGCCAGGATCAGCTCGAGGGGCTTCTGCGTCGTCACAGATGACACTTTAGATCGTTGGAATCGATACAGCTGGGAATCGAAAACCGCAGCGCGGCGCCGAAGCGAGACGAGTACCTTCGACTGCCGGCCCCGCTAAATGCGTGATTTTGGTCACTTTGGCCCAATTCAAAAGGGCTCCGACCGGAAGCTAGAGTTCGCTCATGGCAAGCAGGGTCGAAGGGATATCCAAGTCTGAGATCAATCGCGCCGGGGACCGACTGCGCGAATGGATCGCAGAACCCGATGCCTATCGAACCGCCGACCCTCGCGTTGCCCGTGACACGTTTACGGCTCTTGTTGCCTTCAGAACGAGCTTTCAGCTCCCCTTGAACAAGGTGGTTATGGGCCTTCGGTCCTTTGTAAAGAATGAGATGTCGGCCTTGCCGAACGACGGAAAATTGCCAGTCGGCCAGCGTCTCAAGCGTGAGCCGCAAATAGAGCAAAAGCTCCTGCGATTCCCAAAGATGGAGCTATCGAGGATGCAAGATATCGGAGGGTGTCGGGCTATCCCGACCGGGGGAACTGCTGAGTGTCAAGGCATCCTGCGCCGTATTGAGAGCCGGTGGGGCGATGCCATCAAGGGCTTCAAGGACTACACCGCTGAACCGGCTTCCTCTGGATATCGAGCGATTCATGTCGTCGTTCTGCGAGATGACCACCTAATTGAGATTCAGCTGCGCACGCCGGGGCAGCATGAATGGGCAAGATATGTTGAGCGCATGGAACTCCGCACCAGGCACAACCTGAAGGACGGAGAAGGACCATTTGACTTGCTGCGATACTTGGCGAAGGCCGCAGAAGGGATTGCCCTTGAGGAATCTGGAGAACGGGCCGATGTTTCATTCACAGAGGAGTTCAACGCCCTCCGTGAAAGAGCACAGCCTCATTTTGAGAGGTAGGCGAGCATGGCAACGATTCACTTCCTCCTCATTTACGACCTCAACAAGCAGAAACTAATCCGCAAGGACGAATTCAGCGATGGCGTTGAGGCTGCTACTGAGTACGCACGTTGGGAGCAGAAAAATCGGGGGAATCGAGACCTTGAGATCGTTCTACTGGGGGCAGATTCGCTTGAGACGGTCGAAATGACTCATGGGCAGTATTTCGACGGAGTCTCGGCGAACGCTCCGTCTCGCTATCTCACTGCGTAACTCGGCAAGGACGCACGAATATGGGGGCAGGGGAGTTGCGGGGCTTCCTCGAAGGGCCCTCGTCCCCAAGCAAGGCAATTTCAGGCAATCGAGTACCGTGCGCTTCCGATGGAGGCCACTGCACAAGAGGACTCCGCAACGGTCGATGTTGCGCCCCCGATGAAGCCGAGCCCGATGTACCGGACCGCGATGGCGGTTTGCCGGCCGGCGATGTTCTGGGGACGGCTGCGGGTCGAGGGGCTGGGGGTGCTGCCAGAGGAGGGGCCGGCGCTGGTGGTCGGCAATCACGACAGTCACTGGGACCCCGTCACCGTCGGCGTCGCCGCGATCCGGCGTCGCCAGATCAAGGCGTTGGCCAAATCCGATCTCTGGAAGGTCCGCGGGCTCGCTCCGGTCCTCGACGGCATGGGGCAGATCCCAATCGAACGGGGCGCCGGTGACGCCGCGGCCCTGGCGCGGGCGATCGAGGAGCTTCGCGGCGGTTCCTGCATCGGCGTATTCCCGGAAGGAACGCGCTCACGCGGCAGGGTGCTGCGGGCGCGCAGCGGCGTCGGCCGCCTGGCGCTCGAGGTACCGGAGGCAAAGCTGGTCTGCGTCGCGATCGAGGGCACGACCGGTTTCACCGGCTTCCCGCGGCGGCCGCGGGTCAGCACACGTTTTTTCGAGCCCCGCGGGGGGCAGGCCCGGCCCGGCGAGGAGCCGGGCGAGCTCGCGGACCGGCTGCTGGCCGAGATCCGCGAGCTCGTGCCGCCATCGGCGGCGGGGCGCAAGCGCGCCTAGCCCTCGGCCTCCTTGCCGCTGGGCTGCAGTGCGTACCACTCGGCGCCGAAGGAGGAGAAGTCGTTGCCGTTCGCGTCGCCGGGTTTCTGGTCGGCGGTGTAGGTGTAGAGGGGCAAGCCGGCGTAGGTGACCTGTACGGTCCCGTCCTTGCGCTTGGTGGTGCCGAGCTGGGCGGCCATCGCCCCTTCGCCCACCTGCGGTTTGCCTTCTGTGAGCAGCGGCGGCCAAACCCCCGCGCAGGCGCCGTAGCAGGAGGACACGCCGCCCTTGTCCTTGTGGAAGTCGTAGAGCGTGAAGCCCTTCGAGTCAACGATCACCTTGCCGAGCTTGGGCACGGTCGAGGCCGAGACGATCGCGGCTTCGCCGCCGCCGCCGCTTTCGCTCGAGGCGGCCTTCGTCGTTTCACCGCCGGATCCGCCGTAGGCGCCGCCAGAGCCCGAGCCGCTGTCGTTGCTGCTGCCGCAGCCGGCGATCGCCAGGGCCGCGATCAGCGCCAGTGCGATGGGGGGAAGGGACTTCTTCACGTCGATGCCTCCTCTTGGGGTTGGTTGCGTGCGGCCGCATCCGCAGCATCGAGCGGTGCGACGAAGGTTTGGGCGCCGGCGTGGACGACGAGCGCCTTGGCGCGCGAGAGGTCGAGGGCGGCGCTGAGCACCGCGGCGTCGTCGCCGCCCCAGCGATAGCTGAAGGTGCCGGCCGAGACGTCGCCGCCGCCGGGCCCGCGCATGTAGACGCGGCAGAGCGTGCCCGAGCGGATGCCTTTGACGTACATGTGGATCTCGGTGCCAAAAGCCCGCGGCTCGAGCGTGGCGCCGATCTTCACCCCTCGCGGCAGCGAGTGGAAGGCGACGTGCTGCTCGGGCCCCGGTCCCCCGCCGCTGGAGAGGACGACGATGGCCAGGACCGCGGCCGCGGCGGCCGCCGCGACGCCGGCGAAGCCGAACCCGAGGCGCAGGCGGCGCTGGCGCCGTTGGGAGCGCCGCTCGGCCCCGATCGTGGCGGCGATCCGCCGGCCCAGCTCCGGCGGCGGCTGCGGCGCCGGGCCGAAGTGCTCCGGGTCGGCGTGGGGCAGGAGGCGCGCAACGGCGGCGAGAGCAGAGAGCTCGGCGCGGCAGGCGGCGCAGCCCTCGAGGTGCGCCTCGATCCCGGCGCGTTCCTCGGCCGAGAGGCGGCCGAGCGCGTAGGCGCCCAGTGCCTCTTTCCAGTGCCGGCAGTCCTCAGCCCTCATAGCCCATCTCCTCGAGCACGACCCGCAGCGCCCTCAGGCCGTAGTAGACGCGGCTCTTCACGGTTCCCTCGGGCACCCCCAGTTCCTCGGCGACCTCGGCGTAGGGCCGGCCGCGGTAGTAGGTCTCGACCAGGACGCGACGGTGCTGCTCGCCGATCCGGCGCATCGCCTCCTCGATCTGCCAGGAGAGCAGGGCGTCGTCGAAGGGTTCGACCGACGGTTCGATGCCCTCGGTGGCGACGCTGGGCCGGGCGGCGCGGGCACGACCCAGGTCGATGACTACGTTGCGCAGTATCGCGAAGAGCCAGGTCCGCAGCGAGCCGATCTGAGGGTCAAAGCGCTCGCCCGCGCGCCAGGCACGCAGAAAGGTCTCCTGCACCGCCTCTTCAGCCAGACCGGAATCGCCCAGCGAACGCACGGCAAAACCAAACAGCTCCGCCGCGTGCGCCGCATAGGCCTCGCGTACGTCCCGCTCGTGGGTCAGCGCTCCGGATGGCATTCGATCGGGATACGAATGCCCGCTGACGCCGGTTCAGCCCAGCGCTACTCCAGTTTGCCGATCTTGAAGATTTTGGTGCCGCAGTCCGGGCACACTCCCTGGATCGCCGGGCGACCGTTCTTCATCGTCACCTGTTTGGCGTCCTGGATCTCGACCTTCTTGCGCTCCTTGACGCAGTAACCCTCTGGCATCAGGGGAACTCCTTTCACTGCCGTTGCGGCAGAGCTCGCGGTGCTCGCGAGGTCGAATTGCGGCGAATGTAACGCAGAGGGGGGACGGGGAAGCCAAAGAAAGTGCTATTTAGCACTAAGTTGTTACTTGGGCTTGGGTTCCGGTTCGACCCCGCCGCTCTGCTTTTCCTGCCCGCCGGCGCCCTTTTCCGCCGCTTCGGCTTCGCCACGCAGGGTCGCGACTTCGCTGCGCAGAGTTTCCAGTTCGGCCTGCAGCTGCGAAGTTTCCGGCGCGCTTTCCGGGGCGGTCCCGGCGAGTTCGTCGCGCACCGTCTGCAGGTCGCTCTGCGTGACCGCGTTGTTCTCCGCGTCGATGGCCAGGTAGATGCCCGCCGCGGCGCCGCCGATCGCGATCGCGACCAGAACTAGGAAGACACGGGTGCGCATGGCGAGCTTGCGCTCAACCACCCCGATCCATGCGCGCAGCCCATCCAGCGACATCGCCACTAACTTAATCGACTACCCTGCGGCCCGCACTTCCCGACCCCGCCCGCAAGGAGAGACCCCGCATGCCCGAGGCAGTAATCGTCGACACCATCCGCACGCCGATCGGCCGCGCCTTCAAGGGCTCGCTGGCCCAACTGCGCCCCGACGAGATGGGCGCCTACGTCGTCGACCAGCTGCTCGAGCGCAATCCCGGCGTCGATCCCGCCCTGGTCGAGGACGTCTTCTGCGGTTGCGGCATGCCGCAGGGTCTGCAGGCCTTCAACATCGGCCGGATCGTCTCGCTGCTCTCCGAGAAGCTGCCGCAGGAGGTCAACGGGGTCACGGTCTCGCGCTACTGCTCCTCCAGTCTCGACGCGATCCGTCACGCCGGCAACGCGATCAAGGCCGGCGAGGGCGACGTCTACATCGCCGCCGGGGTCGAGTGGGTGAGCCGCTACAACGAGCGCACTGAGCCCGCCGGCGCCGACGACCAGAACACCAAGCTGCAGGGCAACGACGGCCAGCCCAACGCCTACATCGAGATGGGCAAGACGGCGGTCAACGTCGCCGAACGCTACGAGGTCAGCCGCGCGGACATGGACAAGTTTGCGCAGCGCTCCCAGGAACTGGCGGTCAAATCGCAGGAGGACGGCTTCTTCGACCGCGAGATCGTCCCGGTGAAGCTGGAGGACGGCACCGAGGTCGCTAGGGACGACGGCCCGCGCGCCTCCTCGACCCTGGAGAAGCTAAGCCAGCTGCCCGAGTCCTTCGGCGGCGGCGGGGTGACCGCCGGCAACTCCTGCCCGCTCAACGACGGCGCCGCCGCGGTGCTGCTGATGAGCGACACGAAGGCCAAGGAGCTCAGCCTGACGCCGCGCGCCCGCATCGTCACCGCCGCCACCTGGGGCAACGAGCCCGAGTACATGGGCGTCGCCCCGATCGGCGCGATCAAGAAGGTGCTCGACCGGGCGGGGATGACGATGGACGACGTCGACACGGTCGAGCTCAACGAGGCCTTCGCCGCCCAGGTGATCCCGATCATGGACGAGTGCGACATTCCGCTGGAGAAGCTCAACACCCACGGCGGCGCGATCGCCCTCGGCCACCCCTTCGGCATGACCGGCGCCCGCATGATGGGCACGCTGCTCAACGTGATGGAGACCGACGATCACCAGGTCGGGATCGAGACGATGTGCGTGGCCGGCGGCCAGGGCAAGGCCATGATCGTCGAACGAGTCTGAGAGCCCTGGCCCGGTAGGGGTTCCGCTTAACTTTTTGGATGCGGACGCATTTGCTGTCGCCGCGAGGCGAGCGCCCAAAAAGTACAAGACGCTCCACCCCTACCGGGCCAGGGCTCTAAGGTCCGCTCGTGGACACGCTGACCTACGAGGCCGACGGCCGGGTTGCGAGGCTTACGCTGGATCGGCCGGAGCGGGGGAATGGGATTACGCCGCTGATGCCGGCTGAGATCGCGGCTTGCGTCGAGAAGGCCAATCTCGATCCCGCGGTTCACGTCATCGCGCTCGCCGGGAACGGGTCTGGGTTTTGCGGGGGCTACGACCTGGTCGCCTCGGCGGAGGGGGATATGGGCGAGCTGGGTGGGGTGGAGGCGCCTCCTGGATCGCCGCTCGACCCGGCGGTCATCGGCGCAAACCACATGCCGGATTCGAACTGGGACCCGGTCACCGACTTCCAGTTCATGTGGCGCAACGTGCGCGGCTTCATGAGCCTCTTCCACTCAGAAAAGCCGGTGCTCTGCAAGGTCCACGGCTACTGCGTCGCCGGCGGCACCGACATGGCGCTCTGCTCGGACCTGCTCGTGATCGCCGACGACGCCAAGATCGGCTACCCGCCGGCGCGCGTCTGGGGCTCGCCGACGACGGCGCTCTGGGCAGCCCGGGTGGGGCCGATGCGCGCCAAGCGGCTTTTGCTCACCGGCGACTCGCTGACCGGGGCGCAGGCGGAGGAGTGGGGGCTGGCGACGGAATCGGTACCGGAGGCCGAGCTCGACGAGCGCTTCGAGGCGCTGCTGGAGCGGGTCGCCCGGCTGCCGATCAACCAGCTGGTGATGATGAAGATGCTGGTCAACCAGGGCCTCTACGCGCAGGGCCTGCACCAGACGCAGCTGCTCGGCACCTTCTTCGACGGCGTCGCCCGTCACACGGAGGAGGGCCACGGCTTCGTCCGCCGTGCCGCCGAAGGGGGCTTCAAAGAGGCGGTAAAAGAGCGCGACGAGCCCTTTGGCGACTTCGGCTTGGAGGGATTCGGGGTATGAGCGAGCGACCCTCGATCGCGGTCGTCGGCGGCGGCTTCGGCGGCGTCGGCGCGGCGGCGATGCTGAAGCGCGATGGCTATGACGACGTCACCGTGTTTGAGAAGGGCGAGCGCGTCGGCGGCGTCTGGCATCGCAACACCTACCCGGGGGCCGCTTGCGACGTTCCCTCGCACCTCTACGAGTTCTCCTTCGCACCCAACCGTTGGTCGCGGCGCTACGCGCCACAGGCGGAGATCCAGGCCTACGTCGAAGGCGTCGCACGCCGCTTCGGCGTGCTCGACCGCATCCGCACCGGCACCGAGGTGAGCAGCGCCAGCTGGGACGAGCGGCGCGGCAAGTGGGCGTTGGAGACGAGCGGTGAGCGACACGAGGCCGACGTCCTCCTCACTGCCTGCGGCCAGCTCTCCGTGCCGAAGACGCCGCCGATCCCCGGCCTCGACGGTTTCGACGGCCCCGCCTTCCACACGGCCGATTGGCGCCACGACATCGACCTCGACGGCAAGCGGGTTGCCGTGATCGGCACCGGTTGCAGCGCAATTCAGGTCGTGCCGGCGATCCAACCGATCGCGCAGCGAGTCGACGTCTACCAGCGCTCGCCGGGCTGGACGCTGCCGAAGATGGACTATGCCTACCCGGAGTGGGCACACGCTCTCTTCAGGCGAGTGCCGGCCCTCCGCCGCCTCGACCGCGCCTCGATCTTCGCCTTCCACGAGCTCGCCGCGGCGGCGCTGACCCGGCAGCGCTGGCTGCTGCCGGCGTTTCGCGCCCTCGGCCGGCGCCAGATCAAGATCGCGATCGAGGACCCCGAGCTGCGCCGCCGGGTAACGCCTGCGGACGAGTTCGGCTGTAAGCGGGTGATGCTGACCGACGAGTGGTACCCGGCCCTGGCCCGGCCCAACGTGGAGCTGGTCGCGGAGGGGATTGAGGCGGTCACCGCAGCGGGCATCCTCGACACCGGCGGCGTGGAGCGACCTGCCGACGTGCTGGTCTTCGCAACCGGCTTCGCCAGCCACGACTTCGTCGCGCCGATGGAGATCGTCGGCAGCAGCGGCCGCACCCTCGAGGAGGAGTGGGGGGAGGTGCCCCGCGCCTACCTGGGACTGAGCGTGCGGGGCTTCCCCAACATGTTCCTGCTCTACGGGCCCAACACGAACGGCGGCAGCGGCTCCGTCATCAACACGCTCGAGTGCGGGATCGACCATGTGCTTGCCGCTCTGCACGGCATGGAACGCGCCAGGGCGCGCCGCATCGAGGTCGTGCCCGCTGCCGTCGAGGGCTTCGACCGCGAACTGCGCACCGCCCTGGCGAAGACGGTCTGGCACAGCGGCTGCACGAGCTGGTACGTCGACGAGAACGGCAACGACCCGAGCCAGTGGCCCTGGCTGTGGAGCGCCTATCGTCGCCGCACCCGGCGGCTGGAGCCGGGCGCCTACGAGCTGAGCGCGGGGCCGGCGCCGGTCGAGTCAGCTGCCCTGGGGTAGGGTGGCCGCCGCGATGAGCGAGGCTCCGACAAGCGGCGACCGCTCGCCCTTCACCCCCGAGAACGTGCGCGCCTTCATCGGCGGCAGCTTCCCCGGTGACCTCGGCATCGAACCGATCGAGATCGAGGACTCCTTCGCCAGCGGCCGCATCGTCGTCGACCAGCGCCACCTGCACCCGGGCGGCTATGTGCACGGCGGCGTCTGGACTGCGCTCGGCGACACGGTCGCCGCCTGGGTCACCTTTCGCAACATCCCGCCGGAACACAACTTCACCACGATCGAGCTCAAGCTCAACGTCTTCTCGGCCGGCCTGCTCGGCGACGAGATCGTCGCCGTCGGCACGCCCCTGCACGCCGGCAAGAGCACGGTCGTCGTCGAGGTCAGGCTGGAGCGGATTCGCGAGGGGGCGGAGCCCCGTCTGGCGGCCAACATGATCGTCAGCCAGTTCGTACTGCCACCGAGCGCATAGGACCCGTCCCGGTAGGGGTTTCGCTTAACTTTTTCGGTGGTGCGGCTGCCGCCTTCCGAGGGGCGAATTGCCGAAAAAGTACAAGACGCTCCACCCCTACCGAGACGGGTCCGAAGCGGGCCCTTCCAGAGCTTCTATTTGTGGCAGCCTCCAGAGGACGCTGGCGATCGTGAGGCCGGCTGCGGCGGAAAGCAGGGCGAGGAACCACTGGGAGGCGCTGAGGATCACCATTTCGAAGAAGTCGCGCACCGGGGCGGCGGCGAGGATCAGGGCGAAGAGGGCGCCGAGGCCGGCGATCAAGGCGAGCATGTAGCTCTGGATCGCGATGTGCTCGCGGCCCGGGCCGCGCTCGAGCAGCAGCACGAAGCTGAGCCCGAGCACGATCAGCGTCGTCGTCGCGGCCGTGCGCCCTGCCTCGAGGCTGCCGCCGAAGACGGTGTCGACGAGGAAGAAGGAGAGGATCGAGCCGAGCGCCGTCGCCAGGCCCGCCGGCACCGCGAACGCGGCCAGGGCCCTGAGCAGGCGGCCGCGGTAGAGCGGCCCGTCTGAGGGCGCCAGGGCGAGGACGAAGGAGGGGATGCCGATCGTCAGGAAGGCGGCAAGCGTGAGGTGGCGGGGGAGGAAGGGGAAGGCGAAACCCGGGATCGCGACGAGCAGGATCAGCGCCGCCGCGTAGACCGTCTTGGTCAGGTACAGGCGCCCGAGCCGGTGGATGTTGCGGGCGATCCGCCGTCCCTCGCCGACCGCTTGGGGCAGCCGGGCGAACTCGTCCTTGAGCAGGACCACGTCGGCGACCCCCTTGGTCACCTGCGCCCCGGATCCCATCGCCACCGCCATCCGCGCCCGCTTCAGCGCCGGTACGTCGTTGACCCCGTCGCCGATCATCGCCGCGTAGCGGCCGGAGGCGGCGAGCGCCCCGACCAGGTCGCGCTTCTGCTCGGGCTTGATCCGGCAGAAGACGGTGTTTTGCTGCGCAGCCGCGGCGAGCCCTTCGGCGTCCTCGGGCAGTTCGTGGCCCTCGATAACGCCGGCGTCTCGCGGAACTCCCACCGCGGCGGCGACCGCCGTGACCGTCGCCCGCGCGTCGCCGGAGATCAGCTTCAGGTCGACGTCCTCCGCGCGCATCGTCGCCACCGTTTCCGCCGCGTCGGGCCGCAACGTCTCCTCGAGCACGATCAGCGCTACCGGGGCAAGCCGCGGCGCTCCCTGAGCGGCGGGGTCGGACGGCAGCGGATCGCTGGTCTCGCCGAAGGCGACCACGCGGCGCCCCGCCGCGGTCTCGCGCTCGAGCACGCGGGCGAGGCCGGGCGGCAGGGCCAGCGCCCCCGCCGCGGCGAGCACGTCGGGGGCGCCGAGCACGTAGCTGGTCGAGTCGATCTGCAGGCCGCTCCACTTCCACTCCGAGGAGAACGCGACTTCCCCGGAGACGCGACCGGCTTCGCCGGGAAAGCGCTCGCCGATCGCTTCCAGGGTGCGGTTGCGGTCGCCGGCGCTGGCGGCGAAGTGTCCCAGCGCCGCGTGGGCGGCCTTCGCGTCCACGCCCTCCGCCACCTCGACGCCGAGCAGGCGCAGCTCGCCGTCGGTCAGGGTGCCGGTCTTGTCGACGCAGATCGTGTCGACCGAGGCGAGGCTCTCGGTTGCGCTCATCTGCTGCACGAGGGTGTCCTTGCGCGCCAGGCGCACGGCGGCGACGGCGAAGGTAACGCTCATCAGCAGCACCAGTCCCTCGGGGACAAGCGTGACCAGGCCCGCGGTGGCGGTCTGCGCCGCCTCCTCGATGCCGGTGTTGCGCAGCTTCAAGGTGAGGATCAGCAGTACCGCCAGCGGCACCATCGCGTAGACGCAGGCGACGATCACGCGGTTGACCTCGCCCTGCAGCGGCGAGGGGGGGTGGCGGAAGGCGCGCGCCTCGCCGGCCAGCTTGCCCGCGTAGCTCTGCTCGCGCACCGCGTCGACCACGTAGTGGCCGGAGCCGCTGATGCAGAAGGAGCCCGAAAGCGCGCGGTCGCCGCTGCCCTTCGGCACCCCGTCGGCCTCGCCGGTGAGCATCGACTCGTCGAGCGTCATGCCGCGGCTGCGGATCACCTCACCGTCGGCGACGAGCTGGTCGCCGGGCTCGACCTGGATCGCGTCGCCGCGCACGATCTCCTCGGCGAGCAGGCTGAGCACGGCGCCGTCGCGGACCACCTTGGCGTGCGGCGCGACCAGCACCGCCAACTCGTCGAGCGTGCGCTTCGCCTTCAGCTCCTGGCGGATGCCTATGTAGGAGTTGATCACCGCGATCAGGCCGAAGATCGAGTCGGCGTAGAGGCCGAGGCCGAGATCGAGCACGAAGAAGGCGCCGATGATCGCGTTGAAGAGCGTGAAGACGTTGCCGGCGACGATGCTGGAGACCGAGCGCGAGGAGTCCTCGGCGGGGGGCCCCAGCTCGCGCAGCCGCTTCTTAGCCGTGGCGCTGGAGAGGCCCTGCTCGATCGCCGCTTCGCTCATCGTCGCCTATTCAATAGGGTGAGCGCCGGATGGCTTTGAAGCTCGGACTCAACCTCGGCTACTGGGGCATCGGCCCGGCCGGCGAGGACGCCCTCGAGGTCGTCCAGGCCGCCGAGAGCGCCGGCTTCGAGTCGGTCTGGGTGGCCGAGTCCTACGGCTCCGACGTGGTCAGCGTGCTCGCCTGGCTGGCACCGCAGACGAAGACGCTCAAGCTCGGCGCCGCGATCATGCAGGTGCCGGCCCGTCCCCCCGCTGCCGCGGCGATGGCCGGCGCAACGATCGACAAGCTCTCCGGCGGGCGCTTCCTCTTCGGCTTCGGCCCCTCCGGGCCGCAGGTCTCCGAAGGCTGGTACGGCGTCCCCTACGCCAAGCCGTGGGGACGCACCCGCGAGTACATCGAAGTGGTTCGCGAGATCGTCGCCCGCGAGGACAAGGTCGATCACCAGGGCGAGCATTATCAGCTCCCTCTACCCGGGGGAGAGGGAAAGCCGCTGAAGCTCAACTTCCACCCCGAGCGCTCCCAAATCCCGGTCTTCGTCGGCGCGATCGGCCGCAAGTCGGTGGAGATGGCGGCGGAGATCGCCGACGGTTGGATCCCGATTTTCTTCAGCGTCGACGCCTTCGAGCAGACCTGGGGGGAGCACCTCGAGGCGGGCTTCGCCAAGGGCGGCCGGCAGCGCTCCGACCTCGAGGTCTCGCCCTCCCTGCAGGTCGCGATCGACGGTGACCTCGAGGCCGCCAAGGCGGTTGTCAAGGCCGGCCTGGTCCTCTACTTCGGCGGCATGGGGAGCCGCAAGACCAACTTCTACGTCGACCTCGCCCACCGCTTCGGCTTCGGCGAGGTCGCCGACGAGGTGCAGAAGCGCTTCCAGGACGGCGATCGCGGCGGTGCCTTCGAGGCGGTGCCCGATGAGATCGTCGAGGCGACCTCGCTGGTTGGCACCGAGGCCGAGGTTGCGGAGCGGATCGAGCGCTTCCGCGGCGCCGGCATCGACCGCCTGATCGTCTCGCCGGTGCACGCCGAGCGGGATCAGCAGCTGCATACTCTCCAGCGCCTGGCCGCTCTGACCGCCGGCTGACGCCCCCGACCCGCTTTCACATAACCTTCCGCGCCGCGTGAAAATCGGAGTGCCGAAAGAGACCGCCGAGGGGGAGCGCCGGGTCGCGCTGGTCCCTGACGCCGTCAAATCCCTCGCCGCAAACGAGAAGGTCGAGGTGCTGGTCGAGAAGGGTGCCGGCGAGGAGGCCGGCCACCCCGACTCCCAGTACTCCGAAGCGGGTGCCGAGGTCGTCGAGGGCGAAGTTACCTGGGGCGCCGACGTCGTCCTCCGCGTCGCCGCCCCTTCCAATGAGGAAATCGGTCGCCTCGGGTCCGGCCAGGTCCTGATCGGACATCTGGCGCCCTGGACCGCTGCCGATTCCAACAGGGCGCTCGCCCAAGCGGGCGTGACCAGCTTCGCGATGGAGGCGATCCCGCGCACGACGCGGGCGCAGGCGATGGACGCGCTCTCCTCGCAGGCGGCCGCGGCCGGCTACGCCGCCACCCTGATCGGCGCCCGTGAGTCGGGCCGATTCTTCGGCATGATGACCACGGCCGCCGGCACCGTGCCGCCGGCGAAGGTGTTGGTGCTCGGCGCCGGCGTCGCCGGCCTGCAGGCGGTCGCGACGGCGAAGCGCCTGGGCGCGATCGTCACCGGCTTCGACATCCGCCGCGCCGCTTGGGAGCAGATCGCCTCGCTCGGCGGCCGGCCGCTGGAACTGGACTTCATTCCCGACGCCGAGGGCGAGGGCGGCTACGCCCGTCCGCTCACCGACGAGGAGAACGCGCAGGTGCGCGACGCGCTCAGCGAGAACGCCGCCCGCCAGGACGTGATCGTCACCACCGCCGCGATTCCCGGTCGGCCGGCGCCGCTGCTGATCACTGCCGAGGCGGTACGCGGCATGCAGCCCGGCTCGGTGATCGTCGACCTCGCCGCCGAGACCGGCGGCAACTGCGAGCTGACCGAGGCCGGCCAGACTGTGGTCGAGGGCGGCGTCAAGGTGCTCGGCCCGCGCAACCTCGCCAGCGAGATGCCGCTGCCCGCCTCCCAGCTCTACGCCAAGAACCTCGAGAACCTGCTCGGGCTCCTGGTCAGCGAGGAGGGCGAGCTGACGATCGACTTCGAGGACGACATCGTCGATGCCGCCTGCATCACCCACGGCGGCGAGATCAAGAACGAGAGAGCCGCGGGGAGGGACTCATGAGCTTGATGACCGAGATCACGATCTTCGTCCTCGCCGCCTTCGTCGGCTTCGAGGTGATCTCGAAGGTGCCGACGACCCTGCACACGCCGCTGATGTCGCAGACCAACGCGATCCACGGCATCGTCATGCTCGGCGGGCTGATCGTCGTCGGCTTCGCCGACGACGGACTCGAGTACGCGATCGGCACGATCGCGATCGCCTTCGGGGCGATCAACATCGTCGGCGGCTTCATGGTCACCGACCGGATGCTCGGCATGTTCTCCAAAAAGCCGAAACCGAAGGCCGAGGCCGAGGGCAAGGACGGCGGCAAATGATCGAGGCCGTTCTCAAGCCCGGCGGCGACGCGGCCACCGCGCTCTACATCGTCGCCTTCTCGCTCTTCATCCTCGGCGTGCGGCGGGGCACGCACCCGACCACCGCCAAGCAGGGCAACCTGATCGCCGCGGTCGGCATGGCCATTGCGGTGGTGACGACCCTGCTGCTCGACGGCATCGGCAACTGGGGCCTGATCGCGCTTGGCCTCGGCGTCGGCACCGCCGTCGGCGTGATCGCCTCGATCCGAGTGCAGATGACCGAGATGCCGCAGATGGTCGCCCTCTACAACGGCGTCGGCGGTGGCGCGGTCGCCCTGATCGCCTGGTCGGAGATCCGCAACGGCATCCACGAGATCTCGATCGGCCAGATCGACTCGCTGCCGCTCGACTCGCTGATCCCGGTCCTCTTCGCCGCGGTCGTCGGCTCGGTCTCCTTCTGGGGCTCGAACATCGCCTTCGCCAAGCTGCAGGATCTGATCCCGACGCGGCCCCTGGCCGTGCCCGGCCAGCAGGTGATCAACGCGGTGCTGCTGATCGGCATCCTCGTCGCCTGCACCGACATCGCGATCAACAACGACGATCCCTCACAGGCGATCTTCATCGCCGTCCTGCTCGCCGCCGGCCTGCTCGGCAACCTCGTTGTGCTGCCGATCGGTGGCGCCGACATGCCGGTCGTGATCTCGCTGCTCAACGCCTTCACCGGCCTCTCCGCTGCCGCCGCCGGCTTCGCCCTCGACAACGTGGCGCTGATCGTCGCCGGAACCCTGGTCGGCTCCTCGGGAACGATCCTGACGATGGAGATGGCGACGGCGATGAACCGCTCGGTCGGCAACGTCCTCTTCGCCGGCTTCGGTGGCGCGCCGTCCGGCGGCTCGGGGGCAAGTGGAGAGGAGCGTCCCCACACCTCGATCGGCGCCCAGGACGCGGCGATCAAGCTCGCCTACGCCGACTCGGTTGTGGTCGTGCCCGGCTACGGCCTCGCCGTCGCCCAGGCTCAGCACGCGATCAAGGAGGTCGCCGACGAGCTGGAGAAGCGCGGCGTCCCCGTCAGCTACGCGATCCACCCCGTCGCCGGCCGCATGCCCGGCCACATGAACGTTCTCCTCGCCGAGGCCGACGTGCCCTATGAGCAGCTCAAGGAGATGGAGGAGATCAACCCGGAGATGCCGCGCACCGGTGTTGCCGTCGTCGTCGGCGCCAACGACGTCACCAACCCGGCGGCCAAGAACGATCCCGACAGCCCGATCGCCGGCATGCCGATCATCGAAGTCTCCGAGGCCCAGCAGGTGATCGTGATCAAGCGCTCGCTCAGCCCCGGCTTCGCCGGCATCGACAACGACCTCTTCTACGAACCGAATACGTCGATGCTGTTCGCCGACGCCAAGCAGGCGGCGGCGGACATCGCGGCCGAGATTCAGCAGCTCTGAGGGTTGGGGACTCCGCCGGGGGTCCCTCGTCAGGCCGCTTCGCGGGAGTTCCTGACGAGGGACCCCCGGCGGAGTCCCAGCGCCCAGGTCAGCTCGATCTCGGCTGGGATGTCCCGCCTGGGGAGAGAACAGGTCCGGCATGTCTTAAGCAGGTATGCGGCGATGGGAGTCGGGGCAGGGGACGGTGGAGTGGATCGGGCTCGTGTGCGTTGTCGCGTTGCTCGTTGTGGGGCTGGCTGCCGCAGGGGTGCGCGTGCCCGGCGCCGACTTGGCGCGTGCGATCGGGTCGCGGATCCTCTGTGCGGCGGCGCTGGCGGACCGCTGCGGCGACGAACCGGTGCTGATCGCGGCGTACGGGACCGAAATCGGCGAGCTCGTGCGGCGGCACATGCCTTCGCTGCTCTTCGAGCGCGGCTCGCGGGCGGTGCCGGTCGATTTCAGGCGCTGCCGTGAGACAGCGTGCGGCGACGCCACCGAGCACGGCTACGTCAAGCGAACGAACAGCGGCCTGCCGGTCTCGGCGTTCGTGCACGTCATCGACTGCCGGCCTGATGCGGCTGAGCGGTCCGAAGGCGAAGGCGCCGATTGCTCGGGCCCCCGCGCCGGGAATCTCTACCTGCAGTACTGGACCTACTACGCGGACTCGGCGACCCTGCGCGACGTCCCGCTCGTCGGCGAGGAGGGCTATCACCCGGATGACTGGGAGGGGGTGCAGATCCGCATCCGTGCTGACGGTTCGGTCGAGGCGCGCGCAACATCGCACGAGGGCTTCAACCAACGCCCCGGACTCCTCGCCGGCAGGGCTTCCGACGCCGGCCTCGCGCCGCTGAAGGACGCCGAGGAAGCTCTCGGCCTGCGCGCCGCCAACGGCTGGGGACCCGAGACCCACCTCCTGATCGTCTCCGGCGGCAGCCACGCCGGCAACACGGCCGGCATCCCAGACATCGAACGCCTCACGCCGCGAAATCGCGTCCACCTGATCCCGCTGGAGCCGATCGCGGCAACGACAAGCGCTCGCTTCGCCGTCAACCCTCCCTGGCGAAAGCGAGCCTGGCGCGATCCCGAGGCCGACGGCACCGATTGATCCGACGCACCTTTTACATGTCAGGCATGGAAAAAGTGCGTCGGATCACTTCGGGGGCATTCGCAAAGCCCCGTCGAGGCGGATCGTCTCACCGTTCAGCATCGGGTTGGCGACGATCTGGGTGACCAGGTGCGCGTACTCCTCGGGGCGGCCGAGGCGGGAGGGGAAGGGAATGCCGGCACCGAGGGCAGCGCGGGCTTCCTCGGGCAGCGCGGCGAGCAGCGGTGTATCGAACAGCCCGGGGGCGATGGTGACGACGCGGACGCCGCGCGAGGCCATGTCGCGCGCCGCCGGCAGGGTCATGCCGACGATCCCGCCCTTCGAGGCCGCGTAGGCGACCTGGCCGATCTGGCCGTCGAAGGCGGCGATCGAGGCGGTGTTGACGCAGACGCCGCGCTCGCCCTCGGCGTCGGCCTCGTTCTCGCCCATCGCCGCGGCGGCGAGGCGCAGCACGTTGAAGGTGCCGATCAGGTTGACCTTGACCACGTTGGAGAAGAGTTCGAAGCCGTGGGGGCCGCCTTTGTGGGCGACGCGCTCGGCCCAGCCGATGCCGGCGCAGCAGACGGAGATGCGCAGGCCGTCGTCGTGAGCTGCCGCCCGCTTGACCGCCGCGGCCATTGCGGCCTCGTCGGTGACGTCGGCCTGTACGAAGGTTGCGCCCGGTCCCAGCTCGCTCGCCAGCGCCTCCCCCTTCTCGGCGTTGAGATCCGCGATCGTCACCGCCGCTCCGGCCTCGATCAGCACCCGCGCCGTCGCCTCGCCGAGTCCCGACGCCCCACCGGCAACCAGCGCGCTTGTTCCTGCAACGTTCACAGGCGCGCCAGCTTAACTCGCTAGGGTTTTCGCATCGCCACCGAGGTGACCCCGAGCTCCAAGGAAGCGATCGCGGAACGCCTCGCCGAGGCGCGCCGGGTCACGTTGGAGCTGATCGAGCCGCTCGACGACGAGCAGCTCAACCGCGTCTACTCGCCGATCCTCAGCCCGCTTGCCTGGGACCTCGGGCACATCGCCAACTTCGAGGAGCTCTGGCTGGTGCAGACGATCGGGGGGCGCGAGCCGCTGCACGGTGAGCTCGGCCGCTTCTACGACGCGATCGAGAACCCGCGCAAGACGCGCGGCGAGCTGCCGATCCTGCGCGACGCCGAGCTGCGCGCCTACCTCGCGGACGTGCGCGAGCGCACGCTCGAGGTGCTCGAAGAGGTGGATGTTGGCCCCGATGCCGAGGATCCGCTGCTGCGGGAAGGCTTCGTCTACGAGCTGCTGCTCGCGCACGAGCAGCAGCACAACGAGACGATGCTGCAGCTGCTGCAGATGGTCGAGGGCTACGTGCCGGTCGATCCCGAGCTCGGCCGGTTGCACCCCCCGGCGCCCGGCCCCGCGGCGGTCTCGATCTCCGCCGGCGAGTACGAGATCGGAGCCCCCGCGCGGGGCTTTGCCTACGACAACGAGCGTCCCCGCCACGTGGTGGAGCTCAGCGGGTTCGAAATAGATCGAACTTTGGTGACCAATGCTGCGTATCTCCAGTTCATGGAGGAGACCGGCGCTGAGCCTCCGCTCTACTGGGAGCGCGCTGGCGGCGGGGGATGGGTGCTGACGAAGATGGGAGGTCGCGACCCGATCGACCCGGCCCATCCCGTCCTCCATGTCTCTTGGCTCCAGGCCGACGCCTTCGCCCGCTGGGCCGGCAAGCGGTTGCCGAGCGAGCAGGAGTGGGAGGCTGCCAGCGCCCAGCTCGACGGGGTCGGTCAGGCCTGGGAATGGACCGCATCCGACTTCCTCCCCTACCCGGGTTTCGAGGCCTTCCCCTACCGGGAGTACTCAGAGGTCTTCTTCGGCGATACGTACAAGGTGCTGCGCGGCTTCTCCTGGGCGACGGACCGCAACGTCGCTCGCCCCAGCTTCCGCAACTGGGACCTGCGCCAGCGCCAGCAGATCTTCAGCGGAATCCGTTGCGCAAGAGACGACGCGTCATGATCGCGATCGAAGTCCACCTCGACGCCGACACGGCCGCGACGATGGCGCTCGACGTCCGCGAAGGCCTCTCGGTGGAGCCCAAGGAGCTGGCCCCCAAGTACTTCTACGACGAGCGTGGCTCGCAGCTCTTCGAGCAGATCACCGAACTGGACGAGTACTACCCGACCCGCGCGGAGCGGGTGATCCTCGCCCAGCGCTCCACCGAGATCGTGGCCGCTGCGGGCGAGCCTCGGTCGCTAGTCGAGCTCGGCTCCGGCTCGGCCGCGAAGACGCGCCACCTGCTCGATGCGATGCGCGACGCGGGCTGCCTGCAGACCTACGTGCCGGTCGACATCTCCGAGGAGATCACGCACGAAACCGCGAGGCTGCTGGTTGAGGAGTACCCCGGGCTGGCGGTCCGCGGCCTCGTCTGCGATTTCGAGCACCACCTCGAGCGCATCCCCGATGGCGACGGCGGGCGCCTGATCGCCTTTCTCGGTGGCACGATCGGCAATCTCTATCCCGACGCGAGGCGCGAGTTCCTCGCTCGGCTTGGGAACCTGATGGGGCCGCGGGACCGGCTGCTGCTGGGCACCGACCTGGTCAAGGACTCCGCTCGGCTCGAGGCCGCGTACAACGACGCCGCCGGCATCACCGCCGAGTTCAACAAGAACGTCCTCGCGGTGCTCAACCGCGAGCTCGGCGCCGACTTCGATCTGGACGCCTTCGAGCATGTCGCCCGCTACGACGAGGACGAGGCGCGCATGGACATCCGCCTCCGCTCGCTCGCCGATCAGACGGTTTGGCTCGCGCAGCTCGACCTCGCGATCGAGTTCGCTGACGAGGAGGAGATGCGCACCGAGATCTCGGCCAAGTTCACGCGCGAGCGGCTGCGCGACGTATACGACGGCGCCGGGCTGGAAATGAGCGGCTGGTTCACCGACGCCGACGGCGACTACGCCCTCAGCCTGGCGCGGCTTCCATAGCCCAGCCGGAGCCGCCGGGTACCGGCAGGTCGATCGTCAGTGGCCACTCCTATGAGTGAGGCCGTCCAGCACGACCTCGATCGGCGAGCGCCGTTTGGCACTGTTTGCCTGCTCGCGGTTCTTGCGCAGCTCGCCCGCCAGCTGACCGACGTCCATGCCGAACTGACCGACGTCGCGGGCCGCCCTGGCGAGATCCTGCGAACGGATCTTTACCTTGGGCCTACGCATCGCCTTCGACTTGCGCCCGGCGCGAACGCCCAGCGCAAGCCCACCAGCCGCTCCTGCAACCGCGGCGCCGCCTGCAAGCAGCGGCGTCTTCGCTTTGGTGGCCGCCCGGCCAACGCTGTGCCCGGCATCGCTCACGGTCCTGCCGGTCTGCTTGGCCGTTCTCTCGACTGCTTTGCGGGCGCTGTCGGTGTGGCCACTGCCGTTGCTTTTCCGTTGCCGCGGCCTTGCCGCACGCGATTTCCGTGCTTTGTGCGGTTTGCTACTCGTTTTGCGTTTGGCATCGCTCGTATTCAACGAGCGCGTTTTCGTTTGAGCCATCGTTCCCTCCAGTCGTCCTCCCAATGGCCTGCCGAAACCCCCAGCTACCCAAGGAGACGGCGGCTAATCAGGCGGGCGCCAGGGCGTCGATCAGCTCGCCGAGCTTGTCGGGCGTGGTGATCGGGGTGAGGATCGGCAGGGTGATGCCGCCCTCGACGAAAGCGTCGATCCGCTCCCGCATCTGCTCCGGCGAGCCGAAGACGAACATCTCCTCGATCAGCTCCCAGGGTGCCGCCGCCGCGGCGGCCTGGCGGTCGCCGGACTGCCAGGCGCTGAGCATCGGCTCGATCTGCTCGCCGTAGCCGAGCCAGCGGTAGAAGGCGGCGTAGACCGGGACGGTGATGTAGGAGGAGAACATGAAGCGGGCCAGCGGCTCGACGGCCTCGCGCTCGCCGGGAATGCAGAAGAAGCGGCAGAGCAGCTCGAAGCCGTCCGGGGCGCCGTCGAGCTGCGCGGTGACCTTGGGCAGCCCGCCCAACGGCAGGAAGTTGGTGAAAGCGCCGTCGCCCTGTTCGACGGCGAGCTCGAGCATCTTGCCGCGCAGGGCGGCGAGCACGATCGGCACGCGCTCAGCAGGCGCGCTCTCGAGCTTGAAGCCGCTCTCGGTTCGCTCCCCGGCCAGCGCCGTGCGCAGGAATCCGAGCGTCTCGCGGACCTTGCTCAGCGGCCGCTCGAAGGGGATGCCGTTCCAGCCTTCGACGATGCGGTCTGAGGAGGAGCCGATGCCGAGGACGAAGCGCCCGTCCGAGGCGGAGGAGAGCGCCGCTGCCTCCTGCGCCAGCAGCGCCGGCCCGCGCTGGAAGACGCCGACGATGCCGGTCCCCAGGCGTGCCCGCTCCGTCCAGGCCGCGCTTAGCGCCAGCGGGGTGAAGCCGTCGGGACCGTTGGTCTCGCCACTCCAGAGATCGGTGTAGCCGGCCGTCTCGGCACGCTTGACCAGATCCTCATGAGCCGCCAGCGAGAGGCCGGGCAGCGGCAATGTCAAGCCCCAGCGTTGGGTCACCGGCCGACCCTATAGCCTGCCGCTCCGATGGGGGAGACCTCGCCAATGAAGCCCGATCGGAACCTTGCGCTGGAGCTCGTGCGCGTCACCGAGGCGGCGGCGCTGTCCGCCGCTCGCTGGGTCGGCCGGGGAGACAAGATCGCCGCCGACCAGGCGGCGGTCGACGCGATGCGCTTCGTGCTCGACTCGGTCTCGATGGAAGGCGTCGTGGTGATCGGCGAGGGGGAGAAGGACGAGGCGCCGATGCTCTACAACGGCGAGCAGATCGGCGATGGCAGCCCCCCGGTGGTCGACATCGCGGTCGACCCGCTCGAGGGGACGCGCCTTTGCGCCCTCGGCATGCCCAGCGCCCTCGCCGTGATCGCCCTCGCCGAGCGCGGCACGATGTTCGACCCGGGCCCCTGCGTCTACATGGAGAAGATCGCCGGCGGCGAGGAAATCGCCGACCTGCTCGACCTCGACCGCCCGCTGGTCGAGACGATGGGGCTGATCGCCGAGCGCAGGGGCGGCAGCGTCGGCGACGTCACCGTCGTCATGCTCGACCGGCCGCGCCACGAGGAGGCGATGCGACAAGTCCGCGACGCCGGCGGTCGCATCCGCCTGATCACCGACGGCGACGTCTCCGCCGCCCTGCTCGCGGTGAGCGACCGCTCGCCGGTCGACTTGCTCTGGGGCATCGGCGGCACGCCCGAGGGTGTCCTCTCCGCAGCGGCGCTGAAGTCGATGGGCGGCCAGCTGCTCGGCCGGCTCTGGCCCCGCAACGACGAGGAGCGCAAGGCCGCCCTCGACGCGGGCTATGACCTCGATCGCGTTCTCACCGCCAACGATCTCTGCTCTGGCGAGGACGTCTTCTTCTCCGCCACCGGCGTAACCGACGGCGACGTCCTGCAGGGAGTTCGCTATAGCGGCCCTGGCGCGACGACCGAATCGCTGGTGATGCGCTCCCGCTCGGGCACCGTGCGCCGCGTCCACGCCCGCCATGATCGCGCCAAGCTGCGCACGATTATCGGCGAGCGCTACGGCTGAGTCGCGGTCCTCGCGCCGCTGGCCTTGGCAACTTCGTTTTCCGCTGCCTCGCGCTCCCCGGCGGCGGCCTCTTCGCCGATGTAAGGCAAGAGGACCTCGAAGGTGAGCTGGGGCAGTAAGGCCGGCAGATTGGCGCTGTTGCCGAGCGCGACCTCCTCGTAGACAGCGGCAAAAACCGCGGCGCTCGCGAGGCCAGCCAGGTTGGGCAGGTAGGGCGTGCGCTCAACCCCGTCGTCGCCGTCGTCGAGCATGGCGGTGAAGCGCTCAAACGTTTCGTGGAAGCGGGCACCCGCGATCGGGCCGACCGTGCCCATCTCGATCATCATCACGCGAGCGATTTCGGGGTTGGTGGCGAACCAGTCGAGCATCGTGCCGAGCGCCCCGCGAACGCGGTCCGGCCAGCTTCCCGGCCGCTCGTAGGCCTCGCCCACACGAGCCTCGAGGTCGCCGAGCAGGGCGTCGTTGGCGGCGACGAAGCAGTCCCGCTTGTCTTTGAAATGCCGGTAGAAGGTCTCGCGGCCAACCCCTGCTTCCCGGAGGATGTCGGCGACGGAGCTCGCCCGGTAGCCCTTGCTCGCGGTTACCCGGATCACGGCCGCGAGCAGGCGCTCCTGCTGCGACTGGGCGACCAGCTCGCGCGAGAGGCCGTGGCGCCCGCGCGGCAGCTTCCAAAGATGCAGGTCTTGGGGCGGCTCGCCGCCCCCGTTGCGCCCGGCGCCCGGCGACTCGTCACCGAGTTTCTCGCTCATCGTGCGGCTTTGGCCCCTGCCAGGGCGCTGTCCTGCCCGACGTAGGGGAGCAGCGCGAGGTAGACGAGCTCGGGCAACAGGGCCGGTAGCCGCTCGACCGCGCCGGCGGCGATGTAGTTGGCGAGCAGGACCTTGGCGCGGCCGAAGGCAATCTTGGGATCGGCGCCGGCGGCGCGGGCATCGTCCGCGTCGTTCAGTTCCGCGGCCAGGGCGGCGGTGGCGAGCCGGCGATAGCCGCGCACGATCTCCGGATTCACGCTGGGTGCCTCGAGCAGGAGCAGCTTGGCGTGCGCGGGTTTGGCCGCCAGCCGCTCGAGCACAGCCGCGATCGCCGTCCGGATTTCCTCCACCTTCGTACCGTCGCCGGCCGCGCGTGCGGCCGCGGCAGCGACCTGCAGCTCCGCCAGGAAGTCGTCCGCGGCCGCTGAGAAGCAGTCCACCTTGTTCGGAAAGTGCTTGTAGAAGGTCGCGCGCGAAATTGCGGCATGGGCGACGATGTCCGCGATCGTCGTCAAGGCAAAGGTCTTCTCGTCGCAGCTCTTCACCATCGCCTCCAGAATGCGCTCGCGCTGCGCGCGGGCGGCGATGTCCCAGGGAATACTGGGCGTGAGCACGCCGGGTCGTTCCGCCGTCAAGCGGGGCTGCTGACCCGGCTCCCCCTCTTGAGAACTGCTCGCGCCCACTGACGCCCGCCTTCTTGGTGTTGTCGAAGACTTCGACGTTCCGGCGGAGGCGTGAACGCCTTGCCGGCCGCGTCGTCATCACCCACCAACAGGGCGGCTGCCGGCCGCGAGGATGCCCGTCGCGATCGGCTGCCTGGCACTTACCCGCGTCGCGGCCTGTCGAAGACGCCCACTGCGGAACGTCGGCATTCCTTAGCGGCGCGGGGGCTGGGTTGCGGTTTTTCTAGCATAAAACTGTTCTGTTCTTTGTTAGAATCTGTTCGTACCAAAATTTGAAACCGCCTTGGAAAGCCCAAAACGAACCAAAAGACGGGGGCGTCTCCCGCGTGGACCGCATGCGATCTCCGCCGACGAGGTCGCGGCCGATCAGCGCCGTCGCATGCTCGAGGCGCTGCCCCGGGCGGTCGCCGACCACGGCTATGGCCGCACCACCGTCGAGCACATCGTCAAGCTGAGCCAGGTTCGCCGCAACTCCTTCTACGAGCAGTTCGAGGACAAGCAGGACTGCTTTCGGATCGTCTACGAGCTGGCCCAGGAGCGCCTGCTCGGCGTGCTCACCTACCGCTGCTACACGCGAGATCACGCGGCGGAGCGCGTGGGCGCCGCGCTCGGCGCAGGACTCGAGTTCCTCGGCGGAAGCCCCGACACCGCTCGCCTACTGGTCGTCGAGGCACCCGCCGCGGGCCAGGAGATCGCCGTCCGCCACCATCAATGGCTGGATCGCTACGGTCGCATGCTGCGGCTGGCCGCCGTCGGTCGCCACGAGCCACCGCCGCCGTCCGCGGCGGTCGAGCCCGCGGTCGTGGGCGGGATTGCCTCCCGCATCAGGCAGGTCGTGCTTGCCGGCAACGCGCGGGAGCTGCCGCGCCTGAAACCCGAGCTGGTCCAGTTCGCGCTCTCCTTCTACGGCAGGCGCGGGGTGCCTTCCGACGCGCCCCGGGCTGGAGGAGACGGCGAGGACTTGCCGCAGCCGCAGTCTTCCGAGCCCCCGTCGGTGCTGGAGCCCGTGTAGGGCAGTTCGCCGGTGTCGTGCAGCTCGTGGCGCAGCGAGTTGATCACGGCGCCGGCGAGGATCGCCAGGCTGAGCACGTAGAACCAGAGCAGGGCGATGAGGATGAAGCCGAGCGTCGAACCGAAGCGCGAGAGGCTGGAGACGTTCGAGAGGTAGACCGGAAAGAGCCAGTTGGCGATGCCAGCGCAAAGGGTGACGAAAACGGCTCCGGGCCAGACGGCACGCCAGGGCATGTGGCCCTTCGGCACCGCCCAGAAGATCACGCAGCAGATCGCGAAGACGATGAAGATCGCGGCGCCGAGCAGCAGGGCGGTGTCGATCGCCTTGATATCGGAGAGGCCGAAGGGGAGCCGGTCGGTGCTGGATACGAGGGTGCTCTCCATCGCCGGCAGGAAGATGCTGGCCGCGATGAAGAGCAGGACGACCGCCAGCATCGCGAAGGAGAAGCGCTTCTGCTCGACCCAGCCACGGCACTCGACGTGGTAGATGCGGCAGAAGGCAGTGTCCATCGCGCCCCAGAAGGAGGCGCCGATCCAGAGCGAGCCGAAGAAGGCGGCGATCCCGATCGTGGTCGAGTTTTCCTCGATCCGGTTGAGCACGTCGGTCAGGGTGTGCTGCTCGACGTTGGGGAAAAGCCGCTTGAGGTCGTCGACCACGCTCGCCTCGACACCTTCGATCTTCAGCACCTGGCCGCCGACGAAGAGCACCAGCAGGGCAAACGGGAAGACGGCCAGCATTAGGTTGTAGGCGACCATCGCCGAGAGGCCGGTGACGTTCTCGCGGTAGGCGCGATTCCAGAAGGCACGCAGCCACGGGCGGGATTGGCGCATAGATTTGGGCATTGACTTCAGAAACTGAAGCGACTAATATGCGAACAGACGTTTGAGCGAAACCAGATCGCCCGTCCCAGGCCTTTAGGCCAGCGCAGAATATTCAGCTTCTCGGACCGGATAGCCGGTCCATTTTTTCGCGACTCTCCGCCTTTGGCGGCGTTCTAGTCGCAGGACTTAACCACCTAGCCCAAAGAAACGAGTAGAGACAGGATGCTGGTAGCAGAGCTTCAGGAGCTTGAGGAGGTCAAGGGCCTCATTACACGTGGGCAGCAGCTTGGCGTGCTGACCTTTGGCGACGTCGCCTCCGCCGTGTCGGAGGTGGATCTGGACGAGTCCGACGTCGAGGACCTTTACGGGCATCTCGAGAAGTCGGGCATCGAGCTTGTCGAGGACATGGACCCGGCCCAGAAAGCGGCCGCGGAAGCCCTCCCGATCGACACCGGGAAAAAAGGCCGGCGCCGCCAGAAACAGGCGCTCGACCTGAAACCCGACATGACCACGGACAGCCTGCAACTGTTCCTCAAGGACATCGGCAAGGTTCGTCTGCTGACCGCCGCGGAGGAGGTCGAACTCGCCAAGCGGATCGAGCGCGGCGATCTCGACGCGAAGCAGAAAATGGTCGAGTCGAACTTGCGCCTGGTCGTCTCGATCGCCAAGAACTACCGCAACCAGGGGCTGCCCTTCCTCGACCTGATCCAGGAGGGCACGCTGGGCCTGGTCCGCGCCGCGGAGAAGTTCGACTACCGCAAGGGATTCAAGTTCTCGACCTACGCCACCTGGTGGATCCGCCAGGCGATTGCCCGTGCGCTCGCCGACAAGGCGCGCACCATCCGCATCCCGGTGCACGTGGTCGAGAAGCTGAACAAGATCGGCCGCGCCGAGCGCAAGCTGGTCACCGAGCTGGGCCGCGAGCCGACCCCGGAGGAGATCGCCGAGGTGACGGGGATCGACCCGGAGGAGGTCGACTCGATCAAGCGCTCCGCCCAGGCGCCGGTCTCGCTGGAGAAGCCGGTCGGCGACGAGGAGGAGTCGGAGTTCGGCCAGTTCATCGCCGACGAGAAGGCAGAGTCGCCCTTCGACCGGGCGGCCGACCTGCTGACCAAAGAGGCGCTGAAGGAGGCGCTGGAGAACCTCTCCTACCGCGAGCGCCGGGTGCTGGAGCTGCGCTACGGCCTCGGCGGCGAGCACCCGCGCACGCTCGACGAGGTGGGGCGGACCTTCAACGTCACCCGCGAGCGCATCCGCCAGATCGAGAATCAGAGCCTCAAGAAGCTGCAGCAGCTAGGCGAAGCCCAGAAGCTGCGCGAGGTCACCTGATCCCGCACCAGGACTAAGGATGTTGGACATCCCGGCCGATACAGGTCGGGATGTTCGAGATCGATACAGCGCTGCGCACGCTCATCGAGCGTGGGGGTTCCGATCTGCACGTCAAGGTCAGCGCGCCGCCGATCGTGCGTCTGCACGGCGAGCTGGCCCACCTGGAGGGTTACCAGCCGCTCTCCCAGGAGGACACCGAGAAGGCCTTCCACGACATCGCCGAGGTCCGTTCGCTGACCGAGTTCGAGGAAGCGGGCGAGGCCGACTTCTCCTACTCGATCACCGGTCTCTCGCGCTTCCGCGTCAACGTCTTCAAACAGCGCGGCTCGATCTCGATCGTCTGCCGCGCGATTCCCTATGAGATCCGTTCCGTCGAGGAGCTTGGCCTGCCGCCGGTCGTGACGAACCTCGCCGAGGAGCAGCGCGGGATCATCCTCGTCACCGGCACCACCGGCTCGGGCAAGAGCACGACGCTGGCGGCGATGATCGACCACATAAACCGCACGCGCCCGCATCACATCATCACGCTCGAGGACCCGATCGAGTACTTGCACGAAGACAAGCAGTCGATCATCAACCAGCGCGAAGTCGGCTCCGACACCGAAAGCTTTGGCCGCGCGATGCGGCGCGTCCTGCGCCAGGACCCCGACGCGATCCTGATCGGCGAGATGCGCGACGAGGAGACGGTGCGCACGGCGCTGTCGGCGGCCGAGACCGGCCACCTCGTCCTCTCCACGGTCCACACCCTCGACGCGACCGAGACGATCAACCGCATCATCGACTTCTTCCCGCCTCACCTCCAGCATCAGGCGCGGGTGATGCTGGCGGCGACGCTAAAGGGGGCGATCGCCCAGCGGCTCGTGCCCGACCTGAGCGGCGAAGGCCGCGTTCCCGCCTCGGAGGTAATGGTCGTCACCGGCCGCGTCCAGGACCTGATCATGAACCCGGAGGAAACGGGCAAGATCACCGAGGTCATCGGCGAAGGCGAGTACTACGGAATGCGCACCTTCGACCAGTCGCTGCTCGGCTACGTGATGGAGGGCAAGGTCTCCGAGGAGGTCGCCCTCGACTACGCCTCCAGCCCGCACGACTTCAAGCTGATGCTCGCCGCGGGCGGGCAGCGGGCGAGCGGGATCGAGCAGCTCGAGAGGGAGGAGCCGGTTCCCTCATGAGGGAGAAGCTGAACGAGAACCCGATCGCCCAGGTCGCGCTGGTCGCGATCCTCGTCGTGGTCGGAGCCGTCATCTTCATCGGCCAGAGCGGCGGCGGTGAAGAAGAAGAATCGGCGGCGGTGCCGACGGAAGCGACCGTCGCGGTCGCCGGGACGAGCGCGACCGGGACGGCGACCGGCGCGAGCGCCGGCGAAGCGGTGGAAGCAGCGGCGGCAAGCGCGCTCCAGGCCGCGAGCGAAACGGGAGCGCCGGCCGCGACGCCAGCGTCGGTTCCGACCCCGCCGCTGCCACGACCCGTGATCGAGGCCTACGAATCGGGCAAGACCGTCGCCCTCCTGATCATCCACCCGGGCGCCATCGACAGCGCCTTCTCTTCGCGCTCCGCGCTGTTGGTCGCCCCTTACCGCGACGTCTTCCTCGTCGGCGTCCGCGCCAAGGAAATCGCCCGTTACGCGGCGATCACGGTCGGCCTCGAAGTGAACCGCGTCCCGGCCCTGGTGGTGTTGAAGCCGAAGCGGCTCAGCGGGGGGACGCCACAGGCAACCGTCGACTACGGCCTGCAGACTCCGCAGAGTGTCCTGCAGGCGGTCCTCGACGCCAACTACCACGGTCGCGAACTCACCTACCACCCGGACTGAGGCCGGCGGATGAGCCCCGAGACCCCGCCTTACCCGATGCACCTTCGCCCGGTCCCCGACTCGGGCGGGTCCGCCGCACCGGCGATGCCCGAGGAGGGGGGCACGCTCGGGCTGACGCCTCCGCTCCATCGCGGTCATTCGCGCGGCTTCATCACGGATGTCCTGGTCGAGCTCGGCTACGCGACGGCGGAAACGGTGCAGGCGGCGGTCGAGGCCTCACGCACGGCTGGCCGTCCCCCCGAGCAGCTGCTGGTCGAGCAGGGCGCGATCGGCAGCGATCAGCTCTCCCGGGCGGTCGCCGAGCGCTACGGGCTCGATCACGTCGACCTCTCCCTCTACCAGGTCGACGTCGCCGCCGCGGCGCTCTTCCCGGCGACGATGGCGCGCCGCTACCGAGCCGTTCCGGTCGGCTACGTCGACTCGAAAACCCTGCTCGTCGCCACCGTCGACCCGGCCAACGTGCTGGCCGCCGACGACATCCAGATCGCCACCGGCCTCGACTGCCGCATCGCCGTCGCCGCCGAGGACGACGTCGAGACGCTGCTCACTCGCCTCAGCACGTTGCAGAGCGCCGCTGCCGAGGCGATCGTCGAGGACCAGCACGGGTTGGCGGAGGAGGAAGAAGAGGAAGAGGCGCTGGCCGAAGTCAGCTCGATGCAGGCCAGCGCCGAGGACGCGCCGGTGATCAAGCTCGTCTACAGCATCCTCGCCCAGGCGGTGGGGGAGGGGGCCTCCGACATCCATTTGGAGCCCGAAGAAGGCGAGCTGCGCATCCGCTTCCGGATCGACGGCGTGCTGAAGGAGTCCGCGCACGTGCCCAAGCGGATGATCAGCGCGGTGATCTCGCGTCTCAAGATCATGAGCGAGCTCGACATCGCCGAGAAGCGCGTGCCCCAGGACGGCCGCGTCAGCGTTGCGGTCGAGGAGCGCCGCATCGACCTGCGCGTCACCACCCTGCCCACCTCGCGCGGCGAGGGGGCGACGATCCGCATCCTCGACGAGGGCAACGCCCAGCGCTCGCTCGACGACCTCGGCATGGACGGCTCGGCGCGGGCGCGTTTCGAGGACGCCTTCCACCAGGCTTATGGCGCCGTGCTGGTCACCGGCCCGACCGGCTCCGGTAAGTCGACGACGCTCTACGCGGCGCTGGCCGAGCTGAACGAGATCGAGAAGAAGATCATCACGATCGAGGACCCGGTCGAGTTCCGGATCCCCGGCGTCAACCAGATGAACGTCAACCGCAAGGCGGGGCTCGACTTCGCCCGCGGGCTGCGCTCGATCCTGCGCGCCGACCCCGACATCGTCATGGTCGGCGAGATCCGCGACGCCGAGACGGCGCGGATCGCGATCGAGGCGGCCCTGACGGGCCACATGATGCTGACCACCTTGCACACCAACGACGCGCCGGGAGCGATTGCGCGCCTGGGGGAGATGGGAATCGAGACTTTCCTCACCTCCTCGGCGGTCGACTGCGTCGTCGCCCAGCGGCTGGCGCGCAAGCTCTGCCCGCACTGCAAGCGGCGCTCGATCATCCCGGTCGCGGCGCTGCACGAGGCGGGGATCAGGGTTGGCACCGAGGTCGAGGCCTACGAGCCTGCTGGCTGCCCGCGCTGCAACAACAGTGGCTACAAGGGCAGGGTCGGCATCTACTCGGTGATGAGCCTCAGCGAGCGCCTCAAGCAGATGACGATCGCTCGCGCGCCGGAGACGGAAATCGCCGCCGTCGCCCGCGAGGAGGGAATGCTGACCCTGCGCGAGGACGGCGTGGTCAAGATTCGAGCCGGGGTTACGAGCCTCGAGGAGGTACTCCGTGTCACAGCCTGATTTCGACTTCTCAGGGGTGCTCGCCCGCATGGTCGAGGCGCGCGCATCCGACGTCCACATCACCGCGGGCTTCCCGCCGGCGATGCGCGACAAGGGCAGGATCCAGCCGATGGAGGGATTTCCCGTGCTGACCGCACAGGAGACCCGCGAGGTCGTCTACTCGATCCTTAACGACGACCAGCGCAAACGCTTCGAGAACCACAAGCAGCTCGACTTCGCCTATGCGATCCCCGGCGTCGCCCGCTTCCGCGTCAACTGCTTCTTCCAGCGCGGCGCGGTCAGCGCCGCCTTCCGCCTGGTGCCGCAGGACATCCCCGAGCTCGACTCGCTCGGCGTGCCCCAGGTGCTGCGCGAGCTGGCGGCGAAACCGCGCGGCTTCGTGCTCGTTACCGGCCCGACCGGCTCGGGCAAGAGCACGACGCTGGCCTCGATGATCGACGTGATCAACTCCGAGCGCGAGGACCACATCCTCACGATCGAGGACCCGATCGAGTTCCTGCACACCCACAAGCGCTCGATCGTCAATCAGCGCGAGGTTGGCTCTGACGCCGTGGACTTCTCGCTCGGCCTGCGCGCCGCCCTGCGAGAGGATCCCGACGTCATCCTCGTTGGCGAGATGCGCGACCTGGAGACGATCTCCACCGCGCTGACCGCGGCCGAGACCGGCCACCTCGTCTTCGCCACCCTGCACACGCAGTCGACGGCGCAGACGGTCGACCGGATCATCGACGTCTTCCCGCCTGAGCAGCAGGGCCAGGTGCGCACGCAGCTCTCGATCGCCCTGCAGGGGATCGTCACCCAGCAGCTGCTGCCGACCTCAGACGGCCGCGGCCGCGTCGTCGCCACCGAGGTGCTGGTGCCGACGCCGGCGATCCGCAACCTGATCCGCGAGGGCAAGACGCACCAGATCTACGCCGCGGTGCAGACCTCGGGCGCAGTCGGAATGCAGACGATGGACGCCGACCTGGCGCGGCTGGTTCGCGCCGGGCGAATCACCCGTTCGCTGGCCGAGCAGCGCGCCTCGGTGCCCGAGGAGCTGAAGCGATTGCTCGGCGACCAGGCGGCCGTTGCGCCCGTCACGGAGATCGGCGGTCGCGCCGCCGAAGAAGCCGCCGCGATCGCCCAGGCCACCGCGCCGACACCGCCCACCTACCTCCCGGGGGCCTAGCGGACGATGGCCGGAGCAACGACGTTCGCCTTCCGCGCCATGGACATGGCCGGGACGACCTCGGCCGGAGAGCTGGTTGCCGAGTCCAAGGCCTCGGTCACCGAGCAGCTGCGCCAGCGCGGCCTGATCGTCCTCGACGTCAGCGAGAAGTCGAGCCCGCTGAAGATCGAGGACATCCTCAAGCGCTGGCAGGGGGTCGACATGCGCGAACTGGCTATCTTCTCGCGCCAGTTCGCCACCCTGGTCGCCTCCGGGATGCCGATGCTGCGCACCCTGCACACGCTCGAGGAGCAGACCCAGGACGAGCAGATCAAGGAAGCGGCCGCGGGCATCCGCGCTGACGTCGAGGCGGGCAGCACGCTGGAGGCGGCGATGGAGCGCTACCCGAAGGTCTTCGACCGTCTCTACCGGGCGATGGTGCGCTCCGGCGAGCAATCGGGCCGCCTCGACGAGGCGATGGACCGTATCGCCTACCAGGTGGAGAAGGCCGATGCGCTGCAGCGCCAGGTCAAATCGGCGCTGATGTACCCGGCGCTGGTCTTCGGCTTCGCGGTCGTCGTGCTGGTCGCGATCGTCGTTTTCGTGATTCCCGTCTTCGTCGGCATCTTCAAAGAACTGGCCGAAGAACACCCCGAAGAAGCCGCCGGCCTGCCGGCGCCGACTCAGCTCTGCGTCAGCGTTTCCAACGCCCTCACCGGCTACTGGTTCCTGATCATCCCCGGCATCGCTCTGGCCTTCTTCCTCTTCTTCAAATGGAAGAAAACGGAGCGCGGCCATGAGCTCTGGGACCGCTTCAAGCTGCGCATCCCGTTCAAGATCGGCGACGTGATCCAGAAGGTGGCGCTGGCGCGCTGGTCGCGAACCTTCTCCGGCGCCGTCTCCTCCGGCGTGCCGATGCTGCAGGCGATCCAGCTAACTGGACAGACTTCGGGCAACGTCGTCGTCGAGCGGGCAATGGACGAGGTCTATGCCTCGGTCAAGAGCGGCGGCTCGCTGGCCGGGCCGATCGAGGACACCCCGATCTTCCCGCCGATGGTCGGCCACATGGTCGCCGTCGGCGAGGAGACCGGCCAGCTCGAGCACATGATGACCAAGATCGCCGACTTCTACGAGACCGAGGTCGATGCCAAGGTCAAGGCCCTGACCGCGCTGATCGAGCCGGTGATGATCGTCTTCGTAGGCGGCATGGTCGGCTTTATCGTGATCTCGATGTACCTGCCGATGTTCAGCATCTACGAACACATCCGCTGACGCGGTTGGCGCGTTCTGCGCGCCAAGCGTGCGCCTCTCGTCGCTCTACTCCAAGCACTGACAACTGCGCGGCTCGGGTCTGCCGCCGGCCGCCTCGCCTATCTGGACGCTTCGGCTTACGTGAAGCTGCCGCTTCGGGAGGCCGAGCTCGACGCTCTGCTCGCGGAGCTGGCCGATTGGGACGGTTACGTGTCGAGCGCGCTTCTGGGTGTCGAGGCGATCCGTGTCTGTGGGCGCTATGAGGAGAGGTATGCGGTCGAGGCGCGAGCGTTCCTGGAGGGAGTGGCGTTGCTACCGCTCGATGACGCCGTACTCGATGAGGCCGCTGCGATCGGCTCCGCGGAGCTGCGGAGCCTCGATGCACTGCATCTGGCTACGGCGCTCAGCGTCAGGGATGAGATCGGCGTGTTCGTCACATACGACGAGCGCCTGGGTGCCGCCGCCGTCGATCGTGGCCTGGCCGTGTCCCAGCCGCACTGATTTCGCCGCTCGAGTTGACCGGTTATCCGGGGATTTCGGCCTGAGAACCCGACTTTTGGGGAGACGAAGTCCTAGTTTCAAGGATCAAGGGATTGTCTCAGCAGTCGATTAGAGGGGGGTAAGAAGATCTGCCAGTGCCTCGGTGCAAAAGGCAAACCCGCTGTGAGGTGGGGGCGCAAAGTCAACGGGGCTCCGAATAGGAGCCGGCCGGGCTACCACCGGGGTCGACAGACACCACGTGGCTGAAACGCGACGGGGCTCTGGCTAAACCGATTAGGAACCACAGGAGGAACCTAACGATGTTTATCCAGAATCTCCGGGCCAAGGTTGGCGCCCGGCTCAACGGTGACAAGGAGGCCGGCTTCACGCTGATCGAGCTCCTCGTCGTCATGCTGATCCTCGGCATCCTCGCCGCGATCGCCCTCCCCGCCTTCTTCAACCAGAAGGAAAAGGCCGGCGACTCGAAGGCCAAGGAGAACGCTCACACGGCACAGGTCGCCGTCGAGACCTATGCGACGGAACACAACGGTGAATACACCGGCGTGAGCACGGAACTCCTGCACGGCATCGAACCGGTCATCTCCGAAACCCCTGGGGACGCTGCGGCGGAACCGCCGGTCGAAGGCATTATCGTCGCGTCGGGAGCGCCCAAGGAATACGTGATCCAATCGGTGTCCTCGACGGGGAACGTCTTCAAGATCACCAACGAAGAAGGCGA
>JASLIG010000102.1 GCA_030152805.1 Solirubrobacterales bacterium
CGAGGGCGACGTCGAGCAGCTGCCCTACGATCAGTTGCTGCTCGCGCTCGGTTCGGTCTCGCGGGTGCTGCCGGTGCCGGGGCTGGCCGAGCACGCGATCGGCTTCAAGGGGCTCGCCGACGCGATCTGGCTTCGCAACCACGTGGTAGAGACCCTGGAGGCGGCCAACGCCGCCGAGGACCCCGCTCGCCGCGAAGAGCTGCTCACCTACGTCTTCGTCGGCGGCGGCTACGCCGGCCTTGAGGCACTGGCCGAGCTGCAGGACTTCGCCGCCGACGCGATCGAGAGCTACCCGCGCGCCCGCCTGCACGGGATGCGCTGGGTGCTGGTCGAGGCCAGCGACCGGGTGCTGCCCGAGATCGACGCTGAGCTCGCCGACTACGCGCTGCGCGAGCTGCGCGGCCGCGGCATCGACGTCCGCCTCGGCACGACGTTGGAGGAGGTACGCGCGGATTCCGCCCGTATCGCCACCGGCGAGACGCTGCCGACGCGCACGGTCGTCTGGACCGCCGGCGTCGCGCCGCACCCGAGCTTGCGGCAGCTGTCCGTGCCGCTCGACGAGCGCGGCCGCGTCCCGGTCGACGAGCACCTGCGGGTCGAGGGCCTCGACTCGGTTTGGGCGATCGGCGACTGTGCCGCCGCCCCCGATCCACGCGGCGGCCTCTATCCGCCGACCGCGCAGCACGCGGTGCGGCAGGGGCCGGTCGCCGCCCGCAACATCGCCGCCGAGCTCGGCATCGGCAACGCCCGCCCCTTCGAGTACCGCGGCAACGCCGCCTTCGTCAACCTCGGCCGCTACAAGGCGGTCGGAAGAGTGGGCGGTCGCACCTTCCGTGGCTTCCCGGCCTGGTGGATGGCGCGCACCTACCACATGAGCCAAATCCCGGGCGCCGCCCGCAAGGTCCGCGCCGTGATCGACTGGACCGCCAGCCTGCCGTTCCGCCGCGACCTCTCCGAGGTCGGCTCAATCGGCCATCCGAAGCCCCTAGAGGCGACAATAGGGCCGTGGGATTCGAGTACCTCGTCATCGCCTTCTTCTTCGGCCTAGCCACGGCGATCATCGGCAAGGGCAAGGGCAGCTCATTCTGGCTCTGGCTGCTGATCGGCATGGTCCTGCCGCCGCTCGGGCTGATTGCGGTGATCCTCTATCGCACCGAGAAGAACGAACCCGAACGCCAGTGCCCCAACTGCCACAAGGCGGTCAAGCTCTACGTCCAGGTCTGCCCGCGCTGCGGCACCGATCTCTACCTGCCCGACCCAGCGGCGGTGCGTCACCCCGGGGTCAGATAGTCGCTCAGCGCAGCCAGGTGCGGACGATCGCGTTGGCGAAGCCCATCCCGTAGCGGAATACGGCTGGCTTCTTGGAGTGGCCGTGCAGGCGCTGCTCGACCGTGATCGGTACCTCCCGCGCTGGGATACCCCGCTTGATCGCCTCGATCATGAACTCCGAGGTGTGGAATTGCTCCTGGCGCAGAACGAGCTGGGGGAGGACGGTGGTGCGCACCGCCCGGTAGCCGTTGGAGCAGTCGGTGACGTGGGTGCGGGTGATCGCGGAGACGAGCCGGTTGAAGAAGACGATGCCCAGCTCGCGGGCGAAGTGGTTGCGGTCGGCCTGGCCGAGCACGCGCGAGCCGTGGGCGACGTCGACTTCACCGTCGAGGACCGGTTTGACCAACCGCTCCATCTCGGCGGGCAGATGCTGGCCGTCGGCGTCGAGGGTGACGACGATCTCGGCGCCCGATTCGACCATCAGCCGGTAGCCGGTGCGCAGGGCGGCGCCACCGCCGCGGTTGATCACGTGGCGGGCGACGACGGCGCCGTGCCCGGCCGCGACGTCGCCGGTGCCGTCGCGCGAGCCGTCGTCGACGACGAGCACCGCTGTGCCCATGCCGCAGACCTCAGTCGGCATGAGGTCTAGTACGTAGCCGATGTTCTCGGCCTCGTTGTAGGCGGGGACGAGGATTGCGATCTTGCCGCGGAACCGCTCTGGCAGCGCCGCCTGGCGGAACTCCTCCCAGGCGAGGCCCTCGAGCACGGCCGAGAGCTGCCGCGCGTTGCGCGCCGCCTGCGAGAGCGCCCGCAGGATCAGCAGGAAGAGGACGAAGATGGCGAAGACGGCGAGGCCGAGGATGCGACCGCCGTTGCCCTTTTCGAAGGAGAAGGCGGAGAGCAGCTTGTCGGTGATTTCGGTCCCCGAGACGAGCGCCAGGCCGACGCCGGCGGCGAGCAGAATCAGCACGTCGACGTTGCGCAGCGAGCGTCGACGCAGCAGCGCGTAGGCGACGATCGCGAGCGCCGCGATCAGCCCGGCGCTGCGCAGCGCGGTCAGTTCGGCGGGGAAGATGCCTGCGTGGAGCGCCATTGCCGCCGGGAGGATACGGCCGCAGCCCCCCTCGCAAGCGCCGCGGCGGCGAGCGGAAAGACCAGTGTCATCAGCACCTCGTTGCGGCGAGGGGCCGCCAGGGAGATGGCGCCGACCACGGTGACGAGGGCGATCGGCGTCGCCATCGCGGTGAACTCCCACCAGCGCCGCCGAACCGCGAGCACGGCGAGGCCCGCCAGGGCGAGGATGACGATCAGCGTCTGAAGCACCCGCCCGAGGGTGTTTTCCATCGCCTCCCCGATCCCGGCGCTCCACATCCGCCAGGTCTTGCGTGCGGTCATCGCCAGGTATTCGATTGGGTCGTCGCCGAAGTAGTGGGAGAAGTTCTGCTTGCCGATCTTGCCCAGCGCCGAGTCCCGCGGCAGGTCCGGATAGCGGTCGGCGACGCGGTCGAAGAGCGGGGTCGGGTTGACTTCTTCGAGCGCCTCGGAATGCGGTGGCAGGTCGCGGTGCAGGTAGCGCCGGGCGAGGATCGCCTTGACCCGCTGGTATTCGCCGTCGGCGGGCAGGAACGTTCCGACGTACAAAGCCTTTCCTCCACCCGTCGAGATCGGCACGGTGCGGTCAAGGACCACTTGGTTGCGAATCGCCCACGGCAGGATCGGCAGCAGCAGCCCCGCGGCGAGTAGAGCAGCTCCGGCGAAGCCCGGCCGCCAGCCGTCTTTATAGACGATCCGGATCAGAGCCAGCACAACAAACGCAGCTCCAACAAGCAGGTACTCTGGCCGGATCAGGGCTGTGAGGCCGAAGAAGAACCCAGGGACCAGCCACCTGGCAGCCGAGGTCTCGGCGCGCGGGTCCTGTCGTGGGGCCGGGGGGCCGGGGGGGCGGGCCCCGGGGGTGCGAGACCCCCCGGCCCCCCGGCCCCC
>JASLIG010000010.1 GCA_030152805.1 Solirubrobacterales bacterium
AGCGGTTTCAGTCGCATCACCATCAGCAGCCGCTTGCCCAGTTCGAAGAACACCGGCTTCATGGCCCTGTCGTTCTGGCTCCTTCCGCTTGCGCATTCACCTGGACCGAGATCGATCCACAGCCGGCGCGTGCTCGGGAGAAGCCGTGACTGCTTTGACGAAAGCGTCCAGGTAATGGCTTCTCTCTCGTCTACGACAGATGTCGGTTCGCATCGGCTGCTGTAGCCCGCGAAGCCCCATAGCCCATTGGATTCTTCGAGGGCCAACTCTTCGACACCCGGCAGGCGGCCATGAGCGTAGACGACGACGCCCGGTTCCTGGCCCAGGAACCTCCAGCGGTGTTTTGGCAAGGTCGGAAAGCCGGTCTGCCATTCCTCGATCGTTTTCCGCAGCCCTTCTTCTGCCGGGCCGAGGCCTGTCTCCGCTTCGGTCGGTCCGCTGAACGCACTGACCGGATCGAATGCAGGGCCCCCTCCGCAAGTCGCCGGATAGGGCCAATGAGGCCATTTCGCGACCATCGGGTCAGGGCCTTGCGGAATCGGTGTGCTGGAGGCGTCGGATACCGGCATCGCCCCGAGTCCCACACTGACCAGCAGCCAAACAACTGCAAAACGGACGATTCCCACCAAGACCCCTCCCCGCGATCGTTTGATCGATCTCAACATTCCCCCTGCGGGAAGGTTGCGGTGCAGCCGTCAGGATGTTTGGGCTACGTGAAGACCTTGCGCATCCGCGCGATCTCGCGGATCGAGCCGCGGGGGCGGATGCGGCGCGTGAGGACCATCTTCACCGGGTTCGCGTCCGGCTTGCTCATGCCGACGAAGTCGGCCCAGCTCGCCTCCAGCGTCAGCGTCGGGTTGGGCGCTTCACCGGGTTCGGCGCGGGTCGAGCCGTTGTCGATCACCAGGTGCCAGGGGTCGGCGTCGGTGAAGCGCCACTGGTAGACGAGCGGCGAGCCGTTGGCGGCGCCGGGGTCGGCGACTCGCTTGACCACCTCGAAGTAGAGCCTCTGCAGCTCGGGGGTCGCCTCCGGCCTGGCGTCGGGCGGGCCGAGGATGCCGCCCATCATCAGCTTCACCTGGTTCTCGGCGATCTCCTCGGGCGCGGCCTCCGGGTCGAAGGGGAAGACACCGGGTGGCATCTCCTCGGTCGGATATCCGATCGTGCGCCAGCGCTGGCGGATCAGTTTGAGGCCGAAGGCGAAGATGTCCTCGAGCGAGAAGCCGTAGCACTCGGTGTATTCCCGGTCCATGTTGGGCGGGTGGAAGACCGCGGGGCCGTAGGGCAGCACTTCGCGGAGCAGCTCGACCACCGCCGCTTTGCACTCCTCATGGGCGGGATGCTCGTCGGCAAGTAGTTCGGAGAGGACCTTGACGCCGAAGCCGATGTGGCGCTGCTCGTCCTTCGAGACGTTGGCGATGCCGGAGCTGAAGCCCGGCATCGTTTCTTCGGAGGCGAAGAAGTCCTCGATGAAGTGCTGGCCGGGCTGGGCGAGCGAGCCCTCGACGATCAGGTGGTAGAGCGTGATCGCCTGCGCGTACTTCGGCAGCGAGCGGTCCTTGGTCAGTTCCTCGGCCATCAGGTCGAGACGGTCGAAGATGCCGCGGTAGCCCCAGTTGAGCTGCGGCAGGGTCGAGGAGAGCGTCTGCTGGAGCGACTCGCCGCCGACCCCGATCACCTCCTTGAAGAAGCGGTGGAAGAAGACCGAGTGGCGCACCTCGTCGACCTGCTGGGTGGCGAGGAAGTAGGACTGCTCCTCGGTCGGTGCGGCGGTGATGTAGGGGGCGAGGGTGTCGGCGACCCGGTCCTCGCCGTAGAAGAACATCGAGTAGATCCACATCGCCGAGCGGCGCTGGATGTCGCTGAGCGCGTCCCAACCCGCCCGGTCCTGGGAGAAGTCGATGTCGTAAGCGCTCCAGTTGCCCTGCTCCCAGCGGTGGTAGAGGTCCTCGTAGGTGACGTTGTCCATCAGGCTCTGGGATGCGACGCTCATCTCTCTCCTTTGCATGGTGCGGCGGGGCTGCAGGGAGGTTACCGCCAAACTGGCTGAGCAGCCAGGATTGCTCAGAGTGAGTTCGTCACACAGATGCGGGAGTCTCGATCTCCCGCTTGAGGATCTTGCCGGTGGGGCCCTTGGGGAGGTCGTCGAGGAACCAGACGAGCCGCGGGTACTTGTAGGCGGCTATGCGCTCCTTGACGTAGGCGCTGACCTCCTCGGGGGCGAGTTCCTCGCCGTCGTGGAGCACCACCGCGGCGCCGATCTCCTCGCCCCACTGGTCGTGGGGGACGCCCAGCACCGCCGCTTCGCGGATCTTCGGGTGCTCGAAGAGCACCTCCTCGACCTCGCGCGGGTAGACGTTGTAGCCGCCGCGGATGATCATGTCCTTCTTGCGGTCGACGATGTAGAAGTAGCCGTCCTCATCGATGCGGGCCATGTCGCCGCTGTGGAACCAGCCGCCGCGCATCGCCTCGGCGGTGGCGTCGGGACGCTGCCAGTAGCCCTTCATGATGTTGTGGCCGCGGATCACGATCTCGCCGACCTCGCCCTGGCCGACCTCCTCGTCGTTCTCGTCGACGACGCGCATCTCGACCCCTTCGATCGGGGTCCCGATCGAGCCCGCCTTGCGCTCGCGCTCGGGGTGGTTGGAGCAGGCGACGGGCGAGGTCTCCGAGAGCCCGTAGCCCTCGAGCACGACCGCCTCGAAGGCATCTTCGAAGCCGCGCAGAACCTCCACCGGCATCGAGGCCCCACCGGTGATGCAGGTGCGCAGCTTCGAGGTGTCGAAGCTGCCGCGCTCGGGGTGGTGGAGCAGGGCGCCAAACATCGTCGGCACCCCGTAGAAGTGGGTGACGCCGTCGCGCTGCATCGTCGACAGCGCCTCGCCGGGGTCGAATTTCGGCACCAGGGTCAGGCAGGCACCCACCTTTAGCGAGGCGTTCATGCCGACCGTCTGGCCGAAGGAGTGGAAGAGCGGCAGGGCGCCGAGGACGACGTCGCCGCCCGCTATCTCGCAGGTGGTGCGGCTGGAGACGTCGGCGTTGCCGAAGAGGTTGAGGTGGGTCAGCTCGGCGCCCTTGGGCTTGCCGGTGGTGCCCGACGTGTAGAGGATGACCGCCGTGTCGTCCTCGGCGGTGTCGACGATGCCGGCGCTCGGCTCGTGTTCGGCGAGCATCGAGGCGAAGCTCGACGGCTCGACCTCGATCGGCTCGGCGTCGGCGTCGGTTGCGCCCTCGCGCGCCTCGGCGGCGAAGCCGTGCCAGGCGAGCAATAGCTTCGCTCCGGAGTCCTCGAGGTAGAAGGCGATCTCGCGCCGCTTCAAGAGCACGTTCATCGGCACGACCACCGCGCCCGCGCGCAGCACGCCGTAGTAGGCGATCGGGAACTCCGGCACGTTGGGCAGCATCACGCCGACCCGGTCGCCGGGGCGCACGCCCTTCTCGGCAAGCAGAGTGGCGAGGCGGGCGCTGCGATCGTCGAGCTCACCGTAGCTCAGCTCGACCTCGCCGAGGCGGATCGCAGGGGCCTCCGGCGCCCGCCCGGCGCTCTCGGTCAGCAGCGATGTGAGATTGAGACCCATCTCAACGCCCCGGCCGCGCGCTCCTAACCCTTGATGATGTTGTGGACGGGAAACTCCTTGATGTCCGGCGGGCCCTGCGGCGCGCGCTCGCCAAGCTCCGCGATTGCCGGCCCCAGGCGGCTCTCCTGGAATCGGTCGAAGTGCCCGCGCGACTCCCAGAAGTCGATCACGCCCCAACCCCCCTCGATCGGCCCGGCCGAGTGAAAGATCAGCCCGTCCGGAAGGTTCTCCTCGACTCCCATCTGCGCATTGACGGCCTCGTACTGCTCCTGCGTTCCGTCGGCGAACTTGATTCTCAGCCCTACTGCCATGCGCTCCTCCTCAGTTGAACCCGTGTGACCCCGACGAGCATAGCCTCCGGCCGGCTGCCTGAGGTGCGGCGTGGATATGCTCAGCCCAATGGAGGATCTGGGTCCACCGAGTTCTTACCTTGCGGTGAGCAAGGGAGTGCCTGTCTTCTCGAGCGACGGCAAGGAGCTCGGCAGGGTGGTGCAGGCCCTCTCCGCTCCCAAGCTCGACATGTTCGACGGGATCGTGTTCGACACGACCACCGGGCCCGGTGGTCACCGCTTCGTCGATGCGCCTGAGGTGGGCGAGATATACGAGCGAGGGGTGGTGCTGAAGATCGATGCAGCCGAGGCTGCGGGCCTGCCGGCGCCGGGCGCCAATCCGGGCTCACTTTCGGTTAGCGCCGACGATCTGGTCGCGGGCCGGCCAGGCTTCTTGCGCCGCGCCTGGAACGCGATCTCCGGCAGGCGCTGACGCCCGGCGCCGCGCCGCGCCGGCGTCGCGTAGGATCATCCGCCATGAAGCGCTTCGCCCTGATAGTCCTTGCCTGCGGTGCCCTCGTGGTCGCAGGCTGTGGCGGCGGTGACGATTCTTCGACGGAGCCGAGCGAATCCACCTTTTCGAGCGAAGCGACCACGACCGAAACGGCGCCGGCCGAAAAGACCAAGCCCGCGGTAACAGTGCCCAAGGGCGCGCCGCCGAAGAAGCTCGTGATCAAGGAAATCGAAAAGGGCAGCGGCCCGACGGCCGAAGCCGGTGACGAAGTCACGGTCCAGTACGTCGGCGTCGGTTACGACAGCAAGGAAGAATTCGACTCCTCCTGGAGTCGCAACGAACCCTTCACCTTCGGCCTCGGCGCCGGCCAGGTGATCTCCGGCTGGGACCAGGGCGTCAAAGGGATGAAGGTCGGTGGCCGCCGCGAGCTGATCATTCCGCCCAACCTCGCCTACGGCTCAACGGGCACGGGCTCGATCGCCCCCAACGAAACGCTGATCTTCGTCATCGATCTGCTCGCGGTCGAATAGAGCGGTCGCGCGGCGCGCCCAGCCGCCGGGCGCGCGATCATGCCGCCGTGCCCACCGCTTCGATCTTCGCCGAGCGCTTTGCCGCCCAGGGCCTCTCCGGTCCGCCCGCCTCCGACCCCGCCGCGGTGGCGGAGCGCCTGCTCGCCGTGCAGGGTCAGGATCCGCGCGGCGCTCGCCTCGCCGTGCGGGCCCGCAGCGAGGGCCTGACCGCCGCCGACGTCGATCGCGCCTTTACCGAGGAGCGCTCGCTGCTGATCACCTGGCTCAATCGCGGCACCCTGCACCTGGTGCGCAGGGAGGACTACCCCTGGTTGCAGATGCTGACCACACCGCCTTTGCGCGCATCCTGCATACGCCGCCTGCGCCAGGAGGGGATCGCGCCGGAGCTGGGCGAGCGCGCCGTGGAGACGATCGAGCGTGCGCTTGCCGAGGAGGGACCCCTGACCCGGCATCAGCTGCGCGAGCGCCTCGAGGCGGCCGGTGTGCCCACGCAGGGACAGGCCCTGATCCACCTGCTCTTCCTGGCGGCGGTCCGGGGTGTCGCCGTGCGGGGCCCGATGGTTGGCAAGGACCATGCCTACGTGCTGGTCCGCGATTGGCTGGAGCCGGCGACGCCCGTCGACCGCGACGCCGCCCTCGCTGAGCTTGCCCGTCGCTACCTGGTCGGCCACGCCCCAGCCGATGACCGCGACCTGGCCCGCTGGGCGGGCCTGCCGCTGCGAGACTCGCGCGCCGGTCTTGCCGCGATCGCCGGCGAGCTGGTCCAGCGCGACGACGGCCTGGTCCACCTCGCCAAACACCCACCCGTCGCCGAGGTTCCCGGCCCCCGCCTGCTCGGCGCTTTTGACCCCCTCCTGCTCGGTTGGACCTCGCGCGAGCTGATTCTCGGCCCGCACACGCACCTGGTGACGATGAACGGCATCTTCCGTCCCTTCGCGCTGGTCAAGGGCAGGGCGGTCGGCACCTGGAAGCTGAACCGCGGCAAGGTGGCAATCGAGCCTCTCGGCCGCGTCTCGAAGGCGGCGAGCTTGGCGCTCGCCGCCGACGCCGCCGATGTGGAACGGTTCATGGCAAGCACGCAAGCAAACGCAAGGGGGAGTTGAGATGGGACAGCCGGTGGTCCACTTCGAGGTCGTCGCCCGCGACGGCGAGAAGCTGCAGAGCTACTACGCCGAGCTCTTCGACTGGGACGTCAACGCCGAGAACGAGATGAAATACGGCTTGGTCGACCGCGAGGCCAACAGCAACGCCGAAGGCATCGGCCTAGGCGGCGGCATCGGCCAGGGCCCCGAGGGCTACGGGGGTCACGTCACCTTCTACGTCGAAGTCCCCAGCGTCGAGGAGGCCCTGAGCAAGGCCGAGTCTCTCGGCGGCACCCGCGTGATGGGCCCCGAGACGATCATGGGCCGCATGGTCCTCGGCCAGTTCACCGACCCCGAGGGCAACGTGATCGGCCTGATCGAGGGCGGTTCTTAGCCGCCCAGCTTCGGGGTGCGCCAGGGCTGGGTGAGGCGGGCGGCCAGGTCGTCCGCTAGGCCGGCGACCGGAACCCTCGTCTGCTCCAGCGAGTCGCGGTCGCGGAGGGTGACTGTGTCGTCTTCCATCGTCTGGTGGTCGACGGTGATGCCCCAGGGGGTGCCGATCTCGTCCTGGCGGCGGTAGCGCTTGCCGATCGAGCCGCCCTCGTCGAACTCGGCGGGCATGCGGGTGCGCAGCTCGCCGAAGATCTCGCGGGCCTTCTCGGGCATGCCCTCCTTGGAGACGAGGGGGAGGACGGCGACCTTGACTGGGGCGAGCCGGGGATGGAGGCGCAGCACGGTGCGCTGGCGGCCCTCGACCTCCTCGACGTCGTAGGAGTCGACCAGGAAGGCGAGGGTCGCGCGGTCGGCGCCGGCGGCCGGCTCGATCACGTGCGGGACGTAGCGCTCTTTGGTCTGCTGGTCGAAGTACTCGAGCTTCTCGCCGCTGAACTTGGCGTGCTGGGTGAGGTCGAAGTCGCCGCGGTTGGCGATCCCCTCCAGCTCCGACCACCCGATCGGGAAGAGGTACTCGACGTCGCTGGTGCCCGAGGAGTAATGGGATAGCTCGTCGGCGCCGTGCGCGCGCACGCGCAGGAACTCGGGGCGGATGCCGAGCTCGGTGTACCAGCGCTCGCGGATCTCGATCCACTCCCGGTACCAGCGCTCGGCCTCGGCCGGCGGCACGAAGAACTCCATCTCCATCTGCTCGAACTCGCGGGTGCGGAAGATGAAGTTGCCGGGGGTGATCTCGTTGCGGAAGGACTTGCCGACCTGGGCAATGCCGAAGGGCGGCTTCTTGCGGGCGAAGCCGAGCACGTTCTTGAAGTTGATGAAGATGCCCTGGGCGGTCTCGGGCCGCAGGTAGACCTCCGAGCCCTCGCCCGCCACCGGCCCGATGTGGGTCTCGAACATCAGGTTGAACTGGCGCGGCTCCGACAGCTCGCCGCCGCACTCGGGGCAGCGCAGCTCGGCGCTGGGGTCACCGCCCTCGGCTTCGACCGCCTCGCGCAGGTGGTCCTCGCGCCAGCGCTTCTTGCACTTGCCGAGGCACTGCACAAGCGGGTCGGTGAAGCCCTCGAGGTGGCCCGAGGCCTCCCAGACCCGCGGGTGCTGGAGGATCGCCGAGTCGAGCGCGACGATGTCGTCGCGTTCCTGCAGCATCGCCCGCCACCACTCGGCCTTGACGTTGTTCTTCAGCAGCACGCCGTAGTGGCCGTAGTCGTAGGTCGAACCGAGCCCGCCGTAGATCTCCGAGGAGGGGAAGACGAAGCCGCGCCGCTTGCAGAGGGCGACGATCTCCTCCATCGAGACGTCGGTTGGGCGGTTCTCCTCGGCCGTGGCCACGGGGGAACCGTATAGAGGCGGCGTCGCCAAGGGCGCGGCTGCCTCGGTCCGGGCTGCGATAATCCCGCGGCCGTATGCCGATCTACGAGTACAAATGCGAGAACGGGCACGTCTTCGACGTGATCCAGAGGATGAGCGACGAGCCGCTGACCGAGTGCCAGGAGTGCGGCGCTCCGGCCGAGCGCGTCCTGCATCCCGTGGCCGTCCACTTCAAGGGCTCCGGCTTCTACAACACCGACTACGGCAAGAAGAAGAAGGGCGCTGGCGCGTCCTCGTCCGACGGCGCGAGCGAGTCGAAAAGCGGCGGCGAGTCCAAGGCGAGCGACTCGAAGTCATCGGGCGACAAGCCCAAGGCGCCGACGACCAGCGACTGACCACTTAGGCACACCCTGGTGTGCTCAGACGGTCGGTCGCGGACCGTTAGCCGTTGAGGAGGCGGTCTACCGCGCGGCGGCGGGTCGCCTCGGGGACTTCTACGCTGCCGCCGGGGCCTTCTCCGCATTCGCCGTGAGAGCAGAGCACGTCGGTGGGACCGCTGCCGCCGATCGCGGCGGAGAGGACCAGCTGCGGCATGGTCAGGAAGCCCATGTCACTGACGAAGGCTTTGGGCGCGTCCCAGCCGATGATCGGGCCGTGGATGAAGTTGTAGGGGAGGCGGAGCGGGTCGGTGAGCCTGCCCTTGATGCCGTTGATCACCGCCTGTTGGGCCTGCTCGCGGTCGTAGTCGCTGTAGCCGAGCGTGTAGGCACTCTTGCCGGGTCCCGGGCATTCGCTTGGCTTGCGCACGCGCGAGTAGGCCAGCGCCTTTTCGCCGTCGAGGGTGTTCTCGCCCTTGCCCAGCCGCAGCGTCACGCCGCCCTGGCCGCCCCCGGCCCCGCCGGAGATGTCGGCGCAGAGCTTGTGCGGAACGTCGACCTTGACCCCCCCGACCGCGTCGATCAGGTCTTCGAAGCCGGTGAAGTTGACGATCGCGACGTGGTCGATCTCGACGTCGAGGAAGTTTTCGACCGCTTCGATCTGCGCCCTGGCACCGCCGAAGGCGTAGGCGCCGTTGATCTTCTGTGGGCTCTGGCCGGGGATTTCGGCGTAGCTGTCGCGCGGGATCGAGAGTTTGCGGAAGGCGCCGCCGCCGGCCCGGATCAGCATCAGGGTGTCGGCGCGGAACTGCCCCGCTTCGCAGTTGCCGTGGGGGGCGTCGCCATGGGCCTGCTGTTCGAAGCACTCCACCGAGGGTGCCGCGCCTGGCTCCTGGGTGTTGGGCGGCCGTGCATCGGTGCCGAGCACGAGGATCGTCTGGGCGCTGGGCAATAGGAACGGATTGCCGTGCAGCGCGTCCTTCGCTTCGCCGGAGAGCTTGAACGACTGCAGCTGGGCGGAGACGGCGAAGGCGAGGAAGCTGAGCAGGACCCAGCCCAGCGCCGCGATCCCGACCCACTTGAGCACGCGCTTTGGAGTCCAGCGTCGCGGCGGCCCGGTGCGCTCGGGCTTCTCGCCCTTGTCGCGCCGCCACCACTTCGGCGCGCGCGGGGTTCGCTCTCTGAGACCTGAGAGATCGGGGGACCGCAACCCTGACAAGCGGCCCTTCCGGGACCGGTAGACCTTGTACTCGGGCGGCCCGGAGGGCTGCTGCTCGCCATTGTCGGCCATGAAAGACTGCCGGGAATCATGCCGATGCCCGCGGTCGCCCGTCTCTACCCTGCCCCGAAGCTCGTATGAGTGCAGGGGAAATCATCGGCGTCGACCTGGGCGGCACGAAGATGCTGCTCGGTGTGCTCGACCCCGATTCGAAGGTGCTCTGGGAGAGTCGCGAGGCGTCGACCGGGCAGACCGAGGACGAGCTGGTCGAGCTCTTGGTCAGGGAGATCGAAGAGGCGCGCGGCAAATGTCCCGCCGTCGCCGCCGTCGGCTTGGGCATCCCCGCCACCGTCGACCACGAGCGCGGCATCGCGATCTCGGCCGTCAACCTGCCGCTCGACAACCTGCCGCTCCGCGAGATAGCCGGCGAACGCACCGGCCTGCCGGTCTTCGTCGACAACGACGCGAACGTCGCCGCCCTGGCCGAGCATCTCTACGGCGCAGCCAGAGGCGCCCGCAACGCGGTGATGCTGACGATCGGCACCGGCATCGGCGGCGGCTTGATCCTGGGCGGCGAGGTCTACCGCGGCGCCAGCGGCGCCGGCGCCGAGCTCGGCCACACGGTGATCGAGATCGACGGGCCGCGCTGCCAGGGCAACTGCCCGGGGCGGGGCTGCGTGGAGACACTGGCCTCGGGCACGGCGCTGGGCCGCGAGGGCCTCGCCGCGGCGGAACGCGAGCCGGACTCCGCGCTGGGCACGATGCTGGCCGACGGCGAGGAGATCGACGGCAAGGTCGTCACCGAGGCGGCGCTTTCCGGCGATCCCACAGCGCGCGCGGTATTCGAGGAGATCGGCTCCCGGTTGGGCGTCGCGCTGACCAGTTTCGCCAACATCTTCGAGCCCGAGGTCTTCGTGATTGGCGGCGGCGTGATCGCCGCCGGCGACCTTCTGCTCGAGCCGGCGCGGCGCGAACTGGAGGCGCGCGCGCTGCCGCCGATGAAGAAGATCCCCGTCGTCGCCGCCGAGCTGGGTGCCGACGCCGGCATGATCGGCGCCGCCGCGATGGCCAGGATCGAGATGGAGCGAGGCAAGGGCTGATGCCGGGCGAGCTGATCGTCTGCCCGACCCCGATCGGCAACCTCGACGACATCACGGTGCGGGTGCGGGAAGCGCTCGTCGCCGCCGATTGGATCGCCTGCGAGGACACGCGCCGCACTGGCAGCCTGCTCGACAAGCTCGGCATCCGGCCGGCGCCGCCGCTGGTCTCCAACCACGAGGGCAACGAAGCGGCGCGGGCAACCGAGCTGGCGCAGCGGATCGAGCGCGGCGACATCGTCGCGCTCGTCTCCGACGCGGGCATGCCGGGCATCTCGGACCCCGGATACCGGCTGATCCGCCGCTGCATAGAACGCGCGCTCGACGTGACGGTCTTGCCCGGTCCCTCGGTGGTCCCGGTGGCCCTGGTCGCCTCCGGCCTGCCCACCGACCGCTGGCGCTTCGAGGGCTTCCTGCCCAAGCGCTCGGGCGAGATGGAGCGCGTGCTGCGCTCGGGCGAGACCGTTATCGCCTTCGAGTCACCGCGCCGCGTCGGCGAGTCGTTGGCGGCGCTGGCGGCGATCGCCCCCGACCGGCCCGCCGCGGTCTGCCGCGAGCTGACCAAGATGCACGAGGAAATCGCCCGCGGCTCGCTCGCCGAACTGGCGCGTCGCTTCCGCGGCGACGTCAAGGGCGAGATCGTGCTGGTGATCGCGCCCGCCGCCGCCGAGGAGCACGACCGCGACGTCGGCTTCGCCGTCGATGCCCTCCGTCACCTGGTCCAGTCGGGGGCGCGACCCCGGGCTGCCGCCAGCGTCGTCGCCGCGCTCACCGGCACCCGGGCGAACGACCTCTACCGGGCGCTCACCGGCCGCGAGCCGCGCAGATAGCCTGGATCGACATGCCCTATTACGTCACCACCCCGATCTACTACGTCAACGCCGAGCC
>JASLIG010000033.1 GCA_030152805.1 Solirubrobacterales bacterium
GGAATGTCGCGAAGCGGCGGAAATGCAATCCGGCTCCTGCGCGGCGAAGCCACGCACAAGATTCACCCCAGCGCGAAGCGCTGGGGTGTCAATTCCCGCAGAGGCGCACCCGCCATCCACCCAATCCTGCCTGGATGGGCAGGATTGGCTGTGGAATCGATCGGCTAGTCGCGCCGCTTGACGCGGAAGCGGAAGATCGCCGGCGAGTGATCGACGTTGCCGGCGGCGTCACGGGCTTTGACCGAGACGACGTGCTCGCCCAGCCGGAATCGGCGCACCAGCCGCGACCCGCAGAAGCGCAAAAAGCCGCCGTCGACTTTGCAGGCGAAGGTGACGCCCTGCTCGTTCGAGCCGAAGCGGAAAGCCGCGCGGGCACGCCGCTTGCCGGTCAGAATCGTCTTGTGCGGATGCTTGCGGAAGAAGGTGCGCGGCCGCCGCGTGTCGATCTTGAAGTCGATCTGCTCGCTCCTGCCCACCCGGCCGGCGACGTCCACCCCCTGCACGACGAAGCCGTGGACGCCATCGGCAAGCGGTGCCAGCGGAACGAAGGGCGAGCTGCACGGCGCGGGAGCACCGCCGTCGAACGAGCAGCTAAAGACCACCGGGCGGTTGGCGCTGAAGCCGATGCTGGGGCGACGGTTGCGGCCCAGCGCCTGCGGCCGTTCCGTGATCGAGATCACCGGCGGCAGGGCGACGCTGCTGAGCGCGCCGTAGGCGTCGATCAGCCCGCTGCCAACAGCATCAGGATCGAAGCCGCTGAGCGGTCTCGCCGTGACCGCGAGGGCCGAACGGAGCTGAGCGACCGGAAGCGCCGGGTTGACCTGCCGCATCAGCGCGGCGACCGCGGCGGCATGCGGTGCGGCAGCCGACGTGCCGCAGAAGCGGAAGGCACCGAGCGACCCGGCCGGCAGGAAGAACGTGGTGGCACCGCAGTCGGTGGCGACGAAGTCCGGCTTGGAAATTTCCTCCGGCGGATCGAGCGCGGCAGCCGAGGCTCCCCCCACCGGGCCGAAGTAGTGAACGACGGGGCCGCGCGAGGAGTAGTCCTCAGGTTTTGAGCTGTCGAAGCGGACCGCTCCGACGCTGGCGGCGGCGGGCGCGCCCCAGTGCCCGGCGATCGTCGGCCCGATCGTGTCGCCGGCGCTGCTTTCGAGCTGCCCGGGCGTCGGCAGGGCATCGCCCGCGCCGGCGCCGATCTGGATGAACTTGAGCGGCGGACTCCCCCCACCCGCGTGCCGCGCGATCGCAAGGTTCACGACCTCGGGCGCGCTACCCGTGTTCTTCCAAAAGACGAACTCGAACGGTCTGGTTTCGTTCGCTCCGGTGCTCGAGTCAAGCACGGCGCCGCTGCCGTCGAGCAGGTAAGCATCGAAATTGGTGTCCACCCCGGACCAGGGTTCGGCCCACTGCAGTTCGAGCTTGATTTCGGCACCCGGCTCGACTTCGAAGTCGTAGCCCGTATCGACGTCGGGTTCGCCGGGATCGAAGTCCATGCATTCCGTCTCGGCCAGCGGCACCCCGAGCGGGCAGGCACCGGCGTCGCGGAAGGGTGCTTCGTAGGAACCGACGTCGGCGCCGCCGGCGATGACGTTTTCGTTGCCCGCGGCGGAGAAATAGGCGGCACCGCCCGCGGTCACGCGGTCGATCGCCACGGCGACCGGGCCGTCCTGGAAAAAGGGCTCGCCGGGATAGCGGACGTCGTCGACGATCACCCCCGCCCCGCCCCCGCCGCTCGCCGCCGGCGCGGCGAGACTTTCGATGTTCGAAGCGAAGCTGGTTTCACCGCCGAAGGCGGTGGCAAACGAGAGCTCTGCCCCAGGCGCGAGGTCGTGGACGATCTGCGCCATCGCACGGCCCTCGTCGGTCGCTTCCCCGACGCCCGAGTCTTCGAGGACCCTGACCCCCGTCGCGTGACCGCAAGGATTCCCCGCACCGGGCAGATCGCCGCTGGCGACGTCCCCGCCGGCATCGGTGGCCGCGTCGGCATCGCGGTCGAAGGAGTCCGAGAGGATGCCGACGCCGACGCCGCTGCCGTCCGCATTGAAAGCGCTGCGGGCGGTTGCGGCATCGAGCTGAAAATCACCCTCGGAGGTGACGAGCCCGCGGCACTCGCTCGCCGCGACCTGCGGGGCAAGCACTTCCGCCACTTCCTCGACCCCGGGCACCGCCGCGACCGCGGGCAGGGCGGGCGGCAGGGCGGTGACGGTGACGGTCCGGTAGCGACGGCTCACGCCGAGAACCCGCGCGCCGGCGTCGCGCAGCTCGCCAACGCCGGCGATCGTCCCGTGGTCGAAGTGGACTTCGACCAGGACCCGCTTGCCGACCCGCATCAGGCTGCCGGGGCCGCGTTTGGGTAGACCCACCCGAGCGGCCTGCTTGGCCGGCGGCGCAGCGCGCACCGCGGGGGTGGCCAGCTTGGCCAAGCGCGGCGTCAGCGCAGCAACGCCGCGGGCGCCATCCGAGCGCGCGCTCGCAGCGCACGGAAGGCTGGCGGCGGCGAGCAGGGCGGCAACGACGATCGCGCCCATCTGGGCGCGGCGGCAATGCGCGTGGATCATCCAGGTCACGGTATCGACTGGTCTCCTCTGCCCCCAACACGCCTGGACGCCGTTCCGAGCGCCGCGCTCCGGCCCCGATCCTTGCTACGGTCCCCGCGTTAGGTCGGAGAGTTATCCGGCAAAGTCGTGTCTAGCGCTCGCGTCGTTGCTTTACCGAAGCCTCCGCGTTCGCAGCACAATGAGTGGAGGCAATAAATGCCGACTGGAACAGTCAAGTGGTTCAGTGACGACAAGGGCTACGGGTTCATCACGCCCGACGACGGCTCCAAGGACGTCTTCGTCCATCACAGCGCGATTCTCGGCGAGGGCTTCAAGTCCCTGGCGGAGGGCGCCAAGGTGACGTACGAGTCCGAGGAAGGCCCCAAGGGGCCCGCCGCGGCGAGCGTTCAGCAGACCGCTTAGTCACGCACCGCTCTTCAGCGTCCGACGGGGCCCGCCGAGTCGGTGGGTCCCGTCTTTTTTTGCGCGCCATGAAACTTCGCACCGACCTCAGAAACATCGCCATCGTCGCTCACGTCGATCACGGCAAGACGACGCTGGTCGACGCGATGCTCTGGCAGTCCGGCGCCTTCCGCAAGGGCCAGGACGTGGCCGAGCGGGTGATGGACTCGATGGACCTCGAGCGCGAGAAGGGGATCACGATCCTCGCCAAGAACACCGCCGTCAACTATGAGGGCATAAAGCTCAACATCGTCGACACGCCCGGCCACGCCGACTTCGGCGGCGAGGTCGAGCGCGGGCTGACGATGGTCGATGGCGTGCTCCTGCTCGTCGACGCCTCCGAGGGCCCGCTGCCGCAGACCCGCTTCGTCCTGCGCAAGGCGCTGGAGGCAAAGCTGCCGGTGATCCTCGTCGTCAACAAGGTCGACCGGCCCGACGCCCGCATCGCCGAGGTCGTCGACGAGGTCTATGAGCTTTTCCTCGACCTCGGGGCCAATGACGAGCAGATCGACTTCCCGATCGTCTACACCAACGCAAAGGCGGGCTGGGCCTCGCTTGAGGAGGGCGCCGAGGGAAGTGACCTCTCGCCCCTGATGGACCTGATGCTGGCGAAGATTCCCGCGCCCGAGTACGACCCGGATCATCCATTGCAGGCGCACGTCACCAACCTCGACGCCTCGCCCTACGTCGGACGGCTGGCGCTCTGCCGGGTTCACAACGGCACGATCCGCTCCGGCCAGGAGATCGCCTGGTGCCGGGCGGATGGCCGGATCGAGCGAGCGACGGTTTCCGAGCTCTATATCACCGAGGCACTGGAGCGAGTGCCGGCTGAACAGGCAGGGCCGGGCGAGATCATCGCGGTCGCCGGGATGGAAGAGATCACAATCGGCGAGACGCTGGCCGACCCGGCGGACCCACGGCCTCTGCCGGTGATCACCGTCGATGAGCCCTCGCTCTCGATCGTGCTTGGAATCAACACCTCGCCGCTTGCCGGCACGGAGGGCAGCAAGCTGACCGCCCGCCAAGTCCGCGATCGCCTCGATACGGAGTTGGTAGGCAACGTCTCGATCCGCGTCCGCGACACCGAGCGCCCCGATGCCTGGGAGGTGCAGGGGCGCGGCGAGCTGCAGCTGGTCATTCTCTTGGAGCTGATGCGGCGCGAGGGCTTCGAGCTGACCGCGGGCCAGCCACGCGTGCTTACCCGAGAAATCGACGGCAAGCTGCACGAGCCGGTCGAGCGGCTCTCGATTGATGCCCCGGAGGAGCATGTCGGTGCGATCACGCAGCTGCTGGCGGGACGCAAGGGTCGCTTGGAGCAGATGGCCAACCACGAAACCGGCTGGGTGCGGATGGACTACCTGGTGCCGGCGCGAGGCTTGATCGGCTTCCGCACTGAGTTCCTCACGGAGACCCGTGGCACCGGCGTCATGCACCACGTCTTCGAGGCCTGGGAGCGCTGGGCGGGCGAGCTGCGGCTGCGACCTACCGGCTCGATCGTCGCCGACCGCCGCGGCAAGAGTGCCAGCTATGCCCTGATCGGCCTGCAGGATCGCGGCACGCTCTTCATCGGCCCCGGCGAGGAGGTCTACGAGGGCATGATCATCGGCGAGAACGCTCGCGCCGAGGATATGGATGTCAACGCCACGAGGGAGAAGCAGCAGACCAACATGCGCGCCGCCGCCGCCGACGTACTGGAGCGGATGGCGCCGCCCAAACGCCTCTCCCTGGAAGCCGCGGTCGAGTTCCTGCGCGAGGACGAGTGCGTCGAAGTGACGCCGGAGTCGGTGCGCTTGCGCAAGGTCGTGCTCGACAAGCTGAAACGCCAGAAGACGGCCCGCCAGGGCGCCCGTGCTCCCTCCTAAGCCGGCGGTTCAGTGCGCCGCCGCGGCAGCTCGCAGCAGATCAGCGCCGAGAGGACCGGCATACCGCTTTCGCCACTCTCCTCGAGCCGTTCGGCGGCGGCGGCCTGGACCACGAGGATCGACTCGAGGGCGTCGTTGTGGATCTGGTTCAGTTCCCGCCAACCCTGCTCGTCGACCGTCGAAACCGCGCGACTCGCGTGCGCGTCGGGACGCGCATGGAACGATCCCGTTTCCAGCGCGTCACCGACGTCCGCGTTGATCATCCGCACGATCCAGGCCGAGAGCCGCCGCTGCTCGGCCAGGCTCAGCTCCGCCCACTCCTCGTCGTTCCAGAGTATGCCCAGGACCGCCTTGTAGCGCGGGCCCACCGCCCCGCGCTGCAGCACTTCGCCGACGACCTCGATCAGCCCCGCCTCGTGCATCTCCTCCAGATGGCGCGCGGCCTCGGCCTCGCCGATCCTCAGCTCTTCAGCCACTTCGCCGACGCCCGCAGTCCGTTCGTTGAGAACGAAGAGCACCTTTATCCGAGTCGGTTCGGACGCCAAGCGCAGCAGGCGCGCGTCGATCTCACCGTCATCGCCAGTGCTCGCAACCAAAGTGACCCCCTCCGATCGACTTGGATGTTTCACCTTAGCCCGACCGAGCCCGGAAGCAAAAGAGCCGCCGGAGGGCATACTCCGGCGGCTCTTGCTGGGGCCCCTGCCCCAAGCGGTTGAAGTTGCGGCTAGACCGTGGCGGCCGCCTGCTCGGACTGGCTGCCCTCCGATTCTTTGGCCAGGGCTTCGGCCTCCGGCGTGGTCTCGTCGATGTTGCGCGGCAACAGCACCTCGCGGGCGATGACCAGGCGCTGAATCTGGCTGGTGCCCTCATACAGCTGCATGATCTTGGCGTCGCGCATCAGCTTCTCGACCGGGTACTCCTTGATGAAGCCGTA
>JASLIG010000111.1 GCA_030152805.1 Solirubrobacterales bacterium
AGCACCATCGTGTCGCCGGCCTGAACCACGACCGCGCCACCCGCCTGCTTCGCGAGTTTTCCGGTCTCGAAGGAAATCTGGCTATCGCCGATGTCCGCCGAAACGCGGGTTACGTCAAACATGCTCATTTAGTTGTCCTACCTCCGGCCACCCGGATTGGCGACCATCTGCATTCAGAACTCTCGTTCTCTGTCCCGAGAGAGGGTACAGATCTAGGAGAACACGGCGGGGGTACCGGTGACGCCGGCGCGGATGCCGGACTCGAAGTCGCGGCGGACGCGGGAGGCGACCTCGGGAGAGCGGCGGTCGGCCTCGAAGCGTTCGAGGTCGAGACCGAAGCGCTCGACGCGCCGCCAGAGGTGGGGATCGTCGACGTGGCCGCGGTCGGCGTAGAGCGAGTCGACCATCTCGAAGAAGGCGCCCTGCAGCCCGGCCGCCTCGGCCGCGGCGTGCAGCGCCGGCGAGCGCGGGTGCTTGCTGGCGACGGGGAAGTGACGAAAGACGACCGTCGCCGGGCGGGCGGCGATCTCCACCCAGGCCGAGGCGCAGTGCGGGCAGCCGAGATCGGCATAGACGATCAGCTCCGCTCCCTCCCCGCGGCGGTGGTCCTCCGGGCCGGCCGGCGGAACCGCGGCGCTGGTCAGCTCGGGCGTCAGGAGAGCGCGTCGAAGATCAGGTTGGCGCCGGGGATCTCCAGCGGCGTCGGCGAGGAGTGCGCCCACTTGACCGTGCCCTCCTCGTCGATGAGGATGAGCGAGCGGTTGGCGTGGCCGACCTTCTCGATGTAGGCGCCGTAGGCGCGGGCGACCTCGCCCTTGGGCTCGAAATCGGCCAGCAGCGGCGTGTCGATGCCGAGCTTCTCCTGGAAGGCCTTGTGGGCGAAGCCGCTGTCGACGCTGATCCCGACCATCGTCACGCCCTTCGCCTCGATCTCCGGCTTGACCTCCTGGTAGATCGAGAGCTGGTCGCTGCAGACGGGGCTGAAGTCGAGCGGGTAAAAAATCAGCAAAAGCTTCTGGCCGCGGAAGTCGGCGAGCGAGACCTTCTCGCCGTCCTGGTTACGCAGGGTGAAATCGGGCGCCGGTTCCCCGGCGGCGATCATCGCCGCAGGCCCAGTTCGCCGACCAGGGCGCGGTAGCGCTCGAGGTCGTGGCGCTCGAGGTAGCGAAGCATGCGGCGCCGCTTGCCGACCAGCATCAGCAGGCCACGGCGGGAGTGATGGTCCTTGGGGTGGGTGCGAAGGTGCTCGGTGAGTTCGTTGATCCGCTCGGTGAGCAGGGCGATCTGAACCTCGGCCGAACCGGTATCGCCGTCGGCGCGGCCGTATTTGCCGATCAGCTCGCCTTTTTTCTCCTTGGTCAGGCTCATTGCGCGCCGGTGAAGCTAGCACAGACGCGCTTTGCGTCCTCGACGTCGGCGCGCATCTGGGCGATCAGCTCCTCGACGCTGGCGAAGCGCTTCTCGCCGCGCAGGCGCTCGACGAAGGCGACCCGCAGCTCGGTGCCGTAGAGGTCTCCCTCGTAGTCGATCAGGTAGGTCTCGATGAGGACGCCGCGGCCGGTCTCGAAGGTAGGACGAACGCCGACGTTGACGGCGGCGGGGACGCCGTTGGCGAAGGCCGCGTAGACGCCGTGGCCGGGAATCGCCAGGCGGTCGTCGGGCACCAGGTTGGCGGTCGGGAAGCCCAGCTCGCGGCCGCGCTGATCGCCGCTGACCACCTCGCCCTCGACCATGAAGGGAGCGCCGAGGCAGTGGCGGGCGCCCTCCATGTCGCCGGCGGCGACGAGGGCCCGGATCCGCGTCGAGGAGATCGTCTCGCCGTCCATTTCAACCAGCGGCACGACGCGGGTCTCGAACTCGCCGCGGGCGGCGAGCATCTCCGGATCGCCCTTGGCCTTCGCCCCGAAGCGGAAGTTCTCACCTACCGAGACCTGCTCGGCGCCGAGCTTGGCGATCAGCACGTCCTCGATGAATTCCTCGGCGCTGCGGCTGGCGAACTCGCGGTCGAAGGGGATGACGACGAGCTCGCTCACGCCGAGGCCCTCGATCACGTCGCGCTTCACCCCGAAGGGCATGATCAGCTTCGGCAGCGCCGCCGGATGGAGGATCTCCAGCGGGTGCGGGTCGAAGGTCAGAACCGTATCGGCCCCCTTGATCACTGCCTGGTGGCCGCGATGGACACCGTCGAAGGTGCCGATCGCGACATGGCGGGCGCGGGGCTCGACGTCGGGCAGCGATGTGACCTTGACGTTGGCCATCAGGCGCAAACGTTTATCGAAGTGCCTCCGCGGCGGTCGGGACCAGCGTTGCAATCCGGTCCAGATCGAACTCCTCGCCGGCGTCCTCGACCTCAAAGGGGCCGATCGCCGTGCGTCGCAGCTCGGCGCAGTAGGCGTCGTCGAGGGTCTCGATCAGGGTGCGGATATAGGTTCCGGCGGAGCACTCGATCTCGTATTCGGCGCTCAGCGGGTCGCTGGCCAGCAGCTCGGCGCGGTAGACCTCGACATCGCGTTCGGGTGTCTCGACGACTTCCCCCCGGTGCGCCTTGCGGTAGAGGCGCTCGCCGCCGACGCGCACAGCCGAGGTCATCGGCAGGCGCTGGCGCACGGTTCCGGTCGGCAGCGCGAGCGAAGCGGGGATGCGGCCGGTCTCGCTGAGCTCGCCGTCGGGGTCGCCGGTGCTCGAGCGCCAGCCGAGCCTGGCCCTGGCGACGTAGGTCTTGGGCAGGCCGACGAGGAAGCGCTGCAGCCGCGTGGCGCGCCCGATCAGGATCAGCAGCAGGCCGGTGGCAAACGGATCCAGGGTGCCCGAGTGGCCGACCTTGCCGCCGCGCTCGCGGCGCACGGCGGCGACCACGTCGTGCGAGGTCTTGCCGGCTGGCTTGTCGCAGAGCAACACCGAGCCCTCGTCCGCGTCGGCCACCTTCAGGGTCCGAGCTGCGCTTTGACTTCGTCGCAGAGGAAGTCGACCAGCTCGTTGAGCTCGAGGTCGGTCGAGAAGCCCGCGGCGCGCTTGTGCCCCCCTCCACCGTGGACCCGCGCCATCGCCGAGACGTCGACCTCGCCGCCGCTGGAGCGCAGGCTGACCTTGCGCGCGGCGCGGCCACGGTCGCCGAGGTCCCTGACCAGCGCCGCCACCCTCGACCCCTCGACGGAGCGCAGGTGGTCGATGATCCCCTCGGTCATCTCCTCGCCCCCGCCGCTCGCCGTGTAGTCGGCATCGGTGATGTAGGCGACGACGAGTCGATCGTCGCAGTAGCGCTGAATGCCGTCGAGGGCACGCGAGAGCAGGCGCAGCTTCTCGATCGGCACGTGCTCGTAGAGGCGCCGGTAGGTGTCGTCGACGGCGACCCCGGCATCGATCAGCTCGGCGGCGATCCGATGCGTATGGGCGTTGGTGTTCTCGTACATGAACTTGCCCGTGTCGGTGATCAGACCTACGTAGAGCGCCGAGGCGATCTCCGGCGTGATTTCGGCCCCGAGCGCGATCGCAAGGTCGTAGACGATCTCCGCGGTGGAGGAAGCCGCGGTGTCGACGAGGTTGACGTCGCCGAAGCGCGTGTTGTCGTGATGGTGGTCGACGTTGATGCGAAAGTTGTCTCCCTGGCTGAGGAAGTCGACCGGCATGCGGTCGATGTTGCCGCAGTCGAGGAAGATCACGGTGCGGTCGGCCATGTCGGCCGGCGCCTCGTGGAAGACCTCCTCCAGGGGAAGGAAGCGGTACTCGATCGGCAGCGGGAACTCCTTCGCGGCCATGAACATCACCGAGTCCTTGCCCATTTGGCCGAGCAGATGGTGCATGCCGAGCAACGAGCCGAGCGCGTCGCCGTCAGGCCCCTCGTGCGCGGTGAGCAGGAAGCGCTGGCGCGAACGCAGCTCGGCGACGACCTCCTCGATTCCCGCAGTGGCAACGCCGGCGCCGCTCACCGGTCTTCCTCCTCCAGCAGGCGCGAGATCCGCATGCCCTGCTCGATCGTCTCGTCGTAGAGGAAGCTGAGTGTCGGCGTGCGCTTCATCCGCGTCTCGACCGCGATCCTCGATTGCAGAACGCCGTGGGAGGAGCGCAGTCCCGCCATCGTCTCCTCGCGCTCGGACTCGCTGCCGAGCACGCTGACGTGCACCTTGGCGGCGCGCAGGTCTGGGCTTGTCTCCACGGAGGTCACGGTCACGAAGCCGATGCGCGGGTCGCTCAACTCGGCGATGGCGGCGCCGATCACCTCGCGGAGCACCTCGTTGATGCGGCGCATGCGAGGAGCGGCCATCCTACTCCAGCGTCTGCTCGACCTGCTTCGTCTCGAAGAACTCCAACACGTCGCCCTCCTTGACGTCAGCGTAGCCGTCGAGGACGATGCCGCACTCCTGACCCTGCTCCACTTCCTGCACGTTGTCTTTGAAGCGACGCAGGGAGCCGAGCTTGCCGTCCCAGATAACCGTTCCCTCGCGCACCAGGCGCACGCTGGCGGTACGCGTGACCTTGCCCTCGTTGACGATGCAACCGGCGATGCGGCCGACCTTGGAGGCCTTGAAGGTCTGCTTGACCTCGGCCTCGCCGAGCGTCTCCTCGACCTCGACCGCCTCCAGCATGCCCTCCATCGCGTTGCGCAGGTCTTCGGTGATTTTGTAGATCACCGAGTAAGTGCGGACGTCGACTCCCTCGCGCTCGGCGGCGCGGCGGGCGTCGGCCAGCGGGCGCACGTTGAAGCCGATGATGATCGCCTCAGAAGCGGCGGCCAGCATCACGTCGGACTCGTTGATGCCGCCGGTCTGCGAATGGATGATGTTGATCCCGACCTGCTCCTGGGGCACCTTGGCGATCTCGTCCTGGAGCGCCTCGAGCGAGCCGGCGACGTCGGCCTTGAGGACGATGTCGAGCTCCTTGATCTCGCCCTCCTGGACGCGGGCGAAGACCTCGTCGAGGCTGACCTTGCGCGCCTGGCGACGGGCCAGGGCCTCGGTCTTCAGCCGGTTGGCGCGCTCCTGGGCAAGCTGGCGGGCGCGGCGGTCGTTCTCCACCGCCTGTACGAACTCGCCGGCGTCCGAGACGCCGTCGAAGCCGAGCACCTCGACCGGCATCCCCGGGCCGGCGGCCTCGACCCGCGCGCCGGTGAAGTCGTGCATCGCCCGGACCCGGCCCCACTGCGGCCCGGCGACCAGCGAGTCGCCGACCTCGAGGGTGCCGCGCTGGACCAGCACGGTGACGACCGGGCCGCGGCCGGGGTCGAGCTGGGACTCG
>JASLIG010000059.1 GCA_030152805.1 Solirubrobacterales bacterium
GATCGCCTTGCCGAACCCCAGAAGCAGCCCTTTGGCAACGCCTGAGAGCTAAGTAGAGAGGTTGCGTCCCTCTTCTCGTCGCCCGGCCCGGCACGCGCTTTGACTCCGAAATAGACTCCCGCGCCGATGCGCGAGAAGAACCCGATCACCCACGAGGAGAAGCTCGCCTACCTGCGCGAGCTGCGCGACGCGGCGATCAACTCTGCCTCCGAGGAGGCGGTGGAGAAGCAGCACGCGAAGGGCAAGATGACCGCCCGCGAGCGGGTCGAGAAGCTGCTCGACCCGGGCTCCTTCGAGGAGCTCGACACCTTCGTCCGCCATCGCACCTACGACTTCGAGATGCAGAAGAAACGGCCCTGGGGCGACGCCGTCGTCACCGGCCACGGCACGATCGACGGCCGCACCGTCTTCGTCTTCTCGCAGGACTTCACCGTCTTCGGCGGCAGCCTCGGCGAGGTGATGGCGGAGAAGATGTGCAAGGTGATGGACCTCGCCGCCCAGGTCGGGGCGCCGGTGGTCGGCATCAACGACTCCGGCGGGGCGCGGATCCAGGAGGGCGTCGTCTCGCTCGGCGCCTACGGCGACGTCTTCGTCCGCAACGTCAAATGCTCCGGCGTGATCCCGCAGATCAGCCTGATCATGGGCCCCTGCGCCGGCGGCGCCGTCTACTCGCCGGCGATGACCGACTTCATCTTCATGGTCAAAGAGACCTCGCACATGTTCATCACCGGCCCCGAAGTGATCAAGACCGTGACCGGCGAGGAGGTCGAGTTCGAGGAGCTGGGCGGGGCGATGAGCCACAACTCGAAGTCGGGCGTCGCCCACTTCGCCTCCGAGGACGAGGAGAGCTGCCTCGAGGACGCCCGCTACCTGCTCAGCTTCCTGCCCTCCAACAACCTCGAGCCGCCGCCCCACTTCGCGCCCTCCGACGATCCCGAGCGCGAAGACGAGGACCTCGACACGCTCGTCCCCGACGATCCCTCCAAGCCCTACGACATGCGCGAGGTGATCTCGCGCGTCGTCGACGACGGCGAGTTCTTCGAGGTCCACGAGCACTTCGCCAAGAACATCGTCTGCGGCTTCTCGCGGCTCGACGGCTTACCGGTCGGCATCGTCGGCAACCAACCCGCCTTCCTCGCCGGCGTGCTGGACATCGAGGCCTCCGAGAAGGCGGCCCGCTTCGTCCGCACCTGCGATGCCTTCAACGTGCCCCTGGTCACCTTCACCGACGTGCCCGGCTTCCTGCCCGGCACCGACCAGGAGTGGAACGGGATCATCCGCCACGGCGCCAAGCTGCTCTACGCCTTCACCGAGGCGACCGTGCCCAAGCTCACCGTCGTCACCCGCAAGGCCTACGGCGGCGCCTACGACGTGATGAACTCCAAGCACATGCTGGCCGACTACAACGTCGCCTGGCCGACCGCAGAGGTCGCGGTGATGGGGCCGGAGGGCGCGGTCAACATCATCTATCGCAAGGACATCGCCTCCTCGCCGACCCCCGACGAGCGGCGCCAGAAGCTGATCGACGACTACAAGGCCCACTTCGCCAACCCCTACTCGGCGGCCGAGCGCGGCTACATCGACGACGTGATCGAGCCGCGCCAGACGCGGCCGAAGCTGATCAAGGCGCTGCGCATGCTGCAGTCCAAGCGCGTCGCCCAGCCGAAGCGCAAGCACGGCAATATCCCGCTCTAGGCTCGCTCAGCCGGGCAGCTGCGAGGCGGCGCCGCGGCGCGATTGCCAGGTCGCCACCGAGGCGTTGGTCATCTCCTCCCAGGCCGCCCGCTCGCCGAAGTACTGCATGACGACGAAGTAGAGCAGGCCGGGGAGCATCTCGGGCGCGCTCGCGGCGTCGCCGTCCATCAACTTCGCGCACACAAGCGTGTCGATAGCGCCTACCATGAAGTTCGACGTAACAGGAGGTGGAGCTTGGCGAGAGGGAATCTCGCGGCGCGCGCTGTCCAGCGCGTGGGAGAGGCGCTCCATCAGATCGCGCCGCTGGGCGAGCGCCGCCTCGCCCGCCGCATGGACCTCGACGAAGATCGCCTTCGCGATCGCCGGCTGGTTGGCGCAGAACTCGAGCAGCTCGGCGAGGGCGGCGCGCAATCCCTCGCGCCAGCTGGGCTGGCGGCGGGCGGCGCCGATCAGGCGTTGGAAGAGCCACTCGGAAGCGCCACGGTAGGCCTGGGCGAAACAGTCCTCGCGGTCCTCGAAGTTCTTGTAGAACGTCGCGCGGCTGGCGCGCGCCCGCTCGATCACGTGCTTGACCGCGACCCGTTCGTAGCCGAGCTCGCCGCTGGTCGCCAGCATCGCCTCCAGCAGCCGCTCTCGCGGCGCCCGCGAGCGCAGGCCCGGGAAGGGCACCACCGGGGCGATATCCCCATCTCTGTGGGAGGCAGCAGGGGTTTCCGACATCGGCTCCGCCTGTTTTGCAAACAACAACCTTTTGTCTAGGTATAGCACCTTTCAAAAACGCCGGGTGCCTAGAACGCAATGTTTTCTATAAAAGAAGAAAGTAGACATCAGATATATGTTTTGGTACCTTGTCGGAATGGCGGACTCGAGATCGCTTTCCGAAAGGCTCGCGAAGATGCCCCCGGGGAGGCACCTCGTCCCACCCGACTTCGTCGCCCAGAACCAGCGCGAGCGGATGCTGCTGGCGACGGCCGAGCTGGTCGCCGAGCGCGGCTACCAGAAGACCACGATCGAGCTGATCGCGAAGACGGCGCGGGTGGCGCTCTCGACCTTCTACGAGCAGTTCTCCAGCAAGGAGGAGTGCTTCCTCGCCGCCTTCGACGAGACGATGGACGCGGCGGCCGCGGTCTTCGACGAGCTGCTAGACCCCGAGCAGGCCTGGGCGGATCAGATCGGCTCGGGCTTGGAGATCGCGCTGGAGATGATCGTCAGCGAGCCGGCGCGGGCGAAGCTCTGCATCGTCGAGGCCCAGGCGGCCGGCGGCGAGTCGCTGGCGCGCTACCAGGGGATGCTGGAGCGGCTTGCGCCGAAGCTGCGCGAGGGTCGTGTCCACAACCCGCGGGCGAGCCGGCTGCCGGACGGGCTCGAGGTGGCGATCGTGGGGGGGCTCGCCTGGCTCGTCCACCAGCGGCTGCTGGCGGATCGCGTCGAGGAGATCAAGGGCCTCCTGCCGGAGATGCTGCAGGTGACGCTGACGCCCTACGTCGGCGAGGTCGAGGCGGGGCGCGCGGCGGACGCGGCGCAGGCACGCGCCGTCGCGGCCGCGTGAGCGGGGCCGGCGCGGGGGAGAGAGCGAGCGCAGGGGGAGGGGCCGGGCCGATGTGAGTGCCGGCAACGGAGGGCCGCCGCGCGGCCCGGTCGATCCGGCCCGCGCCCGCATCGCCGCCGCGATGGTCGAACTGGTCGGCAACCTCGGCTACGCGCAGACCAGCGTCGAGATGGTCTGCGAGCGGGCGCGCACCCGCCGCTCCCACTTCGATCGCTGCTTCGCCGGCAAGGAAGACTGCTTCCTCAGCCTCCACGACGAGGTCAGCGCCGAGTTCTGCGAACGGGTCAAAGCCTCCTACGACGGCGCCTCCTCCTGGCACGACCGGATCTGGGCGGCGGGCTGGGCGACGATGCGCTTCCTCAGCGAGGACCCCGCCCGCGCCCGCTTCCTCGTCGTCGAGGTCAACGGCGCCGGTAACGGCGCCCAGGCGCGCCGCGACCGCGTTCTGCAGCAGATGGCCGACATCCTCGACGGCGGCCGCGAGGAACTGGAGAAGCCCGAATCGATGTCGCGCTGCACCGCCGAAATCGTCTCCGGCGCGATCTACGGCACCGTGCTCGGGCGGATCGAAGAAGGCTGTATCGAGCGCGGCGAGGACTTCCTGCCCGAGCTCGTCTACATGGCGGTGATGCCTTACCTCGGCTCCCGAGCCGCCGAGGACGAGCTGCTCGTCCAGCCGCTGCGCTGAGTCGTTTACGGCGACCCGCTCGGGTATGGTCGATCCATGGCAAAGGGGACGGCGAAGAAGCCTGAGAAGGCGAAGAAGGGGGACGGTGGGGAGGCGACCGAGACGGGCGCCTCGCCGCGCCTGCCCGCCGGCCGGCACGGCCTGCCGCGTGAGTTCATCGAGCAGAACCAGCGCGAGCGGATCATCACGGCGCTGGTCGACACGGTCGCGGAGCGCGGCTACAACGGCACCACGGTCGCCCACATCACCAAAGCCGCCTCGGTTTCCCGCCGCACCTTCTACGAGCACTTTGCCGACAAGGAAGCCTGCTTCCTCGCCGCCTACGACATGGTCGCCGACCACATCCGCGACTCGATGCGGGCTGCGGCCGAGTCCTTCAGCGAGTGGCCGCAGCAGGTGCGGGCGGCGCTGGCGACGATGCTGCGCTTCCTCGCCGCCGAGCCGGAGCTGGCCCGCCTCTGCATGGTCGAGCCGATCGCCGCGGGCGGGGAGATCGCCGCCCGCCACCGCGCCTCGATGCAGGGCTTCGTCGAGATCCTCAAGGCCGGCCGTCCCGCCCACAGCGGCGAGCGGCCGCTGCCGGCGGCGACCGAGGAAACCCTGGTCGGCGGCATCGTCTCCCTGATCGTGCGCGAAATCAGCGCCGGCAACGCCGCCGGCCTGGAGAAGCTCCTGCCCGATCTGGTCGAGCTGATCCTCGCTCCCTACCTCGGCATCGAGGAGGCCGAGCGGTTGGCGCGCGAGGAAGTCGCGGCGGACTGACTTTGGACAGAACGTAAGATGATATCTTACGTTCTGTGACTACCAAGGTTTCAACCAAGGGTCAGATCGTGCTTCCGGCCGAGCTTCGTCGCTTGGACGACATTCAGCCCGGTGAGGAATTCGAGATCGAGCGGGTCGCTCCAGACGAGTACAGACTCGTGCGAATTGCCGCCCCGGCAAACACCGGCCTGGTGGACTGGCTGTTGGAATGTCCCGAGAAGGGTTATTTCGTGCCGATCGACTCCGAGTCGACCGACACGTTGTGAAGTACCTGGTAGACGCAAACGTTCTCTCGGAGGCCACTAAGCCAGAGCCGGATGATCGCGTCATCGGCTGGCTGCGGCGAAACGAGCGCTCGGTGGTAGTTGATCCGGTGATTCTTGGAGAGGTTCGATTCGGAGTCCTCCTGCTGGCAAAGAGTGCTCGCAGGAAACGCCTGGAACACTGGTTCGACGAGGGCATCCGCCGGATCGAGTGCGTGCCCTGGGACGGGACGGTCGGGCTTCGCTGGGCCGAGCTGCTTGCCGACTTGCGCAAGCGCGGACGCCCGATGTCGATCAAAGACAGCCTGATTGCCGCTACCGCGCTTACGCACGGTTTCTCCGTCGCAACCTTAAACGGCAAGGACTTCGAGCCGTCCAGGGTCTCTCTCGTCAACCCCGGGGACGTGGGTGGCGCGGACTAGGCGGCTACCCGGGGGCGGTCGAGGATCGCGGCCAGCTCGGGGGCCAGCGCGGCCAGTCGCTCGCGGTCGGGCTCGCCGGCAAGGCGGGTGTGGAGGAAGGCTAGGGTCGCGTCGATCAGGCGCTCGTCGATGCCGCGCGGCTGCGCCGCTCCGTCCTCGCCGCCGCGGGCGCGGCGCAGCATCGCCGCGAGGCGGGAGATCAAGAGGCGGCGGGCGGCGTTGAGCGCCGTCGCCTCGCGCGGGGCCTGGGCGCTGAGCAGGCGCCCGAGCTCGGGCGCCTCGCCGAAGAGCGCAAGGGCCGCACCGATGCCGTCGAGGAGCCGGTCGGAGTCCTCCCCGGCCTCTGCGCAGCTCGCCTCGATCGTCTCGCAGAGCCGGTCCGCCGCCGCCACGTAGGCGGCGAGCAGGCAGTCCCAGAGGTTGCCGAAGTGCTTGTAGAAGGTGCTGGTCGAGACGTTGGCCCGCTCGCTGACGTGGGTCGTGGTGACGTTGGCGTAGCCCTGCTCGCCCAGCGCCTCCGCCATCGCGGCGAGCAGCCGCAGCCGCTGGTGCTCGACCACGATCCCGGCGGGGATGCCGTGGCGCCCGCGCGGCAGCCGGCGGGGCAGGAGGGTGCCGGCCGAGAAGGGACCGTCGGCGGGCTCGGCGGCGATCAACCTCAGTTCGCTCATCGTCCCTCACCGCCAAGCCGCGCGCGGTCGTTCGCCAGCATTTCCCTGGCCGCCTCGAACTCCTCCTCGGCGACCTCCTTGCTCAGATAGGAGCCGATAACCAGGTGCGTCAGCTCGGGCAGCGAGTCCCAGAGCCGGCCCTCCTCGCCCGCGGCGAGGGCGTCGCAGAGCGCCGCCTCGACGCCGCCGACGACAAAGATCCCGGTCGCCTCCGGCGGCCGCTCGCCCGGCTCGATCTCGGTCCGAACGCTGTCGAGCAATCCCGCCAGCCGCTCGATCGCCTCGTCGTGCTTGGCCAGCGCCGTGCCGCGGGCGACCTGCACCTCGACGAAGAGCGCCCGCGCGATCGCCGGCCGCTCGGCGGCGAAACGCAGCAGCTCGACCAGCCCCGTACGCACCGCCGCCCGCCAGCCGCCCGCCGCGACCGCCGCCTCCAGCAGGGTGACCCCGAGGCGGTCGATCCAGGCCCCGTAGGCCTGGGCAAAGCAGTCCTCGAGGCTGTCGAAGTGGTCGTAGAACTGCTTGCGATGGCCGCCGCTGAACTCGAGCACGGCGCGCACCGAGGCGGCGCGGTAGCCGCCCTCGCCGACGACCTCCAGGACGCCTTCCATCTCCCCCTCGCGGATCGTCGCGTCGGGGGTAGGTGCGGTTGTCTCGACCTGGAGCGCCTCCCCGGCTGCCGCGCAAGCTTCTGGTCGCATTGCCATGTGGGCTCCTTGTCGCGAGCTTCTCCCCAGAAACTGGGGCTGCTGGATAAAAACTACTCCTTTTTTTCCGGATATGAAATCTTTTTAGAAAGGGCTATCCTCGATTCATGCAGTACCTCTCGCAGAGACTCGCGGCGGAGCCGGCGGGGACGCGGGAAGCGAAGGCCTCTCGCGGCGTTCTCGCCGGCAGTCAGCGCGAGCGCCTGCTCGACGCGACCGAGGCGCTGATCGCCGAGAAGGGAGCGACCAAGACGACGATCGAAGCGATCGTCAAGGCCGCGGGCGTCTCCTCGGCCACCTTCTACGAGTACTTCCGCGACAAGGAGGAGTGCTTCCTCGCCGCCTTCGACCGGGCCGTGGAGGAGCTGGGCGCCGCGGTGCGCGAGGCGGTCGCGGTGGACATGTCGCGCGGGGAGCGGGTGCGGGCGGGCCTGGCGGCGCTGCTGGCGGCGGTCGACGCCGAGCCGGCGCGGGCGCGGCTCTGCTTCGTCGAGGCGCAGAAGGGCGGGCCGCGGATGCGCGCCCGCTATGACGAGGTGCTCGACGGCGCGGCCGCCGAGCTCGACGACCCGCTCGGCCAGGCGATCGCCGGCGGGCTCGCCTGGCTGTTGCGGGAACGGCTCGAGCTGGGTGGGGGAGGGAGCGTGCGGGAGCTGCTTCCGGAGATGACCGAGGTCGTCCTCACCCCCCATCCCGCTCATGGCTGAGAGAGCGCGCGCCGCAGAGGAGTTGGCCTCCGGCAGGGACCGCCTACCGCCCGGCCGCCACGGCCTGCCGCGCGAATTCGTCGCCGAGAACCAGCGCGAGCGGCTGCTCAACGGCGTCGTCGAGGCGGTCGCCGAGCACGGCTACAACGCGACCACGATCGGCGCGATCGTCGAGGCGGCGGGGATCTCGCGCCGCACCTTCTACGAGTACTTCAAGGACAAGGAGGGCTGCTTCCTCGCCGCCTACGAGATGATCGACACTCACGTGCGCGGGGCGATGCTGGCGGCGGCCGAGCCGCCGGCGCTCTGGACCGAGCGGGTGCGGGCCAGCCTCGCCGCCCTGCTGGAGGTCCTCTCCCGCGACCTCGCCGTCGCCCGCTTCTACCTGACCGAGCCGCTCGCCGCCGGGGGAGAGGTCGCGGCGCGCTACCGCGACGCGATGGCGCTACTTGCCGAGGCGATCCGCCCCGAGGCGGGCCCGACCGAGGCCGACGTCGAAGTCCGCGACCAAGTGCTGATGGGCGGCGTCGCCACTCTGATCGCTCGCCGCCTCGGGGCGGGCGAGGCGAACCGCCTGCCCGAGCTTCTCCCCGACCTCACCGAGCTTGCCCTCGCCCCCTACCTGGGACGCGAGGAGGCCCGCCGCCTCTCCCGCGAGGCGGCGATCTAAAACCCAGTTCATTCATTTCAGAAACTTCTCCTTGCATTCGTAAAACGTTTCTTTTATGCTTTCCCTATCGCTCGTCTCTGAGGCGGGCGATCACAGGGACATAACCGAGCCTCGCGGAAGCCGCAAAGGGAAGCGGCGGGCAGAGGGGCTCACGGGACAAGGAGAGAGATCTAGATGTTCTCGACGCTACGCACGCGTTTCGGCATCCCCGGAGTCATCTCGGTGATTGCCC
>JASLIG010000080.1 GCA_030152805.1 Solirubrobacterales bacterium
AGCGTCTGCTCGCGCTCGTCGTGACCGCCGCCCATGCCGGCGCCGCGGTGGCGACCGACGGCGTCGATCTCGTCCATGAAGATGATGCAGGGCGAGTTCTGCTTGGCCTGCTCGAAGAGGTCGCGGACGCGGCTGGCGCCGACGCCGACGAACATCTCGACGAAGTCAGAGCCGGAGATCGAGAAGAAGGGCACACCCGCCTCGCCGGCGACGGCGCGGGCGAGCAGCGTCTTGCCGGTGCCGGGAGGACCGTAGAGCAGCACGCCCTTGGGGATGCGGGCGCCGAGCGCCTGGAACTTCTTCGGGTTCTCGAGGAATTCCTTGATCTCCTGCAGCTCCTGCACGGCCTCGTCGACCCCGGCGACGTCGCGGAAGGTGATCTTGGGCGCGTCGACCGACATCCGCTTCGCCTTCGATTTGCCGAAGTTCATTACGCGACTTCCCCCGCCCTGCATCTGGTTCATCAGGAAGATCCAGAAGCCGAAGAAGAGGACGAAGGGCAGGATGTAGGTGAGCAGCGAGAGCAGGCTGGAGCCGCCCGTACCGTGCACCTTGGTGATGACGTCGTTCGCTTCGAGCCTGTTGATCAGGCTTTCTTCGGCGTTGGGCGGGTAGCCGGTGGAGAAGCTTTCGCCGTTGGTCCGCTTGACGTCGAGGGTGCTGTCCTTGACGTTGACGTTGACTTCTTCGATCTTGCCGCGGGCGATCAGGCCCGTCTTCTGTTTGATCAGGTCGTTGTAGGCGGGGGCCTCGTTGCCGGAGGGCCCGCTGATCACCTTCTGGGCAACGAAGGCGAGGATCACTACAAGCAGGATCGGAAAAGCTGCGCTCTTGAAAAAACGCCTCACAGGGAAAAATCAGCGTACCAGGGCGGATTCGGCATCTAGGCGTCCAACGCGGCCACGTAGGAGAGGTTGCGGTAGCGCTGGGCGTGGTCGAGCCCGTAGCCGATCGCGAAGCGGTTGGGGATCTCGAAGCCGACGTACTTCGGCGAGAGATCGACGCGCAGCCGATCGGGCTTGGTGAGCAGCGCGCAGACCTCTAGCGAGGCCGGGTTGCGGGCTCTCAGATTGCGCATCAGGTACTGCAGGGTGAGGCCGGAATCGATGATGTCCTCGACGATCAGCACGTCGCGCCCTTCGATCGGGGCGTCGAGGTCCTTCATGATCCGCACCACTCCGGAGGAGTCGGTTTGGGAGCCGTAGCTGGAAACCGCCATGAAGTCGACCTCGCAGGGCACGCTGACGTTGCGCATCAAGTCGGCAAGGAAGAGCACGGCGCCCTTGAGGACGCCGACCATGAAGAGGTCGCGCCCCTCGTACTCCGCGCTGATCTGGCGGCCGAGTTCGGCGACGCGCCGCTGCAGGTCCTCGCTGGAGACGAGGGTCTCGCCGATCGCCGAGCCGGTCACGGCCGGCAGTCTAGATATAGGGGCGCGGGCAGCGACATTCAGAGCTCGGCACGGAGGACGCCGCGTTCGACGACGGCGCGGACGCCGCGGCCGAGGTCGAGCATGGTGGTGCCCGTGCGGCGCAGGGCGGCGACCTCGTCGGCGTGGTTGGCGGCGCCCGGCACGGGGCGCCCCGCGGCGCGATCGGCGAGCCGCTGCACAACAAGGCGGCGAAGCGCGGGGGGCAGCTCGGCAAGGCGGGCCAGCTCGATCGTCCCCCGCTCGCCGTTCGCGCCGAGCTCGGCGTCGACGAGCGCGTCGAGCACTTCGGCCTCGTCGCGCAGGAGCTCCGCCGTGCGCAGCACGTTCTGGGCGGCGGCGGGGTGGATCTCGGCCAGCGCCGGTGCGAGCCGCTGGCGGACGCGGTTGCGGGCGTAGCCCGATTCCTCGTTGGTCGGGTCGTCGCGCCAAGTGAGTCCCCGCTCTTCGCAGTAGGCGGTGGTCTGGGCGCGGCTGAAGCCGAGCAACGGACGAACGAGGCTGCCGTCGCGGGGCTTCATCCCGAGCAGGGCACGGCGGCTGGGCGAAGAGGCGAGCCGGTAGAGGATCGTCTCGAGCTGGTCGTCGGCGGTGTGACCGGTCGCGATCACGGCCTCTCGGCCGAGCGCCAGGCTCGCCGCGGCGGCATAGCGAACGTCGCGCGCCCAGGACTGCAGGTTGCCGGGACCCTCGGGACGGCGCGGCCGCTCGAGCTCGAGCCGCACCCCGAGCCGCTCGCAGAGCGCCGCGCAGTGCGCCTCGTCGGCGTCAGAGTCGCCGCGCAATCCGTAGTTGACGTGCAGTGCCGTCACCGCGTCCGCGCCGAGCAGGCGCGCGCTGAGGTCGAGCAGGCAGACCGAGTCGCGGCCGCCGGAAAGCATCGCGACGGCGGAAGCGCCCGGCGCAAGCAGTTCCTCCTTGCGCACCCGTTCGAGCATGCCCTCGCTTGTGGTAGATCCCACGGCCGAATCGACTATAGGCGGCTTCGTATCCGACATTGACCCCAGCCCAGTGTGGTCGATGTCGGATACGACTAGGTGGCCCGAACGAGGAAGAGCGGGGTCGGCGCGGGGAAGCCCTTGAGGCTGACCTCGCCGATTCCTTCAAAGCCGAGTCCTTCGCGTCCCTCGATCGCCTCGACCACCCGGTCGGTCGCCAGCAGCTCGCCCGCTTGGGCGCGGCTGACGACGCGGTGGGCGAGGTTGACGTGGGTGCCGAAGTAATCGCCGTCGCGATAGACGGCATTTGCGCAGTGGATGCCGACCCGCGGCTGCGGCCGCTCGGGGAAGCGGGCGAGCAGGCCGACCGCCCACTCGGTCAGCGAAGCCGCGTCGGGTGAGACGACCATCACCTCGTCGCCGATCGTCTTCACGATCGTGGCCTCCGGCGGCAGCGTCGCCTCGACCGTCTCGACGAAGTTCTCGATCACGTCAACCGCCTCGAGATCGCCCTCCTCCTCGGTGTAGCGAGTGAAGCCCGTGAGGTCGATGAAGCAGAGGGTGATCGGAATCTGCCCCAGATCCGAGCCGGCTTTCAGCTCGCTCTCCATGTGGCCGATCACGTCCTGCTCGAGGAAGAAGCGCAGGTAACGCGTGTGCAGGTAGTCGATCAGCGGCGAGGCGAGCGGCAGCATGTCGCCCGCCAGCTCGCCCATCTCTTCGGCCATCTCCAGCTCGGGCACGCCGTCGCGGATCAGCGGTTCGTGCACGTAGAGGTGGAAGAGGCGAACCTCGGCATCGGCGATACGGCGCAGCGACTGCGCGTAAACCCGCACCAGTTGCAGGAAGGCGACCAGAGGGAAACCGGCGGCGAGGACACGGGCGCAGTGGCGCAGGGCCTGCACGTCCTGGGGACCCAGCAGGCGCTCGCGCTCCAGCGGAGTGCCGAGGATGACGAGGATGCGCTCGATCAGCTCCGGCTCGAGCCCGGTCTCCTTGGCCACCTCCTCGACCGTGGTCCGCTCCTCGGGCTGGGGAAAGAGGTCCTCGGCGAAGCCAAAGGCGAGGCGTCCCTCCCGCCCGGCCCGCTTCAGGTCCTCCAGCGAGTGACCGCGCTCGCGCATGCGCGCCACCACCCGAGCCTGCGCCGCCGCGGCCGCTGTCCAGCGACCCCGGCGCACCGGCAGGACTTTCTCCTCGGCCCAGCGCTTCAGGGTGCTGGCCGAGACACCGGCCCGGCGCGAGGCCTCACTGAGGGAGATCCGTTCGTCCGCTGACATCGACGAACCCCGAGGCTAGCCAGAGCGGGGGTCGAACGGCGGGCGGGGCAGCCGAGGCCACCCCGCCCGCCTGTGGGATGGGTTGTTGTCTTGCGGGCGCGCTAAGCCGGGATTTCCGACTCTTCGTGCGCTTGCAAGACGGGCTCCCCGCCCTCGCCGGTGCGGATGCGAATCGCCTCCTCAACCGGAAGGACGAAGATCTTGCCGTCGCCGACCTGACCCGTGCGGGCGTGCCGCAGGATCGTCTCCACGACTAAGTCCTTGTCCTTGTCCTCGACCACCACCTCGAGCTTCAGCTTCGGCCGCACGCTGATCATCAAGGCGGAGCCGCGGTAGTGCTCGATCTCGCCCTTCTGCCGCCCCGAGCCCTTCACCTCGACGATCGAGAGCGAGGGCAGGCCACGATCGAGCAACTCGGCGCGGATCGGGTCGAACGCCTCGTGACGGATGAAGGCCTCGATCTTCTTCATCGGGCCAATCCTCCACGGCGCTCGCGGGGGCCGCATTGGACAGATGGCGAATATATGCCCGCCGCCTTTCTCGCGAGTGGCATTGCCGGGGCGCGCCTCCTCGGCTCCGCGTCCGGGGCGACTAGGGTCCGGGCGATGCCTGCGCGACTCCGCCCCACCGCGCCGATCTCCGCCGACGCGATCCTGGTCGGCGATCCCGCGCGCGCCCTGCTGCTCGCGCAGGAGCTGCTCGAGCAGCCCAAGATGAGCAACCACGCCCGCGGGCTATGGGGCTACTTCGGCCGGACCGCCGGCGGCTTGGACCTGACGATCCAGTCGACCGGGATCGGCGGGCCCAGCGCGGCGCTGGTGATCGGAGACCTTGCCGAGCTGGGCGTCCGCCGCGCGATCCGGATCGGCACCTGCGTCGCCTTCGACCGATCGCGGGCGCCGGGAGATCTGATCGTGGTCGACGAGGCAATCGCCGAAGGCGGCAGCGCCGGCGCGCTCGGCCTCGGCCCGGGTGCGAGCGTCTTCCCGGACGCCGAGCTGACCGAGCGCCTATGTCATGCGCTTGGCGAAAACGTGGAGGGCGAGCGTGTGGCCAGCCTGGATGCTCACCCGGCCGAGCTGCCGCCACCGGCGAGCAGCAGCGCCGCCGACATGCAGACGGCGCCGCTGCTCGCGAGCGCCCGGGCGCTCGGAATCGCCGCCGCGGCCGTGCTGATCGTCGCCGAGAAGGCGGGAGTCGAACTCCTCGATCAGGATGCCCTGGAAGGAGCCGAGCGGCTGGCCGGCCGGGCCGTTTCCGCCGTACTCTCAGGCTAAAGTCAAGGGTTAGTCTTCGCTCTCGACGCGTTCTTGAGCGAGCAGACGTCTGCGAATTTCGCCGACGTCGCGCGAAATGCGATCGAACTGATCCTCGACCTCTTCCAGCCGCTGCGAAAGCGAGCGAATGCGGCGCTCGAGCCGCTCCACGTCGCCCGCGGAGGGCAGGTTGAGCGCGCTCATCGCCGCGTGCTGGGCCTCCTGCGCCTTCTCGCGGGCGCCGAACGCGGCGGCGACGGCGTTCTCGAGCACCTGGCTGTCGAGCAGGGCCTGCGCGAGCTCGCCGATCGCCTGCTCGCTGCGGGCGCGGAGGCCGTCCTGGTCGTCGTATTCGGCGTTCATTGACATTTCTTTCGCGTCATTGACACCAGCTTAACCGGCGCATCCGGCTCGCCTGAAATCCTCCCGCACTGCCGGCATGAGAGAGACCTTGATTAAGGGCTTGTTGGGGGCAGCGGGGAGCCGTTGCGCGCCCCTGAGTGAGTCAGTAGCTTGGGCGAGCCTGTTACGCGGGGAGAGGGCTGACACGGGCTGCACGATCCGTGCCAGCGGGTATAGGGGCGCCGTCGTATGAGAAACAAGCTCGCACTGACCATATCTCTGGCCTGTTTCGGCCTTGTCACAGCGCTGGGAGTCGGCTTCGCCGGCGCCGACGAAGTCGCCGGGGGCAGCGACGAAGCGACGGCGCCGCTGAGCACGACGCCGTTGGCTCAGCCGACCGACTGCTCGAACGAAATCGACGACGACGGCGACGGGCTCGTCGACGGCGAAGATCCCGGTTGCGAATCGCCCTCGGACGAAAGCGAGGAAGCGCCGCCCGCCTCGGCGGCCCCCACCGCCAACAGCGACATCGAAGGAGCGCCGGCCGCAACCGCCCCGGCGCCGGCGAGCGGAAAGGACGGCTTCGAATCCGGAGACTCGATCGGCGGCGGCAGCAGCGCGGCTCACCGCAACGAGAACCTCGGCGACAGCAGCGGTGGCAACGGCAACTCGGGTGCCGGGACTACCGCGCCCAGCGCCACCGCGGGTGTGCAGCTCGGCGCCAAGGGAAGCAACGGCGGCTCGCAGTACACCAATGGCGGCACGCCCACGGACGCCAACCCGACGGTGACGATCGCGCCCTTCGGGCCGGCCCCGATCGGCGTTCCCAACTTCGTCATCGACTCCTTTGAAATCCCGCCCTTCCTGCTGCCGATCTACCAGGCCTGCGGCACCGAGTACGGGATCCCCTGGGAGGTGCTTGCCTCGATCAACAAGATCGAGAGCGGTTTCGGCACCAACATGGGACCCTCCAGCGCCGGTGCGATCGGCTGGATGCAATTCCTGCCCTCGAGTTGGGAAGCCTTCGGCCTCGACGCCAACGGCGACGGGCGCAAGGATCCCTACAACCCGGTCGACGCGATCTGCGCCGCCGCTCACTACCTGAAGCTGAGCGGCGGCTCCGCCGATCTCTACGGCGCGATCTTCGCCTACAACCACGCCGACTGGTACGTGCAGGAGGTGCTGGCCGGCGCCCGGGCCTACGGCAAGCTGCCGGCGGACCTCGTCGGCTCGCTGACCGGCCTCACCGAGGGAGCGCACTTCCCCGTCGCCGCCGACGCCAGCTACGCCGACGACCTCTCCGCCCGCGAAGCGCTGAAGCATTCCGCGCCGGGTTCCGAGGAGGCGTACGGGGGCGCCTCGGAAGTGATCTCCTCTTCGCCGACCCGCCGCGGGATCAACATCTTCGCCGCCGAAGGCGCCCCCGTGGTCGCCGTCAACGACGGCGTGATCGAGAAGCTGGGCAACTCGCCCCAACTCGGCAAGTACGTCGTTCTCCAGGACGCCTACGGCAACCGCTACACCTACGCGCAGCTCGGCCAGCTCGTGCGGAACAAGCGCAGCGTGGTAATGCCGACCGGCAAGGAGCGAAGGCTGCCGCGCGAAAGCGAGAACCTGCGGCCCCGCCTCTATGCCCTGCCCAATCGCAGCGCCGAGGACCGACAGATGGGCGAAGCGACGGAAGTCGACAGTCCGACTACCGTCAACGACGGAACCCTAAAGGTCGGGTCGAAGGTTATAGCTGGCACGGTGCTGGCCCGCATCGGCGCTTCCGAAGACGGCATCGATCCGCACGTCAACTTCTCGATCCGGCCAGCCGGTCGGGGAGCCCCGGAGATCGACCCGAAGCCAATCCTCGACGGCTGGAAGCTGCTCGAGGCGACGGCGATCTACCGCGCCAGCGGCAAGAACCCGCTCGCCCACGACCTCAGCGGCGCCGGCGTGCTCCTGCTCTCCAAGGAGGAGCTGGAGAAACGGGTCCTGGCCGACAAAGCGCTCGACATCTACGAATGCGGCCGCCAGGACATCGCCACCGGCAGGATCGACCGGCGCGTCCTAGCGATGCTCGAGTACCTGGTCTCCAAGGGCTACGAGCTGACGATCACCTCGCTGGAGTGCGGGCACAGCGTCATGACCGCCTCCGGCTACGTCTCCGAGCACTCGACCGGCGATGCGGTCGACATCCCGGTGATCAACGGGGTCCCAGTCACCGGCCACCAGGGGCCCGGAACGCTCACCGACGAGCTGATCCGCACGGTACTCCAGCTGCAGGGCACGATGCACCCGCACCAGGTGATCTCGCTCGAGGACCTGCCCGGCGAAACGAGCTTCGCTCTGGCCGATCATTATGACCACGTCCACGTCGGCTACCGCCCGCTCAGCGGACCGTTCGACCAGCAGTTCAACGCACTGCTCAAACCCGACCAGTGGCAGCGCCTGACCCACCGCCTCGGCGAAATCGAGAATCCGCAGGTGGCGACGACGCCTTCGCCCTACTCGGTCCCGGACAAGAGCGCGGGCGGCAAGGCAAAGGGCGGCCAGGGCGCCGCCGACTGATCCCTGCAGCAGAATTGGGTCTTTGACCCGCCTCTTCGGATTCACGCAGTTCGAGTTCGCCGGCACGCTCGCCGTCGCCGACGGGCGCTACGTCGTGCGTGACGGGGAGGGCGAGCAGGTCCTGGTCATCGAGACCCACGGCGCGCCACCGCCAAGCAGGCGCCGGCGCCGCCGGCCACGAGAGGCAAAGGAAGGCCAGCCCGCAGGGGAGCTCCCCCTGACCATGGCGACGGTCGTGCGCGCCTTCGAACCGTTTGAGCGCGAGGAGGCCGCCAGCGCCTGGTTGGAACGCTCCGTCGCCGCCGAGGACGCGGAGGACCTCCTGCTCGAGCAGGGCATCGGGGTGATCAACCGGGCCCTTCACGCCAGCGCCGTCGCCAGCGGCGACCCGCACGCGCACTCGCTGACAGCAGCGAGGGCGGTGACGGTGCGGATCGGCTACGGCAGCGGCGAGGAGGTCGCCGACGGCGCCTTCACGGAGGCGCGCCAAATCGACCCCGCCGGGGGCAGTACCTCGAGGCGCCGGCGTCGTGACGAAGAGCTGCTCCCACAGCAGCGCCTCGCCGGGGTCCTCGGTGGCCGCGAGCGGCTGGATACCTGCGAGACGCTGCTGCTCCGCGCCCGGCTGGACCTGGACGCCGACCGCCAGCGCGAGGCGGCCCTGCAACTGCGAGTGGGGCTGGAGGCGCTGCTGATCGAGCTGCGCGGCGCGCTCAGCGACCCAGGCCACGAGGAGGACATGGCGGCAATCGAGTCGCGCCGCCAGGAGGCTGGCGAACTGGCCAACGCCGCCCTCCAAGGCGATCTCAGCGCTGAGCAGCTCACCTCGGTCCGGGATCTGCTCGCCATCTGCGAGCGCGTCCTACGCCGCCGCCGCGTCCTCAGCGGCTGAGCGAGAGACGGCGAGCAACCACGGCGTCGAGCAGCGACTCGGCGATCTCGTGCGCCTCGGCCAGTTCGATACCGTCGAGCGAGGGGACGCCAATCACCGTGAGCCCGGCTGCACGAGCCGCGGCGACGCCCGTGGGCGAGTCCTCGAGCGCGATCACGTTGGGTCCGGCCTCGACGCCGAGGCGACGGCAGGCCTCCAGATAGGGGTCCGGCGCCGGCTTCGGCGCCGCCACTTCGTGGGCGCTGATGACGACGTCGAAATGGTCCGAGAAGCCAACTATTTCCAGCGAGCGTTGCACGAAGACCAGCGGCGAGTTGGAGACGAGTCCAATCGGCGTCCCGCGTCGCCTGAGATCGCCCAGCAGCTCGCGGGCGCCGACCATCGCCTCCACCCCGTGCTCCAGCTCGGCGACGACCAGCTCGTTGAGCTCCTCGATCAGCTGCGGCGCCCGCCCAGGCTCGCCCAGGCGACGTTCGAGGATCCCCCCCGCGATCTCGGCCGAGGTGCCGACCAGCTCGCGCTTGTTCGCGGGGGTGAACTCGATCTCGCGGCGCTCGAAGAGATCCTGCTCGGCTCGGGTCCAGACCGACTCGGTGTCGAGCAGGAGGCCGTCGTTGTCGAAGACGACGGCGTCGGGCGAGGACGTCTCCATCACCCGGAGCATATGGTTGTTCAGTGCCTTTCCACGTCGAGCTCAGCAACGGCCTGCAGCACGCCCGCGCCTTCAACCTCGGCCGCGAGCAGATGCTGGCGCAGGTCATCGCCCCATGGCTGGAGGACCTGCCGATCGAGCTAGGCGAACAGGAGTGGCAACCCGCCGAAAGCGAGCTGAAGATCCTCGAGGGACCGCATCTCAGTGGCCCGGACCTCTCCTTCGGTCAGGGCTGGGCGAACGCCGAGCGCGCTTCTGAGAACGTGACCAAGCGTGAGCTGGCTTCGGCGCCGCCGCCGAAGCAGCCCGACGCCTTCGTCGTCGAGAGCGAGGACCCGGTGGGCTCGGTCGTCCGCATGCTCGACGGTCAGGAAGCGACGCCGGTCACCTGGGCCGACGCGCGCAAACGGATCGACCGCCGCGACCCGGAGGTCGCGGCCGTGATCCTCGTGGTCAAGCGAGAGCCCTAAGCGGAGACCGGCTCAGCCGGACCCGTGGACTCGTCCGGGTCGCTCGGCGGCTCGGGCGAGAGCGGCGCGAACTCCACCGGACGACCGCGGGGGACGACGAGCACCGGGAAGCTCGCGGTCTCGACCGCGTAGTCGCTGGCGGCGCTGAGCGTCACCTTGCCGGCGGGCGACTCCGGGCGGGAGCCGACGACGAGCAGGTCGATGTGACCGCCGCCGGCGCGCTCCGCCACCGTGGCGCCAAGCGCCGCCGCAAGGCTCTCGGCGGTCTGGCGAGCCGGCGGGTCGCCTTCGTCGATGACGCCGATCGTGTTGATGCTGACCGACGGGTTGTCGCGCAGGCCGGCGGGGGCGACGGCGATCGCCGCAGGGCCGCCGAGCAGCAGCTTGTGGGCCGGAATGCCCGGCTTGACCGTGCCCGGCGCGGTGCGGTACTCGGAGCCGAAGACGATCACGTCGGCGTTCTCGCGCTCGGCCAGTTCGGCGAGGCCGACGCTGGTGCCGGGGTTGACCACGACGTGGCGAGGCATGTCCGGCGCTCCAACCGATTCGGCGCCGCGGGCGAGCAGGTCGTCGGCCTCCTTCTCCTCCAGCGCCCCACCCTGGGAGTGGCGGACGTAGGCGAGCGAGAGGTCGGCGCCCGAGAAGGCGAGCAGGCGCCCGAGCGCGAGCGCGTCGCGGTCGTTGTCGGTGTCGTCGTAGGAAACGATGATGCGAGTTGCCATCGGGATCTCCTTGCTGAATCGCGGTCAGGCTGAAGTTCGACCCGATCCTGGCACTCCCCTTGAATCATCACAACTGTTAATGCCTATATATTCAATAAGCTTTCCTTATGCTGAATGCGAGCCGCCTAAACGTGCTCAGGGAGGTTGTGAAAAGCGGCTCCTTCTCCGCCGCAGCCGACGTTCTCTCCTACTCCCAGTCCGCGGTCTCCCAGGCGATCGCGACCCTCGAGAGCGAGGTTGGGACAACACTCGTCGAGCGCGACCGCGGCGGCGTGCGGGCGACAGCCGCGGGCGCCGCCCTCGTCACCCACGCCGAGGGCATCCTCGGCCGCATGGAAGCGGCCGAGACCGAGCTGGCGGCGATCGCCGGTGGCCGGGCTGGCAGGCTGCGCATCGCCTCCTTCCCCAGCGCCGGCGCGACGCTGGTGCCGCAGGCGATCGCCGCCTTCAGCGCCGGGCACCCGGGCGTCGAGGTCATGCTCGCCGAGGGCGAGCCGGACGGGATCGCGCCGCGCCTGCGCGCCGGTGAGTTCGACCTCGCTCTGCTCTACGAATTCGAGGGGGTGGGCGAGCGACTCGGTGCCGGCATCCGCCGCTTCGAGCTGCTCGAGGACCCGCTTCACCTCGCCCTGCCGGCGAGCCACCCGCTCGCGCGGCGGCGACAGGTCCGCCTCGAGGATCTGCGCGAGGAGTCCTGGGTACAGACGTCGGGCTCCGGCCCCTGCGCCCGCCACGTCGTGCGCTCCTGCCATGCGGCCGGCTTCGAGCCCCGCGTCTCCTTCGAGAGCGACGACTACCAGACGATCCAGGGCCTGGTCGCGGCCGGCGTGGGGGTCGGCCTGATCCCCCAGCTCGCCCTCTCAGCCGTGCGCGGCGACATCCGCGTCCGCGCCCTGCATCCGCGCAGCCCCGTACGCAAGGTCTTCGCCGCGACACGCCGCGGGGCCCCCGTGACCCCGGCCGTGGCAACCCTGCTCGACACCCTGCGCGAGGTCGCCCGCTCGCACGGCGACGGCGCCGCGTAAACGAGCCCAAAAATGGAACCGCCCCCGGGAGAGTGCGGGGGCGGTTCCTGTCTCTTCGTTTCTGGGCCCGCCAGGGCGACCCAGCCGTCTGTTAGAGCCCGCCCGCCGGAGTCGCGGGAGCGGCGCTGCTGACACCGTCGGGGTAGCCGAGTGATGGCACGTCCGACGGATAGACCTCGTGGCCGTGGACGGCGATGTCGCCTTCCTCCATTTCGGCCTCGCTCATCCGCAGCGGCACGAACAGTCCCACCAGCTTGAGCAGGATGAAGGTCATGATCGCGCTGAAGACGATGACCCACAGGGCGGTCAGTGCCTGCCAACCGAGCAGGTGCAGGCCGCCGCCGGAGATCGTGCCCGCGAGGGTGGTTTCCGCCATCGCGTTGTTGGCGAAGATTCCGACCAGGAGGCCACCGGCGACGCCGGCGAAGGCGTGGGTGTAGACGACGCCGAGAGTGTCGTCTACGTTGCGGAATGGCCTCACCCTGCTCAGGTAGTTGAGGGCGAAATAGACGAGCGTGCTGGCCACGACACCGATGATGATCGCGCCCCAGCCGTTGACGAAACCGGCGCCAGGAGTGATCGCGACGAGGCCGACGATCATGCCGTTGACGCTGCCAATCAGGCTCGGCTTGCGCCCGGTGGCGTAGTCCCATGCGACCCAGACCAAGAAGGCGACCGCGGTGCAGAGGTTGGTGTTGAGCACGGCGGCGGAGGCAATCGTGCCGGCCGAGTACCAGTCACCACCGTTGAAACCGTTCCATCCCATCCACAGGAGGCCGGCGCCAACAGCGACCATCGCCAGGTTGTTGGGTGCGTCGACCTCTCGATCGCGCTGTAGGCGCGGCCCGATTACCGCCGCGGCCACGAACCCGGAAACGCCGGCAGCGAGGTGGATTACGTAGCCACCGGAGAAGTCAACCGCTCCGTGCTGAGCGAAGAAGCCGCCACCCCAGATCAGGAAAGCGTTGATCGTGTAACAGAACACGGTCCAGAGTGCGACGAAGGGGATCCATGCCTTGAAGTTGATCCGCCCGAGCACGGAGCCCAACATCAGAATCGGTGTGATCGCGGCGAAGACGATCTGGAAGTAGGCGAGCGTCGACTGCGGGAATTCGATTTCTTCGGATACCACCGGCAGCAGAGGGATGTGGCCGTGCCCGAGCTCGCTGGCGCTGCTCAGGATCGAGCCTGGATGGCCCCACATATTGGCGAAGAAACTGCCGCCGTCGGCCCCAAATATGTGCATCGGGGTGCCAAACGCCATCTTGAATGCGAACAAGCACCAGAGGATGAGCACGATCGCGAAGGCGACAAAGGCCATCATCATCGAGTTCACCGACCAGCGCTTCTGCATCACGCCGCCGTAGAGAACGACCAGCCCCGGGATGCTCATCAGACCGACCAGGGTCGCGGCGGTGAGCTGCCATGAGTTGGCGCCTTCGCTCAACCATTCCATAGATCCGGTGTTTCCTTTCTTTTCGAGGGCCGCCGATCAAGAACGATGCTGCCGCCGGCACAAAGCGCCCAATGAATTGCCGTAAGCCTGCCGTCGCAACGCCTCCCCCACCTCGTACAGCTGTCTAAAGATCGGGCCAAAAGGTTCGCCAGATTGGCGGTTCCGATCCCAAGATGAGCCAGTAATCTGCGACGTGATGCCGCTCGAAGGACACTTCAAACGTGTCAACACGCCCCTGCGGCGGCTGACGAAGCGGGAGCGAAACGTCGTCATAATCGGCGTTGCGGTGACCTTCATCACCCTGGCGGCGCTGATTCTCGCCACCGCCGGAGACAGCCAGCCACCACCGGCACCCGGCTGCATCCGCGCCTCCGTCGCCGGGCGCACTGGCGCCGAGCTGATCCAGGCTTGCGGCGCGGAGGCGAGGGAGCTCTGCGCCCGAAGCGTGGGCCACGACGAGCCCCAGTTTCTAGCGATCGCCGCTAGCTGCAGCGAACAGAGCATCCGCCCACTCGCCGCGCCGAACGCTGCCGGCTCGGACTAACCGAGCGCGGCAATCAGGGCGTTCAGCTCAGCGTCGACCTCGCCTCCAAGCTTGACGACGGCATCGTCGTCATAGGGCGTCGGGCCCTTCGTGATGATCGCCAACCGACCGCCGCGTTCGAGCGTCAGGCCCGGCAGGCCAGCCACCGGGTAGACGGCGAGCGAGGAGCCGACGCAGAGCATCAGCTCGGCACCCCCGGCCAGCTCCTGCGCCCGCGCCATCGCCGCCTCGGGCAGCAGCTCGCCGAAGAGGACGACGTCGGGCTTGACCGGCCCGGCGCATGCGGCGCAGATCGCCACGCCGTCCGCGTCGAAGAGGCCATCCACCTCCTCGATGCCGTACGACGTCGCGCAGCGGCGGCAGGAGGAGGTCTCGATCGATCCGTGTACCTCGACCACTTCGCGGGAGCCGGCAGCGCCATGCAGACGATCGATGTTCTGCGTGATCACGCCCTCGATCAGGCCACGCCGCTCCAGCTCGGCAAGCGCCTCGTGCGCCGCGTTCGGCCGCTTGTCGCCAAGCGACTGAAAGCGCGGCCGGTAATAGGACCAGAAGCGGGCCGGGTCGCGCTCGAAGACGTCGATGTGGGCCACCTCCATCGGGTCGACGTTCGCCCAGAGACCGGTCTCGGGGGTGCGGAAGTCAGGGATGCCGGATGGAACCGAGATCCCTGCCCCCGTCAACGCAACCGTGCAGCCCGACTCGCGTAGGAGCCCTGCAAGTCGCTCCACGCTTGCCGTCGCCGTGGCTACCTGCCGCTCCACTTCGGCGTGCGCTTGGCGAGGAAGGCGCCGATGCCCTCCTTGGCGTCCTCGCTGCGGAAGGCGGTGGCGAAGCCCTGCTTCTCTGCCTCGATCCCCTCGTCGAGGTCGCCGGCGTGCGAGACGTGCTTGATCTGTTCGATCGCCAGCGGCGCCTGGGCGGCCAGCTTGCGGCCCCACATCAGGGCGGTTTCGAACAGCTCGTGATCGGGGACGACGCGGTTGGCGAGGCCGGCTTCGAGCGCCTCGCCGGCGAGGATCGCATCGCCGATGAGATTCATCTCCAGAGCCTTGTTGGGGCCGACGAGGCGCGGCAGGCGCTGGGTGCCGCCGAAGCCGGGGATGATCCCCAGCTTGATCTCGGGCTGGCCGAAGACGGCCGCCTCGGCGCCGATCCGCACGTCGCAGGCCATCGCCACCTCGCAGCCGCCGCCGAAGGCGATCGCGTTGACGGCGGCGATCGTCGCCACCGGGGCCTGGCCGAAGTCGCGCAGCAGTGCGTGGGCGGTGTTGATCAACTCCTCGCCGCCCCCCTCGTCCATCTGGGTGAAGGCCTT
>JASLIG010000108.1 GCA_030152805.1 Solirubrobacterales bacterium
GGTCAGACACGCCTCCGCAGCGGCCGGCTGGGGTAGGTTGGGGCGCGATGGAGTCGAGCAGCCCCAAGCGCGCCGGGCTCGTCCTCGCCGCGCTGATCCTCGTCGCCGCGGTGGCCAACCTCAACCTGGCTGTCGCCAATGTCGCCCTGCCCGACATCGGCAAGGCCTTCGGCTCCGGCCAGACGACGCTCAACCTGATCGCTGTCGGCTACTCGCTGGGGCTGGCGACCTCGGTCCTCTACCTGGGGGCGCTCGGCGACCGCTACGGGCGCAAGATGATGCTGCTGCTGGGGATGGGGCTCTCGATCCCGGCCTCGCTGCTGGCCGGCTTCGCCCCTTCCGACGAGGTTCTCTTCGTCGCCCGCGTGCTCGGTGGGGTCGCGGCGGGCATGGCCTTCCCGACCACGCTGGCGCTGATCACGGCGCTGTGGTCGGGCAACGACCGCACCCGCTCGATCGCGCTCTGGTCGGCGATCGGCGGCGCCATCGCCTCGCTCGGGCCGCTGCTCTCCGGGGCGCTGTTGGAGCAGTTCGACTGGGGCTCGGTCTTCCTCGTCACCCTGCCGCTGGCGGCGCTGGCCCTGTTCCTGGCCTGGCGCTACGTCCCCGCCCACGTCAACGAGAACACCGAGCCGGTCGACAACCTCGGCGGCATCCTCTCCGTCCTCCTGGTCGCGGCCCTGGTGCTGGGGATCAACCTGGCGCCTGTCCCGGGCAAGGGCGCGCTGGCGATCGGACTCGGCCTCGTCGCCCTGGCCGCGACCGCCGCCTTCGTCCTGCGCCAGCGTCGCGCGCCCTCCCCCCTCTATGACCTCGAGGTCGCCAAGCGGCGGGTCTTCTGGGTGGCGGCCTGCGCCGGGATCATCGTCTTCGGCTCGCTGATGGGGGCGATGTTCATCGGCCAGCAGTTCCTCCAGAACGTGCTCGACTACTCGACCCTCGACTCGGGCCTGGCAATCCTGCCCGCCGCCGTGCTGATGGTCATCGTCGCCCCGCGCTCGGCGAAGCTGGTCGAGGCGCGCGGCGCCCGCTTCACGCTGCTGGTCGGCTACGTCTTCTGCGTGCTCGGCTTCCTCACCATGCTGCTGCTCTGGAAAGACAACATCGAATACTGGAAGGTGGGCCTCGGCTACGCCTTCATCGGCATCGGGGTCGGCTTCGCCGGCACCCCAGCCTCGCACTCGCTAACCGGCTCGGTGCCGGTCAAGCGCGCCGGGATGGCTTCGGGGACGGCAGACCTGCAGCGCGACCTCGGCGGGGCGATCATGCAGTCGATCTTCGGCGCGCTGCTCACCGCCGGCTACGCCGCCGCGGCCAGCGCTGCGATCGCCTCCTCCGGCGAATCGGCCAAGGTCACCGAGAACGTCGAAGGCGAGCTGACCAAGTCGTTCTCCAGCGCCGCCGACCTCGCCTCCCAGTACCCGCGCCACACCGAGCAGATCATCGCCGCGGCGAAGGCATCCTTCCTGCAGGGAGACGCCTGGGCCTACACGGCGGGGATCGTCGCCGTCCTGCTCGGCGGCGCCCTCGTCTTCTTCCTCTTCCCGAAGAAGGAGGAGGAGCAGGCCCTGCTCGAGCGCTACCAAGCCGAAGACACCGAGCCAGCCAGGCCCGCTTGAGAAGATGGCGGCGATGGCTGCCGCCGAGGAAACGCGCTCCTCCCGACTGAGCGCAACCCTGCGCGAAGGCGAGCGGGTGACGCCGCTGGAGCTCTTCTTCGACCTCGTCTTCGTGCTGGCGATCACCCAATGCACCGCCCTGATGTCCCACCACCCGACCTGGTCGGGCATCGCCCAGGGGCTGCTCGTACTCGGCATGCTCTGGTGGGCCTGGACCGGCTACTCCTGGCTGACCAGCGTCATCGACCCCGAGGAGGGGGCGGTGCGGCTGATCATGATCGGTGCGATGGCGGCGCTGCTGCTCGTCTCGCTCTGCGTGCCCGACGCTTTCGGCAGCCTCGCCCTGGCCTTCGCGCTGATCTACGGCGCCGTGCGGACCGCTCACATCGGCCTCTTCATGCTGGCCAGCCCCGAGGACGACGGGCTGCGCCACTCGGTGCTGGGCCTGGCGGTGAGCACGCTGATCGCGGTGACCCTGCTCGCCACCGCCTCGCTCTTCGACGGGCTCGCCCAGGGCGCGCTCTGGGCGCTCGCCCTCTTCCTCGACATGGGCGGCCCCTACTTCTTCGGCTCGGAGGGCTGGAAGTTGGTCCCAGGCCACTTCGCCGAGCGCCACGGCCTGATCGTGATCATCGCCCTCGGCGAGTCGATCGTCGCGATCGGCGTCGGCGCCTCGCACACGCTCGACCTCGGCATCGGCACCGCTGCGGTGCTCGGCGTCGCGCTCACCGCGGCGATGTGGTGGGTCTACTTCGACATCGTCGCGATCGTCTCCGCGCGCCGCCTGATCGAGGCCGACGAGGGTCGCGTGCAGAACGAGATGGCCCGCGACTCCTACTCCTACGTGCACCTGCTGATGGTGGCGGGCATCGTGCTCGCCGCCCTCGGCCTGAAGATGACGATCGGGCACTTCGACGAGCACCTGCACACGGTTCCCGCCTTCGCCCTGCTCGGCGGCGTCGCCGTCTACCTGCTCGGCCTCGTCGCCTTCCGCTACCGCCACGTCCACTCGATCAACCGCCAGCGCCTCGGCCTGGCGATCGTGCTGCTGATCCTCGTCCCGGTCGCGACGGCGGTGCCGGCGCTGGTCGCCCTGGCGGTGGCGAACCTGCTGCTCTGGGCGATGATCGTCTACGAGACCCGCATGTACGGCGAGGGTCGCCACCAGGTGCGGCGCCCTCAGACGGCCGAGGCCTGATCGCGACGCCGGCGCGGGCCGAGCGGGTGCTCGAACTCCTGCATCAGCCCGGCGACCGCGAAGCAGAGCGCGCCGGTCAGCGTCCCCCAGTTGGCGATGCCGGTCGAGAGCGCGTCCCCTGAGGAGGGCCGGACGAAGGAGGCGACCGCCGAGACCATGAAGAGGACGGAGCCAAGCTGGTTGACGGCGACGATCCACCAGCCGAGGTCGCGGCGGCGCCAGACCCGCCAGAAGCCGCCCGCGATGCCGGCCATCGCCAGGTGGCCCGAGACGAGGAAGAGCGCGCAGCCGACCATGTCCGGCGACCAGACGAGCCGGTCCGCGGCGCCGGGGCTGAGGTCTTGGATGAACGAGTCGACCAGGTTGATCGCGAAGACGAGCGTGCCGGCGAAGAGGGCGACGGCGCTCAACCACTGCAGCCGGCGGGGCTCGCGCGACCACCAGCGCCAGGAAAGCGCGCGCTGCCCGCCCCGGGGCTCGTTGATCACCTGCAGCACCGACGTGTAGCCGCCGGTGCTGAAGAAGACGCCGCCGACGAGGTAGATCGTCGCGCAGGCGGTGGCGTCCACGCCCGCCTGCGCGAGAGCGGCGCCGACGGCGAACAGCGAACCGCCGAACAGGAACGCGGTCGCGGCGACCGCGTTGGCGCGACGCAGCCGCCGTGGGGCCGCGGCGGCGCTAGGGCGAAACGAAGCTCGACGGGTCGGGGCCGATCCGTCCCCCGTTGTCGAGTCCGTCAATCGCACGGAGGTCATCCTCGCTCAACTCGAAGTCGAAGAGCTCGATGTTCTCCCGGATCCGCTCCGGCGTCACCGACTTCGGGATGACGATGTTGCCGAGCTGCAGGTGCCAGCGCAGGATCGTCTGCGCCGGCGTCTTGCCGTGCCGCTCTGCGATCGCGGTAATCGTCGGCTCGTCGAGCAGATCGCCTTGGGCGAGCGGGCTCCAGGCCTCGGTGGCGATTTGGTGCTCTCCCTGCCAGATGCGCAGCTCTGCCTGCGGCAGGCGCGGGTGCAGCTCGATCTGGTTGAGCGTCGGGCGCGTATCGGTCTCGGCCTCCAGCCGTTCGAGGTCCTCGACGCGGAAGTTTGAGACGCCGATCGTGCGGGCCCGGCCTTCCTCGTGGATCCGTTCGAAGGCACGCCAGGTATCGACGAAGCGGTCCTCGCTCGGCACCGGCCAGTGAATCAGGTAGAGGTCGACGTAGTCGAAACCGAGCCGACCGAGGCTCGCCTCGAAGGCCGCCAGGGTCGAGTCGTAGCCCTGGGCGGAGTTCCAGAGCTTGGTGGTGACGAAGACCTGCTCGCGGGTCAGCGCCGAAGCCTCGATCGCGGCGCCCACGCCCTCCTCGTTGCGGTATGCGGCGGCCGTGTCGACGTGGCGGTAGCCCGCCTCGAGCGCCAGCTCCACCACCTCCTGCGTCTCGACCGGCGGCACCTGGAAGACGCCGAAGCCGAGCTGGGGGATCTCGACGCCGTCGTGGAGGGTGAGGTTGGGAATCGTCAACTCGGCCATGCGGGAGCTCCTTGCTGTCGCGAACGTACAGCCGCTCTCCTACCCCGTCGGGGCCGAGGCTACGCGGGCGCGGCCCCGTCTAGCTGGTGGCGAGGCCGATCGCCAGCAGCGGGAAGGCCAGCATCACGCCGAGGAAGGCGCCGATCGCAGCGCCGGTGAGCAGGCCCGTCGTGCGCGAGCGCGCGCCCGCGAAGACGCCGATCAGGAAGATCGCGGCGGCGAGGACGAGGCCGATCCAAAAGACGTCGGGCATGAGCGCGGCGAGATTATCGAACGGGAAGGATTCGAGATCCTCGCCTTCAGGACAACCTCTCGGGAGACTCGCCTCCCCCTTGCGGTGCAACGCGAAGTACGTCTATTTGACACACAATGCGTTGCACCGAGGGGGTGCTCGCCGGTACGTTGGCCGCGTGGTCTGCCGCCGCGCCAGCCTCACGGTCGTCGCGCTGATGCTGCTCGGCCTCTCGACAGCCGGTTCGGCATCGGCCGTCGGCCCCGCTCAGCGCCTGATCGAGACCTATGCACCGATCACGATGCTGCGGGAAGAGCAGGATCCGCCCTGCGAAACCTCGGCGGAGCAGTATGAGCCGACGGCGGTCTCGACCGTGCTCGGCAACCCAGCGGTCGAGCTGAAACGGGTCGAAGAAGGAGGCGACGAAGAGCTAGTCAAGCGCGCGCCGACCGCTGCCGACATTGCCGGCAAGGGCGACGAATACCACCTCGAACTGCCGGGCGATCCGCTTGGCGACACCTGCGTCTACGCGCGCGACTTCGCCCAGCTCGAGCGTGAAGGCAAGGCGCCTCCAATCACCTACGCCCACATCGCCCATCAGGTCGGCAGGCCGGGGCTGGCGGTCCAGTACTGGTTCTTCTGGTACTTCAACCAGTTCAACGACCTGCACGAGGGCGACTGGGAGGGGATGCAGATCGCCTTCGAAGCGAGCACCCCGCGAGAGGCGCTGGCCGAAGGCCCGAGCGAAACGATCCTCTTCCAGCACGCTGGCGGCGAGCGCGCCGACTGGGAAGACTCGAAGGTGGAGAAGGAAGGGACGCATCCGGTCGTCTACCCGGCCGCCGGCTCGCACGCGACCTTCTACGACTCGACCGTCTACGTCCAGAACGGGCAGAACGGCTCCGGCGTCGGCTGCGACAACACCAGCGAGCCGCTGCGCGAAGTACGGGTCCACCCTGTGGCGATCCCGACCTTTCCGACCACCACCGGCCGCTTCAAGTGGCTGACCTACTTCGGTCACTGGGGCCAGAAGGAGAAGGGCTACAACAACGGACCGACCGGCCCGCTGACGAAGACGCAGTGGCTGGAACCGTTCACCTGGATGGAAAAGCAGCGGACGACGAGCCCCCGCGTGCCAGGCGGCTCGTTCGCCGGCCCCGCCGTGTCGGGCGCGTTTTGCGGCGCCGTCTCAACCGTCTCGGACGTGATCAACGTCGAGTCGCGGTCCCGACCGGTGGCGATCGCGATGATCGCGGTCCCCGTCCTGCTGTTGCTCCTCTTCGTCGGCGTGACCAGGTGGGGCCCGGTCGACCTGACCGAGCTGCGCCGGCGCCGTGCCTTCGGCCAGCTGGTGCGAGCGGCGCGGCAGCTCTACGGACGGCACTGGCGAACGATGGTGCCGATCGGGCTGAGCGCGCTGGTGCTCGTCGGCGCGGTCCGCGCCCTGGCCGCGCTCGCAGCGGGCCAGCGCGGCGTCGACAGCGCCACCGGCCGCTCCGGCACCCACCTCGCCCTTGCCGACACGATCGAATCGCTGGGGCAGCCGATCGCGGGGGCGATCGTCGCCGCAGTGGTGATCTTCGCCGTGCGGTTGGTGGTCGAAACCGGCGGGATGGGCTTCCTCGACTCCTGGCGCGGGATGCTGCACCGCTTCTGGCGCGTCGTCGCTGGCTCGCTGCTGCCGCCGCTTGCGGCGCTGGCGATCTTCCTCACCGTCATCGGCATCCCCTATGCGATCTACAAGTTCGTCTGCTGGCAGTTCGTCCAGCAGGAGATCCTCGTCGAGGACAGGCACATCCGCGATGCCTTCCGCGGCAGCTCGGACCTGGTGCGCGGGCGCTGGTGGCACGCGGTCCGGGCCCTCGGCTTCTTCTGGCTGCTCAGCATCGCCGCCGGCCCGGTGCTCGGCTTCGCCCTGATCTTCACCAACCTCTCGCTGCTCTGGATCAACGTGATCGGCTCGGTCGTATTCGCCCTGCTCGTCCCATACGTCGCCCTGGGGCGCACCCTGCTCTACTTCGACCTCGGCGCCCGGGCGGCGGAAACGCCCGCGACGCGCTGGCGGGAGCGACTGCCGCGACGCCGGCAACGCCCCGCAACCGCCGGGGCGTGAGCTAGATGTAGTTCCTAACAACGTTGTTCATCCGGGCCTCCTTGAAGGCTGGGGGTGTCGAAGCCACCACCCAACAAGGAGGACACCGGATGAGGATCCACGCTAACGCCCGCACCTGCCCGAACAGCCGCAAGCTGCTG